>CANQFK010000014.1 GCA_947598585.1 uncultured Clostridia bacterium
TGACACAAACATCTAAAACAAGATATGAGAAAAGGCGTGGCTTCACGCCACGCCTAATTCTCTTTGAGCGGCGACTTGCCTAAATTCCCTATGGGAACTACGGTAAAGCCTAATCTTCTTTTGGGATATCATAAAATGTTAGCAAAATATTCGGGGGAATATATTACAATAGCATATTCTCCTTCATTTAATCAAGTTATCATTCTTCAACTTTCGTGAGATAAAAAAACAATGAAGCTATCATCAAAAGCTCTAAATTTTTATTTCCAATCAACGATCCCATGACAATAGGCGGATTAAAAATCCAATCAACAAGTTCGACACAACCGGGAATTTCCCTTGGTTGATTTTGGTGGCAGTATTATTACTTTGCCACAAGGTGGCCGGATAATAGACTTCCATGTGTGGACAAACTACTATTGATGATAAAGGTGTAAAACAATATAGATTTTTTGATTCGAAAGGTAATGTTTGGTTTGATAAAGATTTTAGACATGGTGGAGCAAAATTAAAATTTCCACATTATCATGGATGGGAGAATGGAATTAAACTTGATGGACATTGGTCATTTTGGGACTTAATTAAATGGCTATTTTAAGGAGGTATATATGAGCAAAGAGAATCCTACTTTTTTGGAGTTGTTAGATTGGCATGATGAATTTGTATTTTGTTATAATGGAATTAAATATGAAATTGTGAATGGTGACGAGTACGGCGAAGGAGGAGGTATTTCATTATATTTGTCGGATGATTCCTACGGAACATTTTTACAATCATTTATAAGTAAAGACGATTTTTTACAAAACGCCAAAATTGAGGGGGAAAGCATTATTAAGATTTTGAATAAGATCAAAGTCTGAATAATAAAGTGAATACTACCCTCAAAGATGGACAATCAAATAGGAAACCAATATAATAAAAAAGAGAAAAAATATAAGACGATAAAACTCTTGATTTATTTCCCAAAATGATTTATACTTATAATAAAGTTTATGGAGGTAAATTTATGTACGCAAAAAATATCTGGAAAGATATAAGCAATGAAAAACAAAAGGCAATATTCGATTTCGGCAAAGAGTATATCGATTTCTTGTCGGACAGCAAGACCGAAAGACTTGCGGTCAAGGAAACGGAAAAGCTGGCGAGAAAGCACGGATTCAAAAGGTTCGACGAAGTCAAGTCGTTTAAGCCGGGCGCAAAAGTATACTTTATCAATAAGGATAAGAACATTGCCCTCTACATAATAGGTAAAAAAGGCATTCCCGAGGGCATAAGGATCTTGGGAGCGCATATCGATTCTCCGAGGTTGGATCTGAAACAAAATCCGCTTTACGAGTCCCATGATTTCGCGCTTTTGGATACGCACTATTACGGCGGCGTCAAGAAATATCAATGGGTGACCATTCCCCTTGCGCTTGTCGGCGTGGTATGCAAAAAGGACGGTTCGGTCGTAGATGTCAACATCGGCGACGGCGCGGACGATCCGATAGTGGGCATAAGCGATCTTCTCATTCACCTTTCGGGCGATCAGATGAAAAAGACGGGCGACAAGATCATCGAGGGCGAAAACCTCGACGTAACGATAGGCTCCATTCCGCTTGACGGCGAGGAAAAGGACGCCGTAAAAGCAAACGTTCTCAAACTCTTGAAAGAGAAGTACGGTATCGAAGAGGAAGATTTCCTTTCCGCCGAGATAGAAGTGGTTCCCGCAGGTCGCGCGCGCGATTACGGCCTCGATCGCAGCATGGTTGCGGGTTACGGTCACGACGACAGGTGCTGCGCATATACGTCGCTCCGCGCTATCCTCGACATAGAGGATCCCGAATACACCGCTTGCTGCATACTCGTGGACAAAGAGGAAATAGGCAGCGTGGGCGCAACGGGAGCGCAGTCGGTATTCTTTGAAAACACCATTATCAAATTGCTCGAAAAGACGGGCGACGCGTCGTTGCTCTCATTGAGAAGAGCGCTCGAAAATTCGCGTATGCTCAGTAGCGACGTGAGCGCGGGCTTCGATCCTCTGTTCCCCGAAGTGAACGAGAGCAAGAACGCCGCTTATCTCAATAAGGGCATCGTGTTCAATAAGTACACTGGAAGAGCGGGCAAGGGCGGATCCAACGACGCCAATCCCGAATACGTTGCCTGGGTAAGGAACGTCATGGATAAAAAGGAAGTCCACTTCCAGACCGCCGAACTCGGCAAGGTCGATCAGGGCGGCGGCGGAACGATCGCTTACATTCTCGGCAACTACAACATGAACGTCATAGACGCGGGTATCGCCGTGCTCAATATGCACGCTCCCATGGAGATCGTGGCAAAGGCGGACCTCTATGAGGCGTTCCTTGCATACAGAGCGTTTCTTATCGGCTGAAACAATATAACGACAATGACCGGGTGATATCCACTCGGTCATTTTTATAAGTTTTTCGGGCAATATCGTAACCTTTGCATTTCATTATCCTACTGTTTATATAGAGGCAATATCTGAGGGGATCCTATGGAAGACGATGAAATAATCGAATTGTATTTCGCAAGATCGGAATCTGCCATAAAGGAAAGCATAAATAAATTTTTGTCGCGCTTGTCCGAACGAAAAAGGATAATGTTCTTACAAAGATATTGGTATTTTTGTTCGATAAAAGAGATAGCGGACATGGCGAACGCAAAGGAAAATTATGTCAAAGTCACATTGTTTCGTTTAAGAAGAAAATTCAAGGATTTTTTGATAAAAGAGGGGGTCCTTACATGACAAAACGGGAATGGATCGAGATCACATCTCTTATTGACGACGAATATGTCGATAAGGCCGACCCGAAAAAAACAGACGTGAAAGCGGTCAAAAGACCGAAACGCACGATGACCCTTATCGCGGCGGCGATATTGACTTTGACGGCTGCGATCGTCATCGTTTTTTGGCAAGTATTAAGACCTGCCGCGTCCACGACTTTTCCGTCGGATAGCGGCGGGGCGCAATTGTCGACTCGCATGCTCGATTTCCTGGCTTATTCCTGGCAGTCGCCCGCTTTTGATAAGGACGACGTAAACATAACCATATATTTCGGCTGCTTTTATCAGACAGATCGCAAACGAAATATACCCGTATTCGATATTTTTTGCTATGAGGACGGCGTGGGCGATTTGCCGATAAGGCATGCGGAAGAGGAATACTATTCTTATTATAAATATCTCGTGACCATGGAGATTGGAGAAGAAGGGAGTAAATATTATATAAAACACAAGAAATACAGCCATTCGGAAATGATCCATGTTCCGCAAGAACTTTTTGTAAACGAAAGAGGATATTTTTTCATCAAATTGTTCGGAAAGGATAACTCCGATCTGAATTCGGATCTGAATGAAAGCGTGAAAATAGGTTATGAAGTAATAGGCGACAAGGTCCTACTTTCGTCGGCTCGCGGTTATGAATTTTCGCCCGACGGCGTTTTCGACGAGAAATATCACCCGTATTCGGAGGAATAAAATGCAGTATAAATTGTGTACTCGTCGGCGAGTGAGTTCGCGACATTAAAAAGGAGGGGCTTTATGAAAAAGATAGTTGCTTTGATAGTTACGGTGGCAATAATGGGCATCGGACTGACGGGCTGTATCACAAAGGACAATTTGCCCGACAAAATAAAATTCGGGGATCTTCCTCAGTTCGAAGAGATCGGCGACATTTCATTCGTGGGCGTGAATTGGATAGCAGACGATCCCGACTATTTTTATCCCGTCCGCTTTATAATAAATGACGAAGAGCAAATGGACATTATTATGCGCAGGCTCATGCAAACGGAATTCGTTAAGGCTGACAATGATTATACGGAAGAGCAGTCGTATCTCATTTTGGGCGACAATAAGGGCAACAAAACCATAGTTCCGCTCGAAAAGATCAGATACGGAAATACCAACACTTACTATAAATATCCCAAAGACGACGGATTTTATATGGAGGGTCCCGTTTTGGGCAATCTCCGTAATTATATAAAATATCTGGGAGAAAGCGACGGATATCTATAAGTCGAAAAAGCCTTGCCAGGCGTCGTCGCGGCGGTCGTCGAAAATGTTTATTCCGCTCGGAGCGTACTTATTCAGTTCGCTCCACTTTATGGGCAGAGAAACGGGAGCGCCGCTATGCGCGCGCAGAGAATATGGGGCAACCGTCGTTGCTCCCGCGGTATTTCGTTGCCAATCGATGAATATTTTGCCGCGTCGGTTGGCTTTTTTTATATTAGAGGTATATTCGTCTGGGAATTTCGCCTCCATAAGTTTTGCTACCGAGTGCGCGAAGTCGGAAAATTCCTCTTGCGATATGTCGCTTTTGATAGGCGCGACGATGTGATAACCTTTGCCGCCGCTCAGCTTTATGAAAGTTCGCAGTCCGAGGTCGGACAGGATATTTTTAAGATCGACGGCGCCTTTTCGTATTTCTTTCAGTCCGAGCCCCTCGTCGGGATCGAGATCGAAGATCATGAATTTCGTTTCGCCCGCAAAGCACATTGTGTGAAATTCGACGGTGCCGAGTTGAACTTCTTTTATGATGTCCGTCGTCGAATTTATATAGATGAGGGACGATTTGTCGTTTAAAGGGTGCTTTTTGTAAAAACGATTTTCTATGCCGCTGTTACAGCGCACCACCGTAATGGGGCGACCGACGAGGTAGGGCAGCATCAGGGGCGCGACGCCGAGATAATATCGCGCGATCTGCATTTTTGTGACTTTCGGATCGGGAAAAACGACCTTTTGCGGGTTGGTCACCTTAATTCCGCCCACTATGTCGGGATCCTCGGTTTTTACGGTGAGCGCGCTTTTGTCGTTCCGCAGTCCCTTAAAGCTGCCTTGTCGGATCTTACCGCCTTCCGTCCATTCGGCAAATTCCACTTCCGCCATAAGTTCGGGTCTTAGCCAATGCGCGTTCTTTTTTTTCATATGCACGGCGGGAACGTCGGTGGCGTATTTGTCCAATTCCTTTTTGAGCGAGGCGGCGTTTTTTTGCGAAATGCCCGAGCCGACTTTACCGACGTAAGTCAATACGCCGTCGTTGTAAACGCCGAGCAAGAGCGAACTCACTTCCTTTTTTTCGTCGGTGTAGCCTATCACGACAAACTCCTGTCGCGACCTGCACTTAATTTTTAGCCAATCCCTTTCGGCGTAAGGCGCGTCGCGCTTTTTGCAAACTATGCCTTCGAGCCCCATCTTTTTCGCTAAGCGGAATAAAGCCGCGCCGTCGGGGAAGTTTTCGCTGTAATCGATGACATGGGGCGCGTTTTTCAGCAAACTTTTCAGTATTTTCTTGCGCTCGACAAGCGGCAGACGCCGAAGATCCTCGCCGTTAGAATATAGCAGGTCGAATATTATATAGCACAGGTCGTCTTTGCCCGAATAGTGTTGAAGCGCCGAAAAATCCGTTTTGCCGTCCTTTATCACCACCATTTCGCCGTCAAAGACGGCGTCCTTTACGGGCAGTTCGCTTAGGACGTCAGCCGCCGCCTCGAATTTATCGGTGACGTCGTTATGATTGCGCGTAAACAGTTCGGTCTTGTCGCTCCCGGTCAATGCGATAACGCGGTAGCCGTCGAATTTGATCTCGTACAGCCAATTTTTGCCGACGGGTATTTCCGAGGCGGGATCCGCCTGCTTCGGTTCCAGATCTTTCAAGTCGGGCATGGACTTGTTCATATCGAGGACGCTCGACGTGTCCGTTATGTCGGGCGCGTTCGCATAGGCGTCCTTTTCCTTGATGAGCAGCCAATTGTTTTTGTCGTCCGTTTTCACGAGCGCCCAGCTGCCTTTGAGCCGCTTTCCGTGCAGAGTAAATTTTAGCGAGCCTTTTTCAAGACCCTCTTCGAAGTCGAGGGAGGGGGTATAAGTTCCCTTGTCCCATAGCGTGACCTTGCCGCCGCCGTACTGACCCTTTGGTATGACGCCCTCGAAATCGGCATAATCTATCGGGTGATCTTCCACTTTGACGGCGAGCCGTCGTTTGCTTGTGTCGAAAGACGGGCCTTTCGGCACCGCCCAGCTGAGCAGCACGCCGTCGTATTCGAGGCGCAGGTCGTAATGAATGCGCCTCGCCTCGTGATATTGTACCGAAAATATCCCTCTATTGCCGTTTTGCGAACCGAACGGCTCGCTTGTGACCGAAAAGTCGCGTTTGTTTCTATATTCGTTTAATCCCATATAAGTATTATTCGCAGACGCAAGATTTTTCTTGCAAGAAAAGCGCGATCGTGGTACAATATATGCAAATGGCAGAGAGATCTATCGGATTCGGACCCGTGTTCGATCCGCAAAGTACTATTTTGATACTCGGGAGTTTTCCAAGCGTGCTATCGCGCAAGGGCGGATTTTATTACGGCAACAAACAGAATCGCTTTTGGAGCGTGCTCGCGTGCGCTTTTAATTGCGAAAAGCCTGTCACCAACGAGGAAAAACGCGATCTGGTGCTCCGTCACGGCATAGCGCTTTGGGACATCGTTACGGAGTGCGAGATAAAGGGTTCCATGGACGCCGATATCAAAAATCACGTCGTTGCCGACCTATATACGGTTTTGAGCCAAACCAAAATACGCAAGATCTTGCTCAACGGCTCCAAGGCGTACGAGATCTTTTGCGCAAACTATCCTCGGCTTATGGGCATGGCGAAGAAAATGCCGTCCACGAGCAGCGCCAACGTGCGATTCGATATGAACGAATGGATAAAGGAGTTGAAATGAAAGACAATAAATTGCTTGCCGCTTTGGGCGAGAAGAAAGCCGAACTTGTCATAAAGGACGCAAACTACCTCAATGTGTTTACGGGCGAGATATTGCGCGGCGACATAGCGACAGAGGACGGCTTTATCGTGGGAATAGGCGACTATGAGGGCGAAAAGACATACTACACAAGCGGGCTCGTCGTGCCCGGTTTTATCGACGGACACGTTCATATCGAAAGTTCCATGGCGACGCCCGAAAATTTTGCGGCGGAAGCCGTAAAGCACGGCACTACCACCGTGGTCTGCGATCCGCACGAGATCGCCAACGTGGCGGGCGAGTACGGTATTCGATTTATGTTGATGAGCGCGGAAAGAGCGGATACAGACTTTAAGTTCATGCTTCCGTCCTGCGTTCCCGCTACGCCGCTCGACTTTAATTACAAGGCGCTCGGCGCGGAAGAATTGAAAAAGTTTTATTTAAGCAAGCAGGTTACGGGACTTGCCGAAGTGATGGACGTTGGCGCCGTTCTAAGCGGAAATGATGATATGTATCGCAAAATACGGGACGCGCGCGAACGACGTTTGCGTGTGGACGGACACGCTCCGAGCCTTGGCGGCAAGGCTTTGAACGCTTACGTCATGAGCGGGATAGGCTCCGATCACGAATGTACGACGATAGACGAGGCGTTGGAAAAACTGAGGCTCGGTCAATATATCATGATAAGGCAGGGCACGGCGGCGCACAACCTGCGCGAATTGTTGCCGCTCGTCGACAAGTACTATGCAAGGTGTATGTTCGTCACCGACGATCTTCATCCCGAGGGGCTTATGAGAGGTCATATCGACCGCGTCATAAAAGAGGCCGTAAGGCTGGGCGCCGATAAGGTAAAGGCGATAATTTCCGCCACTCTCACTCCGTCGCAATACTTCGGACTTTGCGATCGAGGGGCTATCGCGCCCGGAAAACGAGCCGATCTCGTCGTTCTCGATGAGGAAATGAATGTGATCGACGTGTTTACGGGCGGAAAACACGGCAAAAGCAAGCGTCGCGCGCCGAAATGGGATTTTCCCTCTTTCGATGTTCTGCCGATAACTTCGAGCGATCTTAAATGCGAGGACAGGACGATAGGTTTGGTGGCGGGTCAGCTTCTTACGCGCGATCGCACGGGCGAAAAAACGGAGAGGGTCAAACTTTTCACCGCCGAACGCCACCACGGCACAGGTCGCAAGGCGGCATGCTATCTGAGCGGATACGGAATAAAAAACGGCGCGGTGGCTACAAGTATAGCGCACGACTCGCATAATATAATAGCGGCGGGCGACGATGAATATATAGTCCGCGCGGTAAACAAACTTATAGAGATAGGCGGCGGCATAGCGGTGGCGGGCAAGGACGAGATCATGACTTTGCCGCTCGAAATAGGCGGGATAATGAGCGACAAGCCAATAGGCGAACTTGCATCAGAACTTGAAAAAATAAAAAAGTTCGCTTATTCGTTAGGGGTAAACAAAGACATAGATCCTTTTATGACATTGTCGTTTTTGAGTTTGCCCGTCATTCCCGAAATAAGGCTGTTGCCGTCGGGCGTAATAAAATTGTAATGGCGAGGTGCGATATGGAATGTGACGTTATAGTTATAGGCGGCGGACCGGCAGGCATGACGGCAGCCATATATTTGGGCAGAGCGGGCAAAAAAGTTATCTTGTTCGAGGGCAACGCCATGGGCGGAACGCTCGCGCGACTGAAACGTATCGAGAACTTCCCGGGGAGCGTGAGCAACGTAGGCGCGGAGATAGCCGTGCGAATGGAGGCTCAGACGCGTTCGTTCGGGACGACGATAGTGAACGAATTTGTTTCGGGGGTCCAAAAGACAAAGGACGGATTTGACGTTTTTACCGATACAGAGGTGTATAAGGCGAAATACGTCGTCTATGCGGGCGGGATCGTTCGCGCCCGACCCGAGGCGGAAAAGAGGTTCCGCGGCAGCGGAGTAAGCTATTGCGCCGTTTGCGACGGGAACTTTTTCCGAGGCAAGACGGTCGCGGTCATCGGAGACGGCGAGGCGGCTTTTCGCGACGTAAAATATCTTTTGCCGCTGTGCAAAAAGGTATATCATGTTTTTACTGTGCGACCTGCCGACGGAGCGGAGGGGATAAAGGGTAAAGCAGAGGACTTTTTGGGCGAAAATTCGTTGAGCGGCATAGTGGTCGGCGGCAAAACGATCGCCGTGGACGGCGCTTTTATAGCCATGGGCGGCTCGGCAAGCGAGATAATAAAAGGGCTCGAACTCAAAAACGGACTTATCGCGAGCGACAACGGCAGAACCAATATCGAGAACTTTTTCGTTGCGGGCGACGCCGCCGACGGGAGCATGCGACAGGTCGTTTCGGCTTGTTACGAGGGCGCAAAGGTCGCGGAATATTGCGTTTAAGAGGGCGATAAAAGAATAATTTGCAATGAAAAAAGGACGGATCCCGTCCCTTTTTTATAAGTTTTATGTCGCTGTCGTATTGCGATTTATATGCCTATTACGACGAGCCCGAAGATCACGGCGCCCAAAACGCACGCGCCGAGAGTTATCGCATACTTTTTGCCGATTTTTATCGACCTCTTGTATATCATGCTCATTACGAACGCCGCAAACAGTATAAGGCAAATTACGAACTGTTGTACGCCCGAGATAAAACTATCCAGAATGAACACGACGGTATATATGGGGATCTGCAATTTATAACAGAACAAGCTCTCGGAGATCTGCCCGCAATTTTCGGCTTTATGGTTCTTTTCGGAAACAAAGAGCCCCACTGTCATGGCGACGGCTATCGCCAGCCAAAATATCCCGCCTACAAGAGAGCACACGTCGGTCGTATATTGATGTTTTAGCGTAGGCGATATCATGGGATCGGAAAACCAATAGTCTATCTTGCCCGAGCTTATGGCGCAGCTCAGCCTCGAAACGACATCGACAAAGGGGTAGAACGGAATAAAGGTAGACCAGTCTATCCATAAGTTCTCGGCAGAGAGCAGACTTATCGTTTCGCTGCACGTCAATAAGATAAGGGCGGGCAAAAGGGATATGCCTATCACAGAAATTATACCGTCGGTGACGGTGTTGGCTCGGGTGAAAATAAAAGCCGTGACGGAATAAAGGATAAATGCGGGTATGAGCAAAGCGAGATAGATATATAAATAATAAACGAGTTCGAGCCCTTTTACCTTGAATGCGACCGTTATAAAGCCCAATATATACGCGATCGTATAAGCGGCGTACATGAGCAGCAGCCCCACGAAAAAGTTGACGATCGCTATTTTTCTTCGGGTTATGGGCAGCGAAAAATACATATCCACACTTCGCCTGTCCATTTTGTACGAAAAGATATATATGGGTATCATAACGCTCATTATGCCGAGCGCAACGGCAATATATTCGCAGTACAGCTTGGGGGATATGTGAGAGGAGAAGTCATGCAAGTTGTTCCAATAGTCGTAGTTTTCGGATATTATAGGCACAACGTACAATATCACGCAAAAGAGCGTAAAACAAGCAAGCGGAAGAAGATTTTTCTTTATCATATAGGTAAAGTACTTTTTCATTCTATATACCCCCTTTCGCTCACTTCGTAAATAAACATATCCTCGAAGTCCATGGGGATTTCGTCCACGACGAGCGGGTGCATTTCCTCGATTTTCGCTCTTATCTCGTCGGCGTCGCCGCGAGCGACTATCCTTATCACCCTGCCCGTCTTTTTGATATGGATACATTCGACAGGCAGACGATCGGGATCTGTTTCGGTAGCGAAAACGATCTGGAATTTGCTGAGTTTGGACAGTTCTCCGTCTATTTTGCCGTACGCTTTCACCTTGCGTCCGTCGATGAGCGCAAAGCTGTCGCATATGTCTTCGAGTTCGCGCAGCGAGTGCGACGCGATGACGACCGAAGAGCCGCTTTCCTGCATTTTTATTAAGCCGCGCTTAAATTCCAGCCTTGCGAGGGGATCGAGCCCGTCGAAAGCCTCGTCCAAAAACAGGTACTTGGGTTTGCAAGCCAGCGCAAGCGAAATGAACAGTTGCCGTTTCATTCCCTTTGAGAAGTTGCGGATCGGCTTGTCGGGATCCAAAGAGAATTTTTCGATATAGTCGTTGAAAATTTTGCCGTCAAAGTCGTAAAAGTTGCCGTAAAAATCCGCTTGCTTTTTGCCCGTAAGGTTGGCGGTATAATAGGGGTCGTCGGGCAGAAAAAAGATATTTCGTTTTACTTTTTCGTTTTCGTAAACTTCCTCGCCGTCGATGATGATCTTGCCGTCGTCGGCTTTCATCACGCCGCTGAGCAGCCTGAGCAGAGTGGATTTGCCCGCTCCGTTTATGCCCACAAGCCCGAATATATCGCCGTCGCAGACTTTGAATTCCGCGCCGCTCAAAACGTTCTTTTTGCCGTAGCTTTTACATAGATTGGTTACGTCGATCATGGTCATTCCTCCGAAAAGACGCTTTCTGTGATTTCTTCGATCTGAGATCTCGTTATTCCCGCGGCTTTCAATTCGCGTATGCGCTCTCTCGCCTCGTCGAGCGCGTTATGCGTATCGCCTTTTACATAAACGCCCTTCTTCGGGACGGTGTAGATCGCCCCTTGTTTTTCGAGTTCCGAATACGCGCGTTGAACGGTGTTGGGATTGACGCCCATTTGCAATGCGAGATCGCGACAGGAGGGGAGTTTTTCGTCTTTTGCGATAATACCGAGAGCAATATCGCGCTTTATTCTTTCCACGATACTTTCATATACGCTCAGTTTGTTGTTTATCCACATTTTTATGCATCTCCCGTCGCCAAATCTGTATTATCTGTATTAAGTATAGCATGGAGATATCGCTTTGTCAATGGGGTTTTTAAAATTTTTTTGATTTTTTTGCAAATAAAAAACGCGGCGAAGTTCTCACCGCGCGACGAAAGTCGTTTTTTATTTTTATATCGATCTGCCCAGCAAATAGGCTTTGCGTGGCGCGTCGGTATTTTTTATGTCGCCTATATCGGTAGCTTCACCGTAAAGCGCGCCCGCTATATTGGCGTCGTAGCAGTCCGTCCAACCTTTTATCCCCTCCACGACCGTGCGCATGGCGTCCTTGCTTTCGTCCGAGGCAGTCGCAAGAACGTATATCGTCTTAAAGTCGTTTTCGCGCGGCATGAGCGGATACAATCTGTCGAGAAAAGTTTTGAGCTGTCCGCACATTTCGTAATAATAAATGGGAGTGGCAAAGACGAGCACATTGGAATGTTGTATAAGGGAGTAGAGTTCGTTCATATCGTCTTTTTGTATGCAGCGGTTGTGGCTTTGGCAATACAGGCAGCCGAGGCAAAAACTCAGCTTTATGTCGCAGATATTTATCTTGCGAACCGAGTGACCCGCCTCGCGCGCGCCCCTTGCGAACTCATCGGCAAGAAGGTCGGAATTTCCGCCCTTTCGCGGAGATGACGAAACGATAAAAACTTTTTTGCCCATGTGCCTTTCTCCTTTATAAGTCTTACGACCGATAATACGTTGTATGATTTGTATATATTATAGTATATAAAGTAAAATCAAGTCAAATAATAGCGGGCCTCAATAAAATAAACTTTTTGGCAAATACCGTTAAAAATACTTGCTTAAAGCCGAATAATGTGTTATAATTCTTCCGCTGATAATCCTTACTCTCGAAAAACGGGAGTCAATAGACCGAAAGGAGGTGGAATATATGAGGAAGTATGAAGTTCTGTATATTCTGGCCGGCAATCTGGACGAAGCAACAAGAGAGAGTTTTATAACAAGATTCGAGAATCTTGTTACCGAGGCGGGCGGCGAAGCTACCGTAAACAAATGGGGCATGCGCAAACTCGCTTACGAAGTTGCTTACAAGAATGAAGGCTATTATGTACTCATGGAATTCACGGCAAAGCCCGATCTTCCGCTCGAAATCGAGCGTCAGATGCGCATAGCCAAAGACGAGATCTTACGTTTCATGATAACGATAAAAGAGTAATATGGAGAGGTGAGTTATGAATAAATGCTTTTTGGTAGGCAACCTTACGAGAGATCCCGAACATTCGACTACCGCCAACGGATTTTCGATTTGCAGATTTTCCATTGCGGTCAATCGCAGTTACTCCAACAGCAACGGCGAACGCGAAGTCGATTTCATCAACGTGGTCACTTGGCGCGGACTTGCCGACAATTGCGGAAAATATCTTGTAAAGGGCAATAAAGTCGCCGTAAGCGGATCTATTCAAACTCGAAATTACGAGGATAAGGACGGCAACAAGAGGTATGCTACCGAAGTCGTTGCCGACGATGTGGAATTCCTTACTCCCAAGGGCGAGGGCGCAGTGGCAGGCCCAGCGCGCACCAATTCTTCGGGGTCGAAACCCGTAATGGAACTCGAACCCGTTGACGATTCCGAACTGCCATTCTAATAATTCAAGGAGATCAAATATGGATAAGAAGATGACTAATAAAGTCGTTGAAGGCGACGACAAGACCAAAAAGGCAAAGCGCGTCCAAAAGAAAAAGGTTTGCCAATTTTGCATAGACAAGGTGGAGCATATCGATTATAAGGACGTTACCAAACTTCGCCGTTATATCACCGAAAAGGGTAAAATAGTTCCGCGCCGTACTTCGGGCGTATGCGCAATGCATCAAAGAGAATTGACCACGGCGATCAAACGCGCAAGATACATGGTGCTTTTGCCGTTCAAAGCGGAGTAAAATTTTAACAAAGGCGGGATCGAATGGTTCCGCCTTTATCATAAAGACTTTGCGGCGTCGGGCGGCAAAAAAAGAAGAAATTCGGAGGATACATGATTTCGGTCAATGACATAAGTTTACAATTCGGTTCGAGAGTGCTGTTCGATCACGTCAACCTTAAATTCACAAAGGGCAACTGTTACGGGATAATAGGCGCTAACGGAGCGGGCAAGTCCACGTTCTTGAAGATCCTTGCGGGCGAGATAGAGCCGAATAAGGGCGACGTCACCATAGACAAGAACGAGCGTATGAGTATTCTGGCGCAAAACCAGAACGCTTACGACGATTATACCGTGCTCGACGCCGTTATGTGGGGACACAAACGCCTTATGGAACTCAAACTTGCGCGTGAAGAACTGTATTCCAAAGAGGATTTCACCGACGAGGACGGAATGAAAGCGACCGAATTGGAAACCGAATTTGCCGAACTCAACGGCTATGAAGCGGAGTCGGACGCGGAAACCCTTCTCAATCAATTGAAAGTGGACAGCGCGTTGTTTTCGACCCCCATGTCCGAAGTTGACCCCAAGATCAAGGTCAAGGTGCTGCTTGCGCAAAGCCTTTTCGGCAAGCCGGATATACTTATTCTCGACGAGCCGACCAACAACCTGGACGTCAAAAGCGTGCGTTGGCTCGAAGACTATATCATGGAACTTGACGACAGCATAATAATCATCGTGTCCCACAACCGCCACTTCCTTAACAGAGTTTGCACTCACATATGCGACGTGGACTTCAAGAAGATAAGGATCTTCGTGGGCAATTACGACTTCTGGTACGAAAGCTCTCAGCTGTTATTGCGACAAAGCAAAGAGCAGAACAAGAAGATAGAGGCGCGCGCCAAGGAACTTCAAGAATTTATCGCGAGGTTTTCGGCTAACGCGAGCAAAAGCAAGCAGGCGACCAGCCGAAAAAAGGAACTCGAAAAGTTGAAACTCGAAGATATCCAGCCGTCAAGCCGACGCTATCCCTTTATAGAGTTCAAGTTCGATCGCGAGATAGGCAACGAGATACTCGAAGTTGAGGGATTGACAAAAAAGGGATTTTTCGAGAACGTCGATTTCCGCCTCAAAAAGGGCGACAAAATAGGCTTTGTCTGCCGCAACGGACAGAACATTTCCATGCTGTTCGATTGCATAATGGGGTTGGAAAAACCTGACAAGGGCACCGTAAAATGGGGACAGACCATTATCCCCACCTATCTGCCGCAAAATTACGACAACTTCTTTGACGGCGTCGATCTTACGCTTGTGCAGTGGATAGATCAATTTTCCAAGGACCATTACGAGGAATATCTCAGGGGCTGGCTGGGACGAATGTTGTTTTCGGGTCAGGAGGCGCTCAAAAAGGCGTCGGTCATTTCGGGCGGCGAAAAAGTGCGCTGTATGCTGGCGCGCATGATGCTGCAAGGCGGCAACTTCCTCATTATGGACGAGCCTACCAATCACCTCGACCTCGAAAGCATTACGGCGCTCAACAAAGGAATGACAAACTTCAAGGGCGGAATGTTATTCGTTTCGCACGACCAGGAGATAATGGAAACGGTCGCCAATCGCATTATAGAGATCGACGGGACCAAAGTCTTTGATAAAGACATAACTTATGACGAATATCTGGATCTGTAACGAGCCGACCGAAATGTCGCCCGTTTAATTGGAAAAGTTTTAAAGGGACAAAAAACGTTTTTTTCGGAGAAATGTATGAAGAACTCGGATAAGAAATATCAAGCATACCTTAATATACTCAAAGCGGAATTGGTGCCTGCTCTCGGCTGCACCGAGCCCATTGCGCTTGCGTACTGCGCGGCAAAGGCGAGGGCGACGTTGGGAACTATCCCGACCAAGGTCAAAGTGGAGGCGAGCGGCAACATAATAAAGAACGTAAAGAGCGTTATCGTTCCGCACACGGGCGGCAAAAAAGGTATTGCGGTAGCCGCGGCGATAGGCATTATCGCGGGCGACGAAAACGCCGAATTGCAAGTGCTCAGCGGCACGACCGAGGAGCAGACCAAGGCGCTTGACGGATATCTTGCGGCAACTCCGATCGAGGTCGTATCGCTCGAAAGCGACAACGTTCTCGATATAATAGTGCGCGTTTATAACGGCGGCGACGAGGCTTCGGTAAGAATCGCGGGCAAGCACACCAACATAGTACATATCGAAAAGAACGGAAAGACGATATTCGACAAGGAAAACAAGGCGACGGGCAAAAAGAGCGAGGACTATGCTCTTTTGTCCATGAACGATATTTGCGATTTTGCCTTTACCGCCGACCTGTCCGACGTAAAGGAATTGCTCGACAGGCAGATAGAATGCAACACGGCGCTTGCCGAAGAGGGACTGAAAAACGATTACGGCTCCAATATAGGCAAGGTGTTGCTTTCGACATACGGCGACGACATTCACGTCAGAGCGCGCGCGAAAGCCGCGGCTGGTTCGGACGCGCGCATGAACGGTTGCACAAAGCCCGTAGTCATAAACTCGGGCAGCGGCAACCAGGGCATGACCGTTTCGTTGCCTGTGCTCGAATACGCAAAGGAACTCGGAGCAAGCAAGGACAGCTTGTATCGCGCATTGCTCATATCCAATCTCACAGCCATATACATAAAGTCGGGCATAGGGACGCTTTCGGCATATTGCGGAGCGGTGAGCGCGGGCGCGGCGGCGGGCGCGGGCATAGCGTACCTGCACGGCGCGGACATGAAGATGATAGAACAGACTGTGGTAAACGCGCTTGCTATAACTTCGGGCATCATATGCGACGGAGCCAAGGCGTCGTGCGCGGCGAAGATAGCCGTAGCGGTCGATTCGGGCATACTGGGATACGAAATGTGCGTAAAAGGACAGAAATTCAACGGCGGCGACGGAATAGTCGCGGACGAGATAGAAAAGACCATACGCAATGTAGGCGCGCTCGGCAAGGACGGAATGCACGAAACGGACAAAGAAATATTATATATCATGACCTGTTGCGATTAACAACTCATCTACTTGCTCTCACAGAATATCTCAATAAGGAATGATGACTACATAACGGATAAAATCTTATCTTATTACCAAAGATGGTCAATTTTCGGATTTTTTTGCCGCATAAAAACCTCGGCATAAAAATTCTTGGCATAAAAATTTTTTGTCATGTTGAAAAATTCCCGACTTAAATATCGGGATTTTTCGGTTTGATATTTTGTCATGATTTTCAGCCGAATGTTTTGATAATTGGAAAATTTTCCGATCGATGAAATCCGAGTGGACACGAAAAACTTCGAGTATGGGGGGATAGCGCCACGAAGTCAAGAAAAAAAGGCGGTTTTTCTTTTTTTTAAAGAAAAAAATACCGATGTAAACAAATTGCCAACCGAAAAATGTCGAAATGCAAACAATTTGCAAACTGCGAAAAAATGGTTTTGTAGTATAATAACACAGTAAGTTCGTGCCGATCCTCTCTTATGTGGCATGCGAGTTTCGATTGAACGGCAAGGACTTGTCGAACTTTCTTACAAAAGATAATGTCGAAAAACAAAAGATGATTGTCGATGTTTACAAAAGAAAAATGTCGTGTTATACGAAAGAAAGTTCGAAAGATGTACAAAAGAAAAAATTCTGACGTGCAAAGGAAATTCCTTAAAAGCCTTGTTCCTCTTCGGAGGGCAGGGCAGCACGAACGCAGTCAAGCAGGGCATGACAAAAGCAAGGCAAATACATAGAAGAGAGAATATGCGGATGGAGCGACTTAAAAGAGAAAATTTCTGTTAATGAGTCTAAATCTATTGATATCATTTGACTAAAAGGGAAGGATATTGTATAATGAATTCAATGAAAATCAAGATGTGACCGAATTAAAATTAAAAAGTTTGTTATACATTAAATCTTCTGCGGTGCCGATCTTATCTCGGCGCCGCAGTTTCTTTCGCGTGCAATGGCGGCTCAGTCCGGAACGGTCATCAAAAGTTCCTTTATCGTCTTGCGGCGCAAGCGTAGCGAAACATAGGCAAACAGGATCAAGGCAATGGCAACTACTATCGCTATGCTTATCGACATTATGGCGAGGAGGTGCGCGGTGGACACCGATAGGGATATCCTTGTTATTTTGGACATGATCAACGTTATAGTTTTATAGCCTGCGTACGTCATAATAAACGAAATGGGAACGGCTATAAAGCAGAGCATGAGCAATTGTATAAACAGCAATCGGTGCATCTTGTTTTGCTTCAATCCCAAAGTGAGCATTATCCCGCCGAAGCGCGAAAAGACCTTTGTGTACTTATCTATCATCAGAAAGACGGTGAGCAGCAGACTGACGAAGAGAGAAAAGCCGACCACCACATACAGGTTGGAGCCGAGCGTCTTTAAATTGCTCAGTCCCGTAATGCTTTTGACGCAGCCGTAGCCCACATATGCCGATGAAAACGTAAGCCATTCCATTGCTTGCGTTTCGGTAGGCCAATCTTTGAGGTACATTCGGTATGCTTTCGTCGTGCGCGTTTTAAAGAGTTCATGCTCTCTATTGAACATGAAACACGGGGACGCATAGTTGCCGGTTTTGCGCCCGCTGAGCGACGATATTTCCTTGTATAATATGCCGCATATCCTGGCGGTGAATAGCCGCAAAGGCTCTTTGTTTTCGTCTGCTTTCGGTTTGAGATACACGGTTATCTCCTTGCCCATAACGTCGTCTGCGGTAAGATCGAAGGCGTCGAGCACGTTTTCGGAGATCGCGACCTCGTCTTTTTCGAGCGGGCTGCCGCCTTCCTTGTATTGCTCATTTATACCATAGCGCTGTTTGAGTTCGATAAGATCGTAGTCGTAAAGCAAGCCTTTTTCGGGCTCCGCTATGCAATTCATAGCTAATTTTTTATAGGCGTTGTACTGTTTTCCGTCTATTTGCAAAGCGACATATGAGGCGTTTAGAGAGCCGCTCCAACCGTACATGCTTTGCAATTCGGTGTTGAAATTTCTTGCGACATAGACGTCCTCGTGGACGAATTCGAGCCCCAGGTCCTTAAAGGCGTCCCTTGTTGCCGTAATCTCGGTGAATATGCAGTTGGAGGACATATATTCTCTTTCGGCTTCTTCTTTGCGTGCGGATATGGCGCCGTTGTATACCGTAAACAGGCATATCAAAAAGGCGAGGCAGGCAAAGGTAAAGCACAATTTTGCGTTCAGCCAGCCGTAAGCCTTTATGTTGCGTATCGCGATAGGAAAAAGTTGTTCTTCCTTTTGTTTATTCATAGCGCACCTCGGAAGAAATGGAAGTATTCTTTATTTTGCGGTCGTAAATAAAGAAGATGAGTATGGTAAACAGCGCCAACGCCGCAAATACCGAGATCTGAACGATAGGACGGAAGTGAGATACGAAGTTTGCGCTTATAATGTCGAACAGTTGACCGCACAAATCTATAAAGTAAACGTTGAAAGCCATTGCGAGTACGGAACCTATCGCTACGGACAGGAATACGAGCGTTACTGCGATAGTGCAATAAATAAAGCCTATCTGTCCGTCCGTCGCTCCGAACAGCTTCAATCTGCATATCATGCCTTTGCGCTGGCGATAGAAGATGGCGATGAGTGCGTATATGATGAATACCACCATAATGCCGAGCACAGCCGTTACCGCGCCGAAAAAAGCCACCGCCGTGTCGATAATTTCATAGTTAGCCGAAGAACCCAAAGTACACGTTTTGCCGAGTTTAATGAAGTTTTTGTATTCCGAGTGAGCCGCCCTCGAATCTTCGAAGTTCATACACAATCGATCGAAAGTCGTTATGTCACTTACCATGTAGATATGAGCGGAGGGCAAAGGCGTTTCTTTGGGATTTTTGCTCTTATAGCTTGAAATTTTTGTAGTGTTTATTATGCCCACGACCTCGAAAGTCGTCGGTTCGGTGATTTGAAAGGTCGTTTCATTTTCGGGATCGACATAGTCGTAGTCGGGCTCAAAGGTCACTTGGTCGCCTACGTTTGCGCCGAGCATTCTTGAAATGTCGGTATTTATCGCGATCTCTCCGTTTTTTTCGGGCAATCTGCCTTTGGTGACGGAATCCGAGTATTTGGGCAGCCATTTCAGCCCATATTCGGTGATAATATAGCTTGTGACCGTGAACGAGATCACTTGCTCGGTTTTTTCGTCCTCATCGACTATCATGGGCGACGGAGTGGAACTTATCGTCTTTTTCGACGAAATGACCGAATATCTCGTTAAGCCGTTTACATGACCGTAAATGGGAGTACCGCCGTGCGCCGTCGCCGTGTCGAGATCGATATCGTCGACGCTTAATTTGTTGAATCCGCCGTAATAGTCGTTCATGCCGTTGTAAAAGCCGTCGGGTATATCGATGAGTACCGATATGACCGACAACAGAGCCGCAATGAAGAACAGCATTATTATCCCCATTAGCGTGATTGTGCGGAAAAGGGAACGAAATTCCGAAAATATAAGTTTTGAGGCGCGTTTCATACTGCCTCTTTCAGACTGTTAAGTTCGTCTTTGATTATTTTTCCGTCTGACATCGTCAGAATGCGTCCCGCCTTATTTACGTCCACCATGTCGTGTGACACCATGATGACGGTCTTGCCCGACTTGTTGAGCAAAGCGAGCAAGCGCATTATGTTGTCGCTGTTTGCCGTATCGAGGTTGCCGCACGGCTCGTCGGCAAGAATGTACGCAGGATCGTTCACAATGGCGCGGGCTATGGCTACGCGCTGCTGTTCTCCGCCCGAAAGGTTGCGGGCACGATCGTTGACCTTTTCTTCCAGCCCGACCACTTTCAGAGCTTTCATTACGCGCTCTCTGTTTTGCTTGCCGTGTCCGCCCGCGAGAATGAGCGGAAGTTCGACGTTCTGATACACCGTGTACGACGGTTCCAGATAAAAACTCTGAAAGACGAAGCCCACCGTCTTGTTGCGGAACGCGGCGATCTGCTTGCCTCCGAGCGACGAAATGTCGTCGCCGTCGATGATAATGTTCCCGCTTGTGGGCGAGTCGAGCGAACCGATGATGTTCAAAAGCGTGGATTTGCCGCTTCCCGATTTGCCTGTGATAGCCACAAATTCGCCGTCGGCAATAACGATGTTGACATCATCAAGAGCACGGAAAACTATTTTCCCGTGCGCGAAGTCTTTTACGACGTTTTGAATTTCGATCATAGATTATAAGTCCGATCTCAGTAGATTTTTTCCCTCTGTAATCATTATATAACAATATGCGATGAATGTCAACACATTGCATACAAAAATAAGATATTTTTTCGCAAAAATCCAACAAAATATTTTTCGTCCTTGCTTTTTGCCGTTTCGAGTATGCGCGCCGACGTTTTGACGAATTTCGCCTCATTGGATTTGACCTTGGGCGCGGAATGTGATATAATTTTTATCGGAGGCGTAAAATGGATATCGCGCTTATTACCAACGGATTTTTTATCACTCCCAAGACCGAAGAGATAAGAATGTTGCTCAAAAGGGCGTTCGAGGACAGGGGCGTCGTACTTTCGGAGATGCGCAACGATCGCGCTATCGCGTGGCAAAACGATATGCCGAAGGTGGACCGCGTGCTTTTTTGGGACAAGGACGTCTTGCTTGCGCGCAGGTTGGAGGGGCTGAACATAAGAGTGGTCAACTCTTCAAAGGCTATCGAAACGTGCGACGACAAGGGGGCGACTTCGATCGCGGCGATGAAAGCGGGGCTCAAAATGCCCGTCACCGTTATCGCGCCCTTTACTTATGCCAACATAGGTTACGACAACGTCGATTTTTTGAGATCGGTAACGGACAAAATAGATTTCCCCATAGTTGTAAAGGAGAGCCACGGCTCGTTCGGGCAACAGGTCTATCTTGCGCGCAATATCGAAGAGTTGAAAGCGACGACAAAAAGGATAGCGCCTAAGCCCATGATATTTCAGCAATATATCGAATGCGGAAATTCCGACCTCAGACTTCAAGTAGTGGGCGACAAGGTGGTGGCAAGCGTAAGGCGGGCGAGCGTGAACGGCGATTTTCGCGCCAACGCGACTTTGGGCGGGATAATGACAAAGTACGAGCCCACAAAGGCGGAAAAAATGCTTGCGCTCCAAGCCGCCGAGGCGGTGGGCGCGGAGATAGCGGGAGTGGATATTTTGCCGGGCGATGTGCCGAGATTGTGCGAGGTAAACGCCAACGCGCACTTCAAAAGGCTCATGGACGCTACGGGCGAGGACGTTGCGGGCTTTATCGCCGACTATATGATTAAGCTATGAGAGGCGTGATAGTTTACGGCGAGGATTCGCTCGGTAAGAACGATTTTTTCGCCTTTAAATTAAAGAGCGAATTGGAAAATTCGGGACTAAACGCCGACATCGTGTACAAAGTAGAGGGTAAGCCCGACTTTGCCGTTATGCGCGTTTACGACGAAAGTATCAACGCTTATCTCGACGAAAGAAAGATCCCTACTTTCAACGATTCCAAGGTCGCTACGATATGCAACGACAAGTGGAAAACGTACCTGTATGCGAAAAACAGCGTTCCCATGGCGCTGACGCAGCGAGCGGAGGATTGCGATATGCCGTATCCGCGCATAGTCAAAGCAAGGCACGGACACGGAGGCAGCGAGGTGTTTTGGGCAAACGACGAAAGGGAATTTAAAGACATCGTGTCAAATATGCGCGACTCCGCCGTCGTACAGCCGCCTACGGGCAAGCGCGGCAGGGATTTGAGAGTGTACGTCATAGGCGGCAAGCCCGTCGTCGCAATGCTCCGAAAGAGCGAGAGCGATTTCAGATCCAATTTCAGTTTGGGCGGGAGCGCGGAGCGATATTATCCGAGCGACGCCGAGCAAAAACTCATAAGCCGCGTGACAATGCTGTTCGATTTCGATTTTGCGGGCATAGATTTTCTGCTCGGAGAGGACGGACTTATCCTCAACGAGATAGAGGACGTGGTAGGTTGCCGCATGGTTTATCGCTACACAGACATAGATATCATAAAAAAGTATGCGGAGCACATAGTTTACAAGCTAAATCATGCTCAAAACACTTGAAAAAAATCGCTCAAAGTATTAGAATATATCCGAGGTGGATCTATGGTAAAACATATCGTTATGTACAAACTCAGAAACAAAGCCGACGCAGACGAAATGATCAAAAGATTTTTGTCCATGCGCGGCAAGATAGAGGTTTTAAGGAGCCTTTATGCGGGCAAAAACGAAGTGGAAAGCGCACGCGCTTACGACGTTGCTCTCGTTTGCGAATTCGATTCGCTGAAAGATCTCGACGTCTATGCGTCGCATCCCGTGCACGTCCCCGTAAAGGAATACGTTCATTCGGTGACGGAAGAGGCACATTCCGTCGATTTCGTTTTTTAGGAGGGGAGTGAAATGTTTGCGGACAGTTTGTTGAAAGACCTGTCGAAGTCTTATACGCCTTTTCACACCGTGGCGAACGCGGAAAAGACGCTCGAAAAGAGCGGCTTCGTTTGCCTGAAAGAGGAAGAAAGCTGGAAGATCGTCGAAGGCGGCAAGTATTATGTGGTCAGAAACGGTTCGGCGCTCATAGCGTTTATCGTGGGCAAGGACGGATTCAATATCGTGGCTGCCCATACCGACAGCCCCGTGTTCAAGATCAAAGCAAAGGCTTCTACCACGGTGGCGGATTTTTGCAAACTCAATGTCGAAAGTTACGGCGGCGGCATTTATTCGACCTGGATCGATCGTAAACTCGGCATAGCGGGTCGCATACTCGTTGGGACGGAAAAGAGCGTTAAGTCGGTGCTCGTCGAAAGCGGAATTACGGTGGTCATTCCGGGACTTGCGATACACTTGAATCGCACGGTCAACGAGGGCGTAGCGATAAACGTGCAAAGGGATATGTCGCCCGTCATCGGTAGCGGCAACGTCACAATGGAACAACTTTTTGCGCCAAAGGCGGAGGGCGGCAAGATCCTCGATTACGACCTGTTTTTGTATGTAAAGGAAGAGCCGTATTTTTATGGCGCGGACAACAGCCTCATCGCTTCTTCGCGCCTCGACGATCTCGAAGGCGTTTACGGCGGACTGTACGCGCTCGAAAAAGCCGATCCCAAGCGAACGGCGGTGCTTGCTCTCTTTGACAACGAGGAAGTGGGTAGCGCGACAAAACAGGGCGCGGGCTCGACTTTCCTTGCCGATACGGTAAGGCGCATAGATCTTGCCATGCATAAGAGCGAAGAAGAGCACTTTATGTCTTTGGCAAGGTCGATGATGGTTTCGATGGACAACGCGCACGGAAAACACCCCAATCGTCCCGAACTGAGCGATCCGACCAACGACGTCGTGCTCAACGGCGGGATAACGATAAAACATCATGCCAACCAGAACTACACGACGGACGGCGTGTCGTCTGCCGTATTCAAGAACATTATGGATAAGGCGAACGTAAAATATCAGGACTTTTATATGCGCAGTGATATGCGATGCGGCGGAACTTTGGGCGCGATCTCTTCGTCCCAACTTTCGATACGCAGCGTGGATATAGGGCTTGCGCAATGGGCTATGCATTCGGCGGTGGAGAGCGCGGGCGCAAGGGATTTCGACGAACTTGTCAAAGGACTTACGGCTTTCTTCGACGCGTCGAATGAACTTGATATAAATTGACAATAATATTTTTCGGAGAGTGAAATTATGAGCGGATGCACACATGATTGCAGTACTTGCGGTTCCGATTGCGGCAGCAGACAGGCGCAAGAGGAAAAGATAACCAAGGAACTTACAAACCATAACAACAACATAAAACGCCTTATCGGCGTCGTAAGCGGCAAGGGCGGCGTAGGCAAATCGCTCGTCACCTCGCTTCTTGCGGTCGAGATGACGAGGCGCGGCTACAAATGCGCCATTATGGACGCGGACATCACGGGTCCGAGTATCCCCAAGGCGTTCGGGATAAAGGAAAAGGCCACGGGCGACGAGAATTTCATGATGCCGCCCCTCACCGAAAAGGGAATGCCCGTAATGAGCATAAACCTGCTGTTGGAAGACGAAACGGATCCCGTCGTTTGGCGCGGACCCGTGCTTGCGGGCGTTGTCAAGCAATTCTGGCAGGACGTGGTATACGGCGAGGTGGACTACATGTTTGTGGATATGCCTCCGGGAACGGGCGACGTTCCGCTTACCGTGTATCAATCGCTCCCGCTCGACGGCGTGATAATCGTCACTTCGCCCCAGGAGCTTGTGAGCATGATAGTGGGCAAAGCCATAAAGATGGCAAAACTTATGAATATCCCCGTTGTGGGACTTATCGAGAATTTCTCCTATGCCGTCTGCCCCGACTGCGGCAAACATATCGAAGTGTTCGGCAAGAGCCACCTCGAAGAAACGGCAAAGGAATTTCGTTTGCCCATGCTGGCGAAATTGCCCATAGATCCCAAACTCGCCGCTCTCGTGGACGAGGGCAGGATAGAGGACGCCGAAGTGCCCGAACTCAAAGCGGCGATCGATCTTCTTGTTCAATTGAGTAAAAAATGATAACCGATCTTACGCAGGGGAAGCCGTCCAAAGCGCTGTTTAAGTTGGCTTTGCCCATGGTCATAAGCATGGTGTTTCAACAGCTGTATAACCTTGTCGATTCCATTATCGTCGGCAGGTTCGTAGGCGGAAACGCGCTATACGCGGTGGGCGCGTCCTATTCGCTAACCATGATCTTCATGGCGGTCGCGACGGGCGCGAGCATAGGCGTTACGGTGGTGGCGGGCAAGTACTTCGGCGGCAAAAAGTACGGGGACCTTAAAACAACGGTCAGTACGGCGTTTATAGGAATGTTTGTCCTTGCCGTTCTTTTTACGGTCGTAGGAGCGGTGCTTTCCAAACCCATACTCGAACTGCTCGGCACACCCGAATACATAATGAGCGACGCGGTCGCATATTTGCAGATCTTCTTTTACGGGCTTGTATTTATATACGTTTACAATGTTGTAAGCGGCTCCTTTGCCGCTCTGGGCGATTCAAGGACTTCGCTTATTTTCCTTATAATATCGTCGGTGCTCAATATCGGGCTCGATCTTTTGTTCGTATGCGTGTTCCATATGGGCGTGGCGGGCGCGGCTTGGGCGACGCTCATTTCGCAAGCCGTTTCGGCGGTCCCCGCGGCAATAGTTTTGTATTTCAGGCTCAATAAGCTGCAAAGCGAAAAAATGCCCTGGTTCGATTTCGTGCATCTTCGCATAATTTTGCGCGTCGCCATTCCCAGCATTATCCAACATTCCATAGTTTCGCTCGGCAACCTCTTTATTCAGGAAAGAGTGAACTATTTTTCCAATATAAACGACGCCGTAGGACCTGCTTACACCGCGGCGATCAAGCTGAATACTTTTGCTGTCAACTGCTTTATAATGATAGGCAATGCTTCGAGCAGTTTTGCCGCGCAAAACCTCGGCGCGGGCAGACCCGATAGGGTAAAGCAAGGCTGCAAGGCGGGCATACTCATTTCGGCGTGCATAGCGATCCCGTTTATTTTGGTATACATATTGTTCGGAAACGCAGCGATGAGGCTGTTTATGGATCCGAATACGAGCGCCAACATCGACGAAGTCATTCGCATAGGCAGGCAATTTTTGTACATAGTTTCGCCGTTCTATTTGGTCATTCCCATAAAGATCGTCATGGACGGGATTTTGCGAGGCGGCGAACGTATGCTCGACTTTATGGCGTCCACATTCACCGACCTTATTTTGAGAGTGGGATTTTCTTACATACTTACTCTTTGGACCTCGCTCGGCGAAACGGGCATATGGTGGTCGTGGCCGATAGGCTGGCTCATCTCCATTTGCGTATCTTTCGGCTGTTACATATCGGGCAAATGGCAGGGAACGAAAAAGGAGGAAAACAAAGTTGGAAAAGTCGAATGATCTTATCGCGCAAGATAAAAAGGTAAACGACGCGGAGGCCGAAAAAGAAAACTTTAAACAAAGGGCAGTAAAATATTTTAAGGGAATGCCCAAAAAATATTTCATTACCGCATTTTCGGGTATGGCGATGGGACTGTTCTGCACGCTCATCGCAGGGACTATTCTGGCGCAGATAGGTGGTTGGATAGGCGATAATAATCCGTTCGGTAACCTCGTCGTGGCGATCGCAGACATAGCCAAGATGCTTATGGGCGCTGGCATAGGAGTGGGAATAGCTCATTCCTTTAAGAGCAACAAACTCGTAATGTTCTCGGCGGCGGTCGCGGGAATGGTGGGCGCGTTCTCGACCGAAATATTGAACGGGACATATGCGGCAGCCATAAGCGCTTTTAAACCGGGTAATCCCATAGGCGCGTATATCGCGTCGGTGATATGTATCGAGATATCCACTCTCATTTCGGGTAAGACAAGGCTGGACATAATTTTGGTGCCGCTTTGCACGTTTGCCGTGGCGCTTGTTTGCATATACATAGCCTGGCCGTTTATATGGCTCGTTTCCATGATAGCAAAGGGAATCGAGGCTGCGACCAACGTCGCTCCGTTCGTCATGGGCATCATAATATCGGCGGCAATGGGGCTTTTGCTCACTATGCCCACGTCGTCCGCGGCGATATGGCTGACGATCGCAGCGGCAAATTCGACTTCGCCCGCTATCCTGCTCGCGGGAGGCGCGGCAACGTGCGGTTGCGCCGCTCACATGGTGGGCTTTGCCGTAATGAGTTTCCGCGAAAACAAATGGGGCGGACTTATCGCGCAGGGCTTGGGCACAAGCATGCTTCAGATCCCCAATATAATGAAAAAGCCGATAATTCTCGTTCCGCCCGTGGTCGCGTCCGTGATAGTGGGGCCGCTGTCCACATGCGTGTTCAAACTCGGCTGCAATGCTGCGGGCGGCGGCATGGGCACGAGCGGGCTTGTGGGCGTGTTCGGAGTTATCGAGGCAAGCGCAGCCATTCCCGCATGGCAAATGTGGATAGGGATCGTATTGTGTATGTTCGTTATCCCCGCGGCAGTGTGCCTCGGATTGAGCGAACTTATGCGCAAAAAGGGACTTATAAAGCCCGAATATCTCAACCTCGACCTTTAAGAAAAACAAAAAATACCGCGCTTGGGACTTTCCGAGCGCTTTTTTATTTTATCCGAACTTTCTTATCGCAATTTCGATTTTTTTGTAAACGGCCGTATCGACTATTCGACATATTCATCGAAAATGGTATAATTAAATTCAAAATATGCACTATTTTTTAAATAATCTTTGTAAATTATGCTTGCAATGTTAAATATGTGCGATATATAATATTTATGTAATAAATCCAAACAAAAAGGAATAAAATAGTATGAAAACAAGAATTTTGGTAATCGATGATAATCCCGAGTTTTGCGAGCAAGTAAAGGCGGCTTTTGACGAGGAAACATACAGCGTGGACGTCGCATATAACGGTCAGGAGGGGCTGAGCAAGGCGGAAAACGCCGACTGCATATTGCTCGATCTTGTCATGCCTGTCATGGACGGCTTTGCTTTTTTGGAAAAATTCGAAAAGAGAGCGACGAAGATCATAGTTGTGTCCGCGCTCAGTCAGGACGTGTTCATAGCAAAGGCTATGGAGCTCGGTTGCGATTACTATTTGCTCAAACCCACGCCCGTCGAAACGATAAAGCAAAAAGCGGACGACGCGCTTGCCCAAAGACAGTTAAAACGCCCGATAAAGAACAAGAGCCTCGAAGAACGCATAACCAAAATTTTCATTTCTGTGGGGATCCCGCCTCACATAAAGGGATATCAATATCTCCGTGAAGCGATAAAGTTGTCCATAGAAGATCCCGATATCATCAACAGCATAACCAAAAGGCTTTATCCCGGCGTTGCCGAAAGGTTCGACACGAGCCCGTCCAAGGTCGAACGCGCGATAAGGCACGCTATCGAAGTGGGCTGGAACAGGGGCAAGATAGAAAACATAAACTCTCTGTTCGGAGTTAGGGTGTATTCGCAAAACGAAAAGCCGACAAACGGAGAATTTATCGCGCTCGTTGCCGACAAACTCTTGCTCGAAAGCGTGTGATAAAGGTTGTCAGCGGGAAAAGAACGCGACGCCTATCGCGTTGGGACCTATATGGGTGCCGATAGTGCTGCCTATCAGATATACGGGGATATTTGTCGGATCGTCGATATGCTCTTGCCACAGAGCCTCGCTGTCACGCAAATATTTTTGAAGATATTCGTCCGAAAGCCCCGAATACATAAGTCCGAATGGCATCGAAAAATCGATCCCGCCGCATTTTTGCACAAGCTGCATCAATAAATTGTTGCTTCGCTTGCTGCCTATCGCTTTGCCCACGAGTTTGACTTCGCCGTCGATCACCGAAACGACGGGCTTTACCGAAAGCATTTCGCCCGCGATCGCGGCAACGCCCGAGATCCTTCCGCCCTTTCTCAGATATCTGAGCGTGTCGATGACGGCTATGACCCGGATCTTCTTTTTCTTTTCGTTCAATTCGTTTACGATCCGATCGACGTCCGCCCCGTTTGCCGCAAGGCGCAGAGCATAGTCGCAAAGGATACGTTCGCCCGTGGCGGCGTTAAGGCTGTCTATCACGAACACCCGATCGGTAAAGCGTTGCGCGGCGGCGCAAGCGCAGGAGTAGGTGCCCGAAAGTTTGGACGAGAGCGTTATTGCGATCACTTTGTCGCCGTTTTCGGTCAGTTTTGCGAACGCTTCGCCCCAACGATATTCGTTTATCCGGCTGGTTTTGGGAATTTCGTCGCTTTCGATGAGTTTTTCGAAAAAACGTTTGTGCGAAAGGTTTACGCCGTCGAGATATGTGTCCTCGCCGAACTTGACTTCGATCGGGATCATCTCGATGCCCATTTTTTGCGCTTCCGCCTGTTCTATGTCGGACGCGCTGTCTGTCAATATCTTTATCATATTTCTCTTTACCTGTCGCTTTTAAATATTACGTCCGCTTTACGGGTCGTATTTTTTTGCAAATTTCAGTCAGATTTTCGGATATGACGCCGAGCGAACGATAGAA
Organism: uncultured Clostridia bacterium; assembly: GCA_947598585.1. Taxonomy (GTDB): domain Bacteria; phylum Bacillota; class Clostridia; order Christensenellales; family Pumilibacteraceae; genus CAG-552. The sequence continues at coordinate 29,400 of CANQFK010000014.1, forward strand.
TCTCTCCCGTTCTTCATCGGGTCCCAAACCGCCCGATTCGAGGTTTGCCGTTATCCTTTCGGCGACGGTGCCCGCGATCTGCTCGCCTTTTTCGGTGAGGCGAATGGGATTTTTGTACTTGCGTTCGCTCGACGAATCGATGTAAACAAGCCCCTTTGCCGTGAGTTCCTTTATCGTTCGGGACATCATTCCCTTGTCCTCGCCGCACATTTCGCACAGGCGCATAAGGCTCGCTCCCTCGGGCGTATTGTATAGCTCAAACAGGCATTGGACCTGATTCCCTTTGAGCCCGAGTTTAGCCATTTCGACGTTTTTTATCTTTTGGACGCACCTCGAAATATTGATGAGCAGCAGCGAAAATGTCGCGTATCGTTGTTCCATAAGATCTCCTTTTCGCCATGATAGCATATTTTTGTTGTCATGTCAACAATTTGCACGGAAAAAATAAAAAACATTCCGTTTCCTCGATTAAGAAGGCTTCATGAAAGGCTTCCCCTTTTTGTAAAAGGGGAGGCTCCCGAAAGGGGTCCCCAAAAAATGCAAGCATTTTTGGGAAAGAGGAGCAACAAGCGAAAAGGACTCGTTTTTTGAGCAAAGCGAGAAAACAGTCCAAGGGGTCCCCACGAAATACTTGTATTCGTGGGGAGATGAATAGCGCCCGTTGCGACGTGGTGGTGAGGGTGAATAATGG
>CANQFK010000015.1 GCA_947598585.1 uncultured Clostridia bacterium
TTCTTGAAGAAAATGATAAATCCGAACCCGTCGCCAACAGGCACTACAAGGTTCGGATTATTATCATTTGGTACACCTTCAGGGACTCGAACCCTGGACACCCTGATTAAGAGTCAGGTGCTCTACCAACTGAGCTAAAGATGCTTTTGTGGAGCGGAAGACGAGATTCGAACTCGCGACATTTGCCTTGGCAAGGCAACGCTCTACCACTGAGCCACTTCCGCATATATTCACTTGGTGCGGATGAAGGGATTTGAACCCCCACATCGAAGATATCGGATCCTAAGTCCGACGCGTCTGCCAATTCCGCCACATCCGCAAACCTTAACGATGCTTATGTATTATAACAGACTTTGTTCAATAAAGCAAGCAATTTACCGCGCATTTGAAAATTTTTTTGGTGATCCATCCGCGATTCGAACGCGGGACAACTTGATTAAAAGTCAAGTGCTCTGCCAACTGAGCTAATGGACCATATTTGGCAGGGGTAGTAGGATTCGAACCTACGGAGTGATGGAGTCAGAGTCCATTGCCTTACCGCTTGGCGATACCCCTATGCGCGGTAAATTTGTTGCGATATTTTGGCAGGGGTGGCAGGATTTGAACCTGCGAGTGCGAAAGTCAAAGTCTCGTGCCTTACCGCTTGGCGACACCCCTACGGCTTAAAAATAATGGGGTGAGTAAAGAGATTCGAACTCTTGGCCTCCAGAGCCACAATCTGGCGCTCTAACCAGCTGAGCTATACCCACCATATTACGGATCCGAGCAAACTTTGGCGCGCCAGGAGGGATTCGAACCCCCGACCCACGCCTTAGAAGGGCGTTGCTCTATCCAGCTGAGCTACTGGCGCAATATGGAGCGGGTGATGGGAATCGGACCCACGCGGCCAGCTTGGAAGGCTGGAATTCTACCATTGAACTACACCCGCAAAATATCGCAACTGCCAAAACAGCATAAACGATAATATCACAATAGCCGATAATTGTCAAGAAAATTTATACTCATATGAGAAATTATTTCTAAAAAATTATTCGGAAAATACAATATTATTTTTCAACAAGATCTCTTTCAGCCCTTTTAGCGCTCTCGATCTGTGACTGACAAGATTTTTTTCTTCCATTGTAGCATTGCCGAACGATTTTTTGAGCTCGTATGAATAAAACAGCGGATCGTACCCAAAACCGTCCGTGCCGCATTCCTCGCGTAAAATTTCGCCCTCTACTCTTCCCGTGCTTACAAACTCACCTTTTTCGCTTTTGAACGCGACCGCGCAAACGAACTCTGCGCGCCTGTCCGCTATCCCGTCAAGTTCCTTTAACAGTTTGAGATTATTTGCGTTGCTGTCGCCATGAACGCCTGCGTATCTTGCCGAATATATCCCCGGCCGTCCGCCGAGCGCCTTTACCGACAATCCGCTGTCATCGCTGAGTACGGGCATCTTAACAATATCGTAAATGGCGCGCGCCTTTATAAGCGCGTTTTCTTCAAAAGTTCTGCCCGTTTCTTCGACTTCGATATTTATGCCCATATCTTTAAGAGAAAAGATCTTCGCACCGTCGAAAATTCTTCTTATCTCCTTTACTTTATTTTCGTTGTTTGTCGCGATCAAAATTTGCATGATTATCCTCCGACTGACTGAATTTTAGCATATTCAATATAAAATATCAAGCATTGACCGCCGCCCAAACAAAAAAGGCCGTCTTTTTTGTAACGACCTTTTTCTTGAAATTTTATTTGGCGTATTCGACACTTCGCGTTTCGCGAATAACGTTTACTTTTATCTGTCCCGGATACTCCATTTCCGTTTCGATCTGCTTAGCGATCTCCTTTGCCATAAACACGGTAGCGTTATCATCTACAACTTCGGGCTTAACGATTATGCGAACTTCTCGTCCAGCCTGAATTGCGAATGATTTATCGACTCCCGGATAGGCATTTGCTATGCTTTCGAGTTTTTCCAATCTCTTTACATAATTATCCAAAGATTCTCTTCTTGCGCCCGGTCTTGCTCCGCTTATCGCGTCTGCGACCTGAACCAAAACCGCCTCCAATGTAGCGGGTTCGATATCGTTGTGATGAGCGGCAATACAATGGATGACTGCCGAACTCTCTTTATATTTTTTTGCGAGATCGACGCCTATACTGATATGCGTACCTTCGACTTCATGGTCAACGGCTTTACCTATATCGTGAAGCAATCCCGCACGCTTGCATATGTTGACGTCGGCGCCGAGTTCGGACGCAAGCAGACCTGCAAGTGCCGAAACTTCCAATGAATGTTTGAGCACATTTTGTCCATAGCTTGTTCTGTACTTCAATCTTCCGAGAATCTTTACAAGATCCGAATGGATTCCGAAAACTCCCGCTTCGTAAATGGCGTTTTCGCCCGCTTCTTTGATCTGAGCCTCTATCTCTTTTTTTGTCTTTTCGGCTACCTCTTCGATACGCGCAGGATGAATACGTCCGTCGGCAATGAGTTTTTCAAGCGTGATACGCGCTATCTCTCTCCTTATCGGATCGAATCCCGAAAGAACGACTGCTTCGGGCGTATCGTCTATTATCAAATCGACTCCCGTAGCATTTTCCAACGCGCGAATATTTCGACCCTCTCTGCCTATGATACGACCTTTCATATCGTCGTTGGGCAAACTTACAACGGATACAGTCGATTCGGACGAATGGTCGACCGCGCAACGCTGAATGGCGCTTACAACGATCTCCTTTGCCTTACGATCGGCTTCTTCCTTGGCGTTTGCCTCGATCTCTCTGACATACTTAGCGGCGTCTTTTTTAGCCTCGTCACGATATTGGTTTATCAAATGATTTCTTGCCTCGTCCTTCGTCATAGCAGCTGCCTTTTCGATTTCAGCCAGCAAATTGTCGCGAGATGCGACTATTTCCGCTTTCAAACTGTCGATTTCGGCTTCCTTTTGACTGAGATTGACTTTGGATTGTTCGACGCTTTCGAGTTTTTTGTCAAGCAGATCTTCCTTTTTGCTTAAATTGTCCTCACGCTGAGCAACACGTTGTTCGCTGCGTTGAATTTCGGCACGGCGTTCTTTGATTTCCTTGTCGAGGTCTGTTTTTATTTTCAAGGCTTCTTCCTTGGAAGCGAGAACCTCTGCCTTATGCAACTCTTTGCTTTTTGTTATTGCTTCTTGAATTATTGCGTTTGCCTGTTCATTTGCGTCATTTAGCTTTTTCTTTTTGATTAGACGATAGATAACGGGCATCAAAACTGCGCCCACAGCTATTCCCAATACGGCTAATATTATCGGCAACATGATATCCCATGGCGAGTTTAATACGCAAAATAATCCCGTAATAATATTAAACAGCATTTTTACCTCCTGATTGTGAATGTTCGTTCCAAATATTCTATATATGCATGAGCAGTTCGCATACTTTTATGCATAAAAAATACATAGGATGATGGTATAGAATTTCCCACCTATTTTAAAGAATATAATAATATAATAAAAATGTCAAGCAAACGAATGTATTTTCAAAAAAATTTCTTATAATAATGTGACATTATTCGTTATTTCGCATAGGATATGCTGTTTTTGAGTTTTATTCGTCACTCTCCGTTTCATCTACGCCGTCGTTATCCGCAAATTCGTTGATCGACGCGGCAGCTTCCCTTATTTTTTGCTCAATCTCATTGCAAAGTTCTTCGTTGGATTCAAGCAAACTCTTTACGCTGTCTTTGCCTCTGTCGCCCAATCGCTCGTCGTTATAAGTAAACCACGCTCCGCTCTTTTCGATAATACCGTATTGGACGGCAAGATCGAGAACGGTGCTTGCGCGACTGATACCCTTGCCGTAAATGATATCGAATTCGGCAGTTCTGAACGGAGGCGCAACTTTGTTTTTTACGACCTTTACCTTTGTGTGATTGCCTATTATTTCGGTGCCGTTTTTTACGGGTTCGCCCTTGCGCACGTCGAGCCTTACGCTTGCGTAAAATTTAAGCGCTTTACCGCCCGTGGTCACCTCGGGATTGCCGAACATAATGCCCACCTTTTCACGCAACTGGTTGATAAATATTATACAAGTCTTTGTTTTGCTGCAAACGCCCGCAAGTTTTCTTAATGCCTGCGACATGAGTCTTGCTTGCGCGCCCACATGAGCGTCGCCCATTTCTCCGTCTATCTCGACCTTGGGAGTAAGCGCGGCAACGGAATCGATGACGATAACGTCAAGCGCGCCGCTTCTTACCAACGCTTCGGTTATTTCGAGCGCCTGCTCTCCGTTATCCGGTTGCGAAATATACATTTTCGTTAGATCTATGCCCAAATTCTTCGCATAGATCGGATCGAGCGCGTGTTCGGCGTCGATGAATGCAACTGTTCCGCCCGCCTTTTGAGCCTCGGCTATCACATGCAGCGATAAAGTCGTCTTGCCGCTGCTTTCGGGTCCGTATATCTCTATGATCCTGCCGCGCGGCAAACCGCCAATGCCAAGCGCTATATCGAGAGCCAGACAGCCCGTCGGTATAACTTCTATGGGCTCGATGGGATTTTCGCCGAGTTTCATGATCGAGCCCTTTCCGAAAGTCTTTTCTATCTGAGTAATGGCTGCTTCCAACGCTTTTTCTTTGTCGCTCAATTCTTTTTTATCTTTCTTTTCCATGTGTTTATTCTCCTATAATATTTTAAAAACGAATCCCAAATTGCAATAATTCCATTATCAATTCCAAACTCTTTTGTATACCATAGTCGATAACTTCTTTCCGACTTCCGCTTGAAATATATTTCCTTACAATCTTTCGACCTTTATACGATCCGCCCAAATAAAAGACGCCTACTTCATCGGACCTTTCCGCCGTGGGACCCGCGTTGCCCGAAGTCGCTATGAACAAATCTCCCAAACCGCACCTATTCAAGCCGTCGAGCATTTCGGAAACGGTTTGCTCGCTCACTGCTCCGAATCGGTCTATCGTTTCTTTTTTTACGCCCAGGATCTTGATCTTGGATTCGTTGGAATAGCACACCAAACTCGAAGCGAATATATCGCTCGCGCCCGGCAACGAAACAAATGCCGAAGCTATCCCACCGCCTGTAAAAGATTCTGCGCAACAAATTTTTATCTTGTTTTTGCGCAAAAGATCCGAAACGTTTTCAATCTCCGTCATGCAATACTCTCCTGTTTTTGAGGACGTAATTCATGCCCGAAATTATTGTCAACACCGTTGACAAAGCAAGCAAAGCAAAGCCTATATAATAGATTATCCCGATAATATTTTTATCCGCCAAATCCAAGAGAGATTTTATGGGAAGCAAAACTATAAGCGCAATCATCTGACAAACCGTCTTTGCTTTGCCCCATTTATCGGCTGCGAGCGTGAGCCCTTTGGACGCGGCTATTATACGGAAACAGCTTACCATAAGTTCGCGACTTTCGATGACCATAAGAAAGACCGCGGTAAGAATACTGAAAACATTGCCCATGCTGTATCCCACCAAAACGCACACCAAAGCGCACATGACGAGCATCTTGTCCGCTATGGGATCCAAAAATTTACCCAATGACGTCACTTGATTCCACTTGCGTGCAAGATGACCGTCCAAAAAATCCGTAAAACTCGCTATAATGAATATAGCCAATGCCGCAAAGCCGTTATAAGGGAAATCAATAAGATAAATTGCGACAAAAACGGGGATAAGTACGATTCGCATTATCGTCAATTTTGTGGGAATATTGATCTTACTCATCTATGACCTCTCCTGATAAATCATAACCTTTATAACCGGTTATTTTCACCTTGTAAAAATTTCCGACATCGGCGAAATTAGCCTTAAAGTAAACATATGTATCTATGTCGGGCGCACAATCTTCCGTTCTGCCTTTAAAGAGCATTCTGTCATAATCGACATCTTCATATAAGACCGTCACCGTCTTTCCGATCATAGACTCGTTGTACTCCTTTACATTGGATCTATGTGCCGAATTGATAGCTTTTGCCCTATTATGTCTGACATACTTAGGGATCTTGCCTTTCAATTTTGCAGACGGCGTGTCCTCTTCGCTGTAAGCAAACACTCCGACATGTCGCAATTTACTGCTTTTTACAAAGTTAAGCATTTTATTGAATTGCTCTTCCGTTTCGGACGGAAAGCCCGTCATAAGCGTAGTACGGATCGCAATATTATTGCTTTTGAGTTTATTTATAACTTCGTAAATGGACTTTTCCGAAGATCTTCGGTTCATTTTTTTCAGAATATCGTCATCGACATGTTGCAACGGAATGTCTATATACTTTGCCACCTTGGGATTGGAGGCTATCTCGTTTATCAATTCGTCGGTAACAAGTTCGGGATAACAATACATAAGTCGGATCCATGTTACGTTCAGCCGAGAAAGTCTTTTTATCAATTCTACGAGTTTATATTCGCCGTATAAGTCTATGCCGTATCTGGTAACATCCTGTGCGACAAGAATGAGTTCCTTTGCTCCGTTGTCGATGAGTTTGCTCGCCTCGTCCACTAAATTGTCCATTTCAAATGAACGGTATTTGCCGCGTATCGACGGAATAGTGCAATATGTACAATGGTTATCGCAGCCGTCGGCGATCTTTAAATATGCAAAATGCGGAGGCGTCGTTTGAATTCGCCCCTCTATTTCTTTGCAAGGATCGTTGGAAACAAAATTTAATTTGTCATCGGAATTTACGATAATGTCTATCTTATCATAGTCGTTTACGCCGAAAAACGCGTCCACTTCGGGCAATGAATCTTTTAATTCGGAATAGTGCTTTTGAACCAAACAGCCTGTAACGATAAGTTTTTTGCATTTACCTACGGTTTTATATTGAGCGGCTTCGAGAATGGCGTTTATCGACTCCTCTCGCGCCGACGATATAAAACCGCAAGTATTTACTATTATTACTTCCGCTTGGGACAAATCGTCGGTAATATCGAATTTGCCGCGCAATCTGTAAAGCATTTTTTCGGTATCTACGCGATTTTTGTCACAGCCCAAAGAAATGACAGACAGCAGCATCATGTTATATCTTCACCATAGATCTCTATATACTTTTCTCTCGTAATGTAGACCTCGCGAGGCTTGGAGCCGTCCAAAGGTCCGATATAGCCGTTTTCTTCCATTTGATCTATCAATCTTGCGGCTCGGTTGTATCCGACGGAGAATTTACGTTGTATCTGAGAAGCAGACGCGGTCTTGTATTCTATGACCTTTTTCAATACTTCTTTCATGAGCGGATCTTCCGAAGTTTCGCTCGGTCCGTCATCGGAAGCAGCGGGAATATTCTCCTCGGGCTTCTTCATTATAATGCTCTCGGCGTCTTCATCGTAATCGACGTCGTTGTTTTCTTTAACGTAATTCACTACGCTTTCTACCTCCTCTGTCGTTATAAATGCACCTTGAACACGTTGCTCTTTTGCGCCGAGCGGAGCATAAAGCATATCGCCTCTACCCAGCAAAGTTTCCGCGCCCGCATAATCGAGAATGGTACGCGAATCGGCTTGTCCCTTTACGGCAAAAGCGATTCGGCTTGTAAAGTTTGCCTTTATCGTACCCGTAAGGACGTCTACCGACGGACGTTGCGTTGCAAGAATAAGATGCATTCCCGCGGCTCTCGCTTTTTGCGCCATACTCATGATATTTTGTTCGAGTTCTTTCGAGTTTTTCGATATCATAAGTTCGGCAAGCTCATCGACTATGATCACGATCCTCGGAAGTTTTGGTTCCATACCGTTGACGACCGCCGCGTTCTCATTGAAATCGCCAAGATTTCTCACGCCGTATTTGGCAAATAAGGTATAGCGCCTGTCCATCTCATCTCTTGCCCATTGAAAGGCGTTTATAGCCTGCATACTGTCGTTGATTATGTTCTTCATGAGCAAATGCGGCATGTTGCGATACGGACCGAATTCGACCTGTTTGGGATCGATAAGTATGAGCCTTACATCGTCAGGCGACGCCTTGTACAAAAAACTAATGATTATCGAATTGAGGCATGCGCTTTTACCGCTTCCCGTGGCGCCCGCGATCAACAAGTGCGGCATCTTTTCCAGATTGCACAACACTATCTGATTGGAAATATCCCTGCCCAATGCAATGGTAAGGCACGACTTGGCTTGATTGAATTCTTCGGTATTTATTATATCTTTCAAGGCGACTATGGACGCTTCTTTTTTGGGAACTTCTACGCCCACGGCGCGCTTACCGAGAATGGGAGCCTCTATTCGGACTTTACCTACCGCCGCCAAAGAGTACGCTATATCTTCGGCACGATTTGAAATGCTTTTGACGGATTGCCCGAGAGCAACTTGAAGTTCGTATCTAACTACCGCGGGGCCTTTGATAATGTCCACAACGTTTGCGTTGATCTTGAAGTTATGCAAAGCCTCTTCGAGATTGGTAGCGTTTTCACGATAATCGACGCCGTCGTCCGGGTCTGTCGATTCGGTGACGAGCAAGTCGATCGGAGGCGGATTGTATTGAATAGGTTTCTTGATCTTTTTCGGTTTTGTTTCCTTTATTTCAACGTCGTAATCGTCCATATTGATTTGATTATTGACTTCGCCGTTTTTATTTAAACCGAATTTGTCATCATTTAATTTAAGGGATATTTTGCTTACATTCTTTTCGAATTCGGTATTGTAATATCCCGTATTGTCGTTGTCTATCTCTTCGCCCTTTTCCGACATGTCGATCTGCTCGTCTATCATCTTTAAGCTGTCGGGGATCTTGGCTTCGAATTTTATTTCATCGCTTTCAAGACTGTCATCGACTGAGTTATCGGCAGCTGTGACTTCGGCATTTTCCTCATTTTGCTCGTCTTGCTCGACCGCGCCGATCTCTTCATACGAATCGTCGATCTCTTCGGTCGCTACGGTAACGTCTTCATCGGAAACATCTTCGCTTTCATCTTTTATATTATCGTTAGTATTGTCCGACCTTTCTTCCGATTCGACGGTTTCGTATTCGCTATTCGATACGACTTCCTCGGGATCTGTTTCTTCGGATCCCTCATTTGTCGTCGCACTCTCCTCGTCAAATTCGGAATAGTCGTTTTCATCTATTACAGGCTCTTTTTTTGATTCTTCGTTTTCATCATCGACAAACATATCGTCGATCAACAAGTCGTCACTGTTATCGACTATAACATTATCCTCCGGATCTTCCGAATTTTCTTCTTTAATATCGTCCGAAATATCGTCCGTTTCGACGTCACGATCATACGGCGCATTGTCGCCGTTTATTATCACGGAGTCGTTTTGTTTCTCGCCGCTTACGATCGGGTTCTCGTTTATATCCGAATCGATCGTTTCCGAATCGGCTTCGTTATTTTCGGATCCCTCCGCTTTGTCCTCAAAAGTTATGTCGTCATCGGGCAATTCGAGTTCGAACACATCGGATCGCGTATTCTCATCTTGTTTTTCGGAAGTTTCTTCTTTTTCGGCTTCGATATCGTCTTGCGAACGATCATCTATCATATCTTCCGCGCTTTCGGGAATATCTATCGGAGGCTGAGCGTTTTCTTTTTCGGTGTTCTCCTCCGCAATGCTTTGCTCGTTATCCGAAAGAGTTTCCTCGGCTTCTTCCTCATCTTCCGTTCCTTCCGCAAAAGCTCCGCCGAATCTTGTAGCCCAAAAATCATGGCGCGGTTGTTTTTGCTTTTCCGACTTCACCTCTTTTTTGGCAAAATCATCGCCGTTAAGAATGGGAAGTTGTTCGATCTCCGGCTCCTTTTCTTCCGGTTCGGGTTCGGGAACAGTTTCCTTCTTTGGTTTCGGATTGCCTACTATAATGGGCGGAAGTTCGGGCTCCTGTTCAGGCTCGGACGTACTTACCACCTCTGATCCGACCGCGTCTTCGGACACGGTTTTTTTGCTGTCCTTTATCGTTTCGGAAATTTGGTCGCCGTTAAGAATAGGTCCGTCCACTATCTGGTCTGACAGATCCTTTTCGGGCAAAAACGGAATTTCGGGAAGTCCCGTCTTTTTTTCTTCGCGTTCGATCTTTTTCGGTTGATCGGGAGTAATGCTCGGAGAAGTCATCAACGGTTTAGGCCTGCTGAGTATCACGGAATCGTCGTTGTATCTTCTTGAACCGCCGTTTTGCTCGGAGGCATTCTCGATATTCATGCTGCGTTTCAAGGCGTCTTCGTAATTTCTGTACGTTTCTTCTATATTGCCGTACAGTTTCTTTTTCGCCATTTCATGTATATCGTCATCGCTTGCGGGACCCTCATAATAAGGTGTCTGTTGATTTCGCGCCGAATCGAAATGAGATATGGCGTCATTGCCCGCGTCGCCGAACGCATTGGCACTATGCCCCATCGAATAGAAATCGCCCGTTTGAGTAACGGTCTTTTTTGTATGCTCTATCGTTCCGACAAAGAGCGTCGGATCGTAAACGTCCCTTACAGGTTGCGGAGAACTTTTGCCTTTTTCGAACGGAATACGTTGAGGCTGAGCATTCGCTTTTTGAGTAGCCCTCATAGCGGACCTGACATCATAGATGAGCAAACCGCAAAACAGTATCAACAAAAGGCTGTACAAGATATACGCGCCCACGAACGAAATTATCGATTTGATGCCGAATACAAAAATACCGAAGATCACGCCGCCCACCGAATGGCCTGCGGTCGTGTTGTTCGCGTCAAAACTTATCAGAGAAGAAATATATTCTCCGAAGCCTCCGGACATGTTTTTTGCGTCGAGCGCAGTTTGTAAAATGAAGATCACGCATGCGGCGATAAGGAAAATAAAAGTGATCTGTTTGCCCGAAAAAGCCGCCTTTTTGTTCATTAGCAGCAAAATACCGTATAGCAAAGTACACAGAGCGATCGGATAACTCAAATACCCGATCAATCCCGTGGTGAGATTTTTTACGAACGTACCTATATCGCTAAGCAGCGGAGTTATAAGACAAATAAGAAAAAACGAGGATATGATGACACAAAGTATACCCGCTACGTTATGATCTCCTTGGCTGCCCTTTTTGTTTCTTTTCTTAGTGTTCAAAAGCGTTCTCCTTACATATGCATAAGTATAACACAAAGAGATTTTATTTTCAATTGATTTATTGCCAAAAAGCAATAAAAATTTTATTTGTTATCTTTCAAGGAATATCCTTCCTTTTGGGATAATCCGTTTTGTCTGTCGAAATTTTCTTTGTTTTTATCTATGTACATTTTATAGAGTTCGTCGGACGTCATACCCGCATAAAGACAAATGGATATGAAAAAATGCAGTATGTCCACGATTTCTTCTTTGACCGCGGAATCGTTGACGGGCTTGGGATTTTTCCACCACTTGAAGTTGACTTCGTTGAGGAGTTCGGCGATCTCGTCGATCAATGCAAGACTGCCCTTTTGTATCCATTCTTCCTTGGTAAAGTTCAGTTTGCGATTGGTAATGATATAATCGTTAAGCGATTTTTGCATATCAAAAATTTCATCGAGTTTGTCCATATATTTTATCTCCTTAAATATTCTTCGAAATTTATTCCGCAATCGGGTCCGACATATGCAAGCGCGGGTCTGCGAGTGAAAATTTCTTTCGCCATGGCGTTGACGTCTTGTACGGCGACTTCGTCGATCTCTTTCAACATCTTGTCCAGGTCGAAAATTTTATTGCACAAGAGCATGTTTTTGCCCAAAGATATCATTATGGTCTGAATATTTTCCTGTCCGAATATAAGAGTTGATTTTAGTTGCGCCTTTGCCATTGAGAGCTCGGCGTCCGTAATGCCCTTTTCGGTCATGCAATCCAATTCGTAGAATACTCCGTCCAAAACCGCCTTGGTATTCTTTGAATTTATATTGAGCGCAATATTGAAAGAACCGCTTTGGGAATATCTCGACGGCGAAGAATAAACGCTGTATGCGAGTCCCTTTTTCTCTCTTATGTGTTGAAACAGTCTGCTCCCCATACAACCGCCCAAAATGACGTTGAGCACGGATTGCACGCTCGTTTTGGGATCGCAAAAGTCTATTGACGGGAAGCCCAACATAAGATTGGTCTGCTTGAAATCTTTGATAAATTGCTCGCAAGTTACCGTAAACGACGGTTTTTTTACCGTAGACTGTTGTTTTTTTGCATTGACAAAAGGCAAAAAATACTTTTTGACAAGCGCGTCGGCTCTTTCCATGTCGATATTGCCCGCAAAAGTGACCACCAAAGATTCCGCACAATATTGAGAATCCATGTACTTTAATATATCGTCCTTGTTGAAGCCCGAAACGTTTTCGCGCGTTCCGAGCACGGGCATTCCGAAAGAATGATCGCCGTACAATGCCTTTGCGAGCAGATCGAAACAAATATCCTCCGGGGAGTCGTCGTCCATATTTATCTCTTCCAATACGACTTTGCGTTCGCTGTCAAGTTCGTTCTTGTCGAAAACCGAATGGATCAACAATTCGCTCAACGTAGCGAAACATTCCTCTGTATCCGTATCTATCGACTTAAAATAAAAGCATGTGTTTTCTTTGCTCGTAAATGCGTTGACCGCGGCGCCCCTGCTTTCGAACGCATTTGCGATATCGAACGCGGACATTTTGTCCGTGCCCTTAAATAAAACGTGCTCTATAAAATGCGAAATTCCGTTGTTTTCACGATCTTCCATGGCGCTGCCCGTTCCAACCCAGATTCCGGCAGCCACCGAACGTACAAAAGGAATGTTTTCGACAACGAGCCTCAGCCCGTTTTCGTATTTTATCAATTGAGCCATACACCCTCCTTGGTATAGTATTGGTAATATTTATGATTTTTACAAATTGATTTGAGAAGATTTCAAAACTTCGCTGACGGGCGCAATAGTCAAACCTTTGTCGAAGATAGTAACTATTATGCGTTCGAGCGCTTTTGCCGTCGCAGCCGTGGGATGCATCAGGACCAAGCAACCGCCTGAGATTTTTTGAGTGGCTCTCTTTATTATCAAAGCCTCGTCCTTATCTCTCCAATCTATTGTATCCAACGTCCACATGATAGTTTTATAATTGAGCTCTTCTGCGACTTTCAACGTTATGTCCCCGTACGATCCCGACGGCGGCGCGAACAAAGTCATATCATAGTCGAGGATCTTTTTGACCACTTTGTGCGTGATCTCTATCTCCTCTTTGTTGCGATTGTAATCGAGTTTTTTGTGATCCTTATGATAGTAACCGTGATTGCCTATTTCATGTCCAGCGGCATAAATATCTTTTAAAACGGATTCGTTTTCGCACGCCCACATTCCTCCCACGAAAAATGTGGTTTTGACGTTGTATTTTTTGAATATATCGAGCATTTCGGGAATAAATTCGGTGCCCCAATATACGTTTACCATAAGCGACACTTTTGTTTCGGATCCGCCTTTCGTTATGGGATCGTTTTTGCCCGAAACGGTCAATGCGTCGGGCGATAAGGAAACGGCAAATATAATTATCACCACCGCGCAAATTACCAGATTGCAAACAAGACTTCCGATAGCCTTTTTCGTCATTATTCACCTCGAAATAAATACTCGATATATTTTATTCCGAAAAAGATCGAATAATAACAGAATTTATATTAAAACCCTATTTGTATATCCACAATAGGGTTTTAATACACATTATGCCTGACATAATCAGGATCATTTCTTTTCGATAAGTTTAAGATCGATGCCTTTCATGCTTATTTTGATTACTTTTACGACAACGTTGTCGCCTACGTTGACGACATCGGTAACCTTTGCCACATTTTCCTTGCTCAGCTTGGAAATGTGTATCATACCGTCTTTATTGGGCGAAAGCTGAACTTTTGCACCGAATTCTTCGCCGTCGGCACGAGTCAATATCTTGATGACGGGTCCTTCGTAAACCATGCCCACTTGCGCGTCCTCTACAATGGACATAACGATCTTCTTTGCCTTTTCTGCCATTTCTTCATCGGGAGTTGCAATAAACACGCGACCGTCGTCTTCGATATCGAGTTTGACTCCCGTGTCCTCGATGATCTTGTTGATCGTCTTGCCGCCCTTACCTATGACTTCACCGATCTTCTCGGGATCGATATCAAAGGATATTATCTTGGGTGCCCACTTGCTCAAAGACTTGCGAGGTTCGGGTATGGTTTGAAGCATTTTGTCAAGTATAAACAATCTGCCTTGCCTTGCCTGTTCCAAAGCCGTGCGCAAAATATTTTCGTCGATCCCCTTGATCTTTATATCCATTTGAATTGCGGTAATTCCATCTTTGGTGCCCGCAACCTTAAAGTCCATATCTCCGAGGAAATCTTCAAGACCTTGAATATCCGAAAGTACTGCGACTCTTTGACTTGCGTCGTCCTTGATAAGTCCCATAGCAATACCTGCGACAGGCGCTTTGATGGGAACGCCGGCGTCCATAAGCGCCATTGTGGATCCGCATACGCTCGCCTGCGACGTCGAACCGTTGGAACTCAATATTTCGCTCACCGTTCTTATTGCATAAGGGAATTCGTCCTCGGACGGAATAACGGGCTCCAATGCGCGTTCTGCAAGCGCGCCATGTCCTATTTCACGTCTGCCGGGAGCGCGCAAAGGTCTTGCTTCGCCCGAACTGTACGGCGGGAAATTGTAGTGGTGCATATAGCGCTTGAACGTTTCGTCGTCGAGATTATCGAGTTTCTGAACTTCGGCGATAGTCCCGAGCGTGCATGTCGTAAGGGCTTGCGATTGACCTCTCGTAAATACCGCGCTGCCGTGTACTCTCGGCAAAACGCCTACTTCGGTCCATATCTCTCTGATATCGGTGAGCTTTCTTCCGTCCGGTCTGAATCCGTCGTTAAGGATCTTGGCTCTTACCTTTTCCTTGGTCATATTATAAAGGACGTCCTTGATCTCTCTCGCATTGTCGGGATATGTTTCGGCAAAATGCTCGATAGTCATAGCGTCGACCTCATCTTGTTTTGCCTGACGCGCTTGACGATCCGTTTCTTTCAACGCCTCATCCAAGAGCTTGTCCGCATATTCGCGAACGCTTGCGTTTATTTCGTCGGGGATCTTGTAGAAATCTATTTCCTTTTTCGGCTTTCCGACTTCCTTTACTATCTCGTTGATAAATGCTACTTGCTTTTTTATTTCCTCATGAGCAAACATTATACCGCCAAGCATAATATCTTCGCTTACGACATTCGCGCCCGCCTCGACCATCATTATCGCGTCGGCGGTACCGCTGACGTAAACATGCATTTGGCTCATTGCGCGCTGAACGTTGTCGGGGTTTATGACGTATTTTCCGTCAACATATCCGACCACTACCGAACCCGTAGGACCGTAAAAAGGTATATCCGAAATGGAAAGCGCTATCGACGAACCTACCATGCCCCATACTTCGGGCGGGATATTGGTATCAACGCTCAATGCGGTAGCGACTACCGATACATCGTTGAACATTCCTTTCGGGAAAAGCGGACGTATGGGTCTGTCTATAAGGCGCGAAGTGAGTATCGCCTTATCGCTCGCTCTGCCTTCGCGTTTTTTGAAGCCGCCCGGTATCTTGCCGACGGCATACATTTTTTCTTCGAAATCCACGCCGAGCGGGAAGAAATCCATACCCGGGCGCGGCTCAGGCGACATGGTCACGTTTGTCATGACCACAGTATCGCCGCATCTTATTATACACGAGCCGTTGGAAAGTTGTGCATATTTGCCTATTTCCACTGTCACCTCGCGTCCTCCTACTTCTGTTTTAAAAATTTTCAATTCATTCATTTCTCATTTAGTCTCCTGATTTATTCACGGTGGCAAAACTTTGCCAAAAAAGATTGGGGGCTGTGCTTGCCCCCTTTCTGTTATTTTCTGATTTCCAATTGAGCCAAGATATTTCGATATCTTTCGATATCAAGATCTTTAAGATAGTTCAAAAGGCTTCGGCGCGTACCGACCATCTGCAACAGACCGCGTCTTGAATGGTGATCCTTATGATGGATCTTAAGATGCTCGGTAAGGTGATTGATCCTATAAGTAAGCAATGCGATCTGCACCTCGGGGCTACCCGTATCTCCTTCGTGGGTCGCGAACTTACTGATGATTTCCGCCTTTGTAGTCTTGTCCATATTTTTTGTCCTCCATAATTTATTCGCCTTAAATTTAAGTATCTGCGTCGACAAATCGCAAAACCTATAATATTAAGGTACTCTATTATTATAACACATTAACCATTTATTGTAAACCATAATAGCGTTACTTTCAAAAAAATTTTATCAAATTCCGAGATCGGAAAAGTTGACAGATGAAAAACGTTTTACATAAAAAATTCGTTCTTTTTGCTCAGTCTTTCTTCGAATTGATCTATATACAGCTTAACATCTCTTACGTTGGCATGGCGCTCTATCTTGTTTTCTTCGTATATCCTCTTGCTTATAGCGCCCGCGCCGCAAGCAAAAACAGAATAAAATTCCTCCATAGTGGTCACGTTATTTGCGCATATGCTCCCGGGAAGCGTATATCCTATGTTTTCAAGATTTTCAAGCATATTCTTTTGCCTGTACAAATAATAAGGCTCGTATCCCTCGTGCGTCAACCGTTCGTAAGCCATGTCGACCATTTCCGCAACGCCGCTCGAAAACACGGCATTTTGAAATTTTATCATCGATCCGTTCTTGCGCGCCAAGGTATGAACGGTCAGATTTTCCGGTCGCAATTCCAGCGCTCTATGCAAAGTATACTCAAAATCGGATATCGTTTCATCGGCAAGCCCCGCGATAAGATCCATATTTATCTTGAATTTGCCCTTTGAAAGCTCATAAACTTTTATTATATCCGACGCCGTATGCGCCCGTCCTATCGCCTTTAAAGTTTTATCCGAAAAAGTTTGAGGATTTATGCTTATCCTCGTAACGTTATGTCGTGACATTATATCGATTTTTTCCGCGGTGATCGTATCGGGACGACCTGCCTCTATCGTGTATTCCAAATCATCATACGGTATGGCGTTCAACAATTTATCCAAAAGTTCATCCGTCAATGCCGTGGGAGTTCCACCGCCTATATAGATCGAATCCACTTCGTAATTTTCTTTATTCAGAAGTTCGACGCCGCTCTCGATCTCCCTTATAAGGTGATCGACATAATCGACCATCAATTTTTCATTGCCGCCGACAGGCAAAGAAACGAACGAACAATAATTGCAACGCGAGGTGCAAAAAGGGATATGAATATAAAAATTTATCTTTTTGCTCGACGGAAAGAACCCTTTTTGATTTTCTATGACCCGCTTTATGACTTCGGCTTTTTTGGTCGAAACGCCGTATGCCTTCAACCCGCGGACGATATCTTCGCCGTTAGACAAAATCTCATAGCCCAACTTAGTCGGTCTTACTCCCGTAAGCGCGCCCCACGGAAAAGTCTTTCCCGTATAAGCGGACAGCACTCTATACAATTCCGCCTTGCATCTCCTCGAAAATTTATTATCGGACGCTCGATCCGATAAATCCAACGGATAAAAATTGCCGTTTACCGTTATATAAGGAAGTCTTTCGCCAAAGCAACATTCGATATTTATTTCCTCTTTGTCGATATCAAAAAACAGCCCGGCTACTTCGCCAAGCTCGCTTTCTGTCGAATAGTCGCTAATCAGCTTTAACATAAGGATTGTTTTTCCTTTCAAACGATAATTCAGTCGATCTTCCGTGCCCCGGAAACACCTGCGCGTCGCCAAGACCATAAAGTCTTTTTACCGACGCTGTAAGCTGTCGTTTGTCGCCCGTAGGCAGATCGCTTCTTCCTACGCTCAGATAGAATAAAACGTCGCCCGAAAAAATATTGTTCTCGACAATAAAGGAGAGGCTGCCCGCGGTGTGCCCCGGCGTGGAAAGCACTTTTACAGCCTGCCCGCCGATCTCCGACACACCCTCGCCTATAAATTCGTCGGGAGTAAACGGCGTCAGAAACGTGCCGCAAAATCTTGCGAGATCGTATCCGTTTTTTATCATTTCGTGATCGAGCCTTGACATATATATCTTTGCTCCCGCTTTTTGCAATTCAGCAGCGGCACCGCAATGATCGAAATGCCCGTGCGTAAGCAAAACGTTTGTAATGGGCAAACCGCCCGCGGCTTTTACGATAGCGTCATAATTGCACGCGGGATCTATTACAAAAACTTCTTTTTCATAAAAAAGCAAATAGACATTGGTATTCATCGAACCCAAGACCAATTTTTCTATTTTCATCATTCGCACCTATATACCTTGTCAACGTCTTTTATGGAGGCGATCTTCGCTTTGAGTTTTTCTATCTCGTCGAGGTTGTTTGCGCTTATACCAATATTGATTATGCCGTTATTGTGCTTGTCAACTCTCGCATTCAGATGTTCGATAGAAAGTTTGAAATCAGAAATATATTTCGTTATCTCCGCAAGCAGACCTGCGGTATTTCGCGTTTCGACTTGAAGAGCGATTATGAATTGAGAAGATATTTGTCCTTCCCAATGCGCCTCGATAAGACGCTCCTTTTCTATGCCTTTCAGATTCGAGCAACTCTTGCGGTGAATGGATATTCCCTTGCCTCTGGAAATAAAGCCTATAATGTCGTCGCCCGGAACGGGATTACAACACTTTGCCGGTCGAACCAACAAGTCGTCATGTCCCATTACGATTATTCCCGTGGTATTTACATTTTTATGATCCTTATCTTTGATCTCTACTTTGGCTTTGTTTTCCTTGCGATAAAAATCTATAAGTTTGATAAGGATCTGGTTGGTCGAATAGCCGCCGTATCCTATCGACGCATACAGATCGTCCAAGGACGAAAGCGAATAGCGCTTCATAACGACATCGAGCCATTTTTTTTGCATGAGATCGGATAGATCGTATCCGCGAGATGCCGCTTCTTTTTCGAGCATTTCTTTGCCGCGCGTAATATTTTCCTCTTTCATTTCGCGTTTGAAGAATGCTTTGATCTTGGACTTTGCCTGAGTGGACTGAGCGATCCTGAGCCAATCCCTGCTCGGACCCTTTGAGGACGGAGAAGTGAGAATTTCGACATAATCGCCCGTCGCCAGCTTGGTTTCAAGCGGAACTATCTTGTTATCTATCTTTGCTCCCACGCAATGATTGCCCACTTCGGTGTGGACGCTGTAAGCGAAATCTATCGGAGTCGATCCCTCAGGCAGATCCACCACGTCGCCCTTGGGCGTAAACACATAGACCATGCCGCTGTACAGATCCACTTTCAATGATTCGTAAAATTCCTGAGGCGAAACGCTGTCGTTCTGCACGTCCATAACGCCGCGAAGCCATTCGATCTTTTTGTCCATGGAATCGGGCGTGCGATTTTCTTTGTAAAGCCAATGCGCCGCAATACCGTATTCGGCGATCCTGTGCATTTCGTATGTGCGGATCTGTATCTCGAAAGGCATACCGAAAGACGTCATGACCGTAGTATGGAGCGATTGATAGTTGTTTTGCTTTGGGACTGCGATATAATCTTTGAATCTACCCGGGATAGGCTTCCACAGTGTATGGATCATGCCGAGCACTTCATAGCAATCCTTTACGGTGGGAACTATCACTCTGACCGCCGTAAGGTCGTAGATCTGCTCGAAAGTTTTGTGCTGCTTCTCCATTTTCTTGTAGATACTGTAAAAATGTTTCGGTCTGCCGCTGACTTCGCCGTTTATACCGAGTTCATTGATTATATCGGTGAGTTTTGCGCATATTTTATTGACCAATTCCTGTCTTTCGGCGCGTTTGAGCGGTATTTCCTCCACTAATTTAGCATAGACGTCGGGTTTAAGAACTTTAAGACAGAGATCTTCGAGTTCGCATTTGATATAGCTGAGTCCCAAACGAGAAGCAAGCGGAGCATATATTTCGAGCGTTTCGGTCGCAATGGCGAGCTGCCTGTCTACTCGTTTCGACGCTATGGTACGCATATTGTGCAACCTATCCGCAAGTTTTATCAAAATCACTCGCAGATCTTTTGCCATCGCAAAGTACATTCTACGGAAATTTTCCGCCTGTTCTTCCTCTTTCGATTGAAAAGTGTATTTCGCAAGTTTGGTAACGCCCATTACAAGATTGGAGATCTCTTCGCCGAAGAGCGAATATATCTCGCTTTCCGTTGCGGTTGTGTCTTCTACCGTATCATGCAAAATTGCGGCTCCGACGGCGTTGACGTCAAGACCGAGATCGATAAGAATGGTAGCCACAGCCACGGGATGATGAATATACGGCTCACCGTTGGCGCGCAACTGTCCGTTGTGCTTGATAATGGCGTAATTCAGGATCCTGTCCAAAAGTTCGGACTGCTGCCCGAAAACCAAACTGTATTTGGATCGAAATTGTTCTATTACTTCATCTTTAACTTCTTCTTCCATAACACTACACCTTATATTCCGCAAAACGTCTGTAAATATCCGAGGTATTCAGATCAGCCCTTACGTCTCTGTTAAATCTCAAAGCAAACTCTCCTTGCGGAATGGAAATAAAACCGAGATCAATAAAGACCGCAAGACAAGTCATAAATTGTTTTAAATTTACTTTTGCGCGAGATGCCAAAACTTTATAATAGCCCCACAAAGTATTGGCTCTGACGTCTTTGAATCTCTTGAAAATGTCATAGTAATAAGCAAAAACATCTCTGCCGAGCGAAACATCATTCATTATGTTATATTCTATCTCGTTGGGTACAAATACTTTTGCTTTTGAATTGGCATTTATAAACGACACAATATCCATGTTAATGGGCTTATCCAAGAATATTATCCTGTCATATCCGAGCAAATACAAGTTGTCGTCAAACTCGGGAGATACTATCAATCTGCTGTAATTGTTCTTTACGGAGGCAAACATAAATTCATATAGGATTATGTTGTCGCCTTTGTATATTTTAACAAAATCATTGTAAGAGGCCTTAGATCCGCAAATTATTAGCGTCCCGTATATGTTGTCGCCTATGATCTCGCCAAGCTCTTCCTTGTTATATGTGACATAATCAGGGGATCCGTCCGCCGGAACGGTGGACATTTTTATAAAAGCCGCGCCCGCTAT
The DNA here is from genome assembly GCA_947598585.1 of uncultured Clostridia bacterium. Classification (GTDB taxonomy): domain Bacteria; phylum Bacillota; class Clostridia; order Christensenellales; family Pumilibacteraceae; genus CAG-552. Next base: position 20,970 of record CANQFK010000015.1, read on the forward strand.
CTCATCGTTGAACGTGAATTTTTCTATGGATATTCCCCTCAGAACACCACGCACATACGTTCTTCCCGCAAATGAATTATTCTGCAATTCGACCACAAAAGACTTTTCGCCCTCTGTATTCAAGAAGTGATTTTTGTTATAGTTATTGAATGCAAAGATCTGCAAATTGTCGGGCAACGTTATCTGAGTATGCGCGACATTTGTCTTGCAAGGTTGAACTTTCAATTTTGTTTCGGTTATTTTGAATAGCGGTCTGGTGTTGCTGTTCCCCGTCGGTTCAAGCAGATCGAGATAATCCACAAATTTACTGCCGATCTCTTTTTCGTCGATCTCTATATCGTAAAAAAGAGTCGGTTCGAATAATTCTCTCGGGAACTTTTCAAGGTAAGCAGCTACGCGATCTTTAAATTTATTTATATTTTCCGGCAAAATGGAAAAACCCGCCGCCTGACTATGCCCTCCGTATTCTATAAGCAGATCCGCCGCGTCCGAAAGCAAATTGTAGATATTTATATCGAATATGCTGCGTGCAGTCCCCTTATATGCGCTACCAGATCTTACAAGTATGAACGACGGTCTGTTGAACTCGCTTGCAAGACGCGCCGCCACAATGCCCGTAATGCCCTTTTCCCATTCGGGATGAGATAAAATTATACATCTTCTGTTTATTATGTCCTCATGTTGCAGATCGCTAAGCGCCTCGTCATAAAGTTTGACGCAAAGATTCTTTCTCTGCGTATTGTTCTCATTGATGTCATTTATAATTTTCCGTATCTTGGATAGATCATCGGTCGTTAGAAGTTCAAAAGCGCTATATGCGTCGCCCATTCTTCCCGCGGCATTGATACGAGGCGCGATCTTAAAAGCTATATCGCTGCTTGTAATGGCTCCGTCGATCTTTTGACTTATAAGCAAATTTTTCAGACCTACATTTTTGATTTCGCTTACGGTTTTAAGTCCCATTTGCACGATCAATCTGTTTTCGTCTACGAGCGGTACAAGGTCAGCGATCGTCGCAATGGCGGCAAGTTCCCAAAACTTTTTCGCCGTTTTCAATCCGCCCATAGCTTCGACCAATTTAAGCGCCACGCCTGCCCCGCAAAGATATTTAAAAGGATAACCGCAATCGTTTTGGTGCGGGTTTATCACTATGCAATCGGGGATCGTATCGGAAACTTCGTGGTGATCGGTAACTATGACGTCTATACCGAGGTCTTTTGCGTCTTCCACCTCTTTATAAGCGGAAATACCGCAATCACAAGTAAGAATGAGATCGGGCGAACAATCTTCGATTATGCGCTCGACCGTTTCGATATTAAGCCCGTATCCGTCGTTTATGCGACTTGGGATATGAGTGTAGACTTCCAAGCCGCGCTGAGCAAGATACAGCGATAAAATAGCCGCAGAACACACACCGTCGGCGTCATAGTCGCCATACACTACAATACGCTCGCTATTGTCGATCGCGCTTTCCAGACGCTGTACCGCCTCACGCATGCCCTTCATAAGAAAGGGATCGTAAAAATAGCTTTCGTCGGGATACAGAAATTTATTTATAGCTTGTTCGCTTGTAATACCGCGCGTATACATAAGCTCGATAAACTTTATCGGCATATTAAGTTTGTCGCTTATTGCCTTTATTTCACGAGCGTCTATGTCGCAATTATTCCTTTTTACAAGCTTTAAATTCATACCTTTACCATACAAAATAAGCTTCCGTTTAAGAAGCTCATTTTTGTAATTCATTGATTTTTATTTTGCCTCAGTTGGCGTGACCTTAACTTTGCTCGATTTGGTTCCGCCGAGGGATACCCACACCGACGGCGCCACAAACATAGCAGAGAAGAATCCCGAGAACAAACCTACCAATATCGGCAATGAGAATATTACCATTTGATACAAGTCTGCGTTGAATATGGACGCGATCGCGCACACTATCGCAACGGCGCCTATCATTATCGACGTTGTTATCGTAGTGTTAAGACATCGCACCAAACTTTGCGCTATCGAAGTATTTGCAAGGCTGTGTCTTTCCCAATTGGGATCGAGTTTGAGGTTGCTTCTCACTCTGTCGAACAAAATAATACTGTTGTTGATAGAATAACCCAAGATCGTTATGAGCGCCGCTATGAATGTGCTGTTGAACTCAACATGGAAGATAACCATGAACGAGAACATGATCACAAGGTCGTGAATAAGTGCCACGATAGCAGCTATACCGCTCTTGAATTCGAACCTTATGCCGATATAAACGAGCATAACTACAAGCGCTATCAAAATAGCAGATATCGCATTATAAAGCAGATCCTGACTGACCGTCGCTCCGACCTTACCGGGCGCATAAATCTCCGCGTACTGAACAAGGGACAAACTCGACGCGATCCCCGCTTCATCACCGTTATAGGTAAACGTTATGGAGTTTTTGGAAACGTTTTTATCGAAAACAAATTCGCTTCCGCCCAACTTTGCTACTTTATCTTTTAAAGTAGAAACATATGATTCTATGGGGATATTGTAACTGCAAACGACTTTACTTCCGTTCTTTTCAACGGTAGGTATGCTTCTTTGAGCCTCGTCCTTTATATTTTCGACAATGCCGTCGACGATCGCCTGCATCGTATCATCGGTGGCATTAGGCAACGACTTGAACTTGACCAAAAGCGACTTACTGCCCTTTTCGCCCGTTATCTGTATCTGAGATACCTTTATGCCGTACACATTGCCGTCTTCATCGGCATAGCTTTCTACTATATTCTGTATCTTCTCCTTTTGCGCTTCCATGTCCGCATCGGAACTGTCGCCTATCTTGACGTTGATAGTATAACCGCCTGCAAAATCCATTCCGAGATTTACGGGAGAATCCGCCGCAAAGTTATATACCACCGCCATTATAGCCGCAAGGATAACGATAAGAACGGGAATAAGGAAAATTATTTTTTTCTTTTCAACTACCTTTATATCACTTTCAAAAAGGTTGGATAACTTTTTCATTCGGTTTTTCCTCCCTTAGCCGAATTTAATGCACTTTTCTTTTGGCTTCTCAATTTCTTTTTTTCTTCCTTTGCGCGTGCATCTGCATCGATCTGTTCCTGAGCCTCCGCAGCGTTTTCATCGGCATTCAGACTTACATAATTTTTGCCTCTGCGAAGATTATACAATTTGGGATTGCTGTTGTTTATTGCGACAACGTAATTTATAAGCCCTCTCGAAACAACAAGTGATGAGAACATTGCAAGAGCAATACCGATAAAGAGCGTAAGCGCAAAGCCCTGAACGGAACCCGAACCGAATATATAAAGTATTACGGCAGCTATGATAGTAGTGATGTTTCCGTCGAGGATCGCTCCTACCGACTTGCGATATCCGTAATGCGCCGCCGACAGGATAGACTTTCCGTTTGCGTATTCGTCCTTGATCCTTTCATAAATGATGACGTTACCGTCTATTGCCATACCTATACTTAACAGTATACCCGCAATACCGGGCAATGTAAGCTGAACAAGGGGTATTACCGAAAGCAAGAACAGCATCATTACCGAATATAAGCCGAGCGCCAAAGAAGCGATCGCACCGAACACGCGGTAATTATAGCACATGAACAGCATAACGAGGATCAAACCTATTACACCCGCAATAAGACCGTATTTCATAGCGCCCTCGCCGAGCGTCGGAGAAATGGGCTCGCCCTTTTGGTATTCGAGAGTAACCGAGAATGTACCGCTCATTATCTGATTGGAAAGATTTTCGGCTGTTTCCTGTGTAAAACTTCCCGATATGATAGCCTGTCCGTTAGGTATTGCTTCGTTTATCCTTGCCTCGGAGATCTTGTTCCTTTCGCCGCCGATAATCGTATATGTTTCTATTATTTCATCGATATGGTTTGCGGTCGTTTCGGCAAATCTTCTTGCGCCTTCGGTATTGAGCCTCAAACTAACGCCCCATTGACCGTTATAATACTGCGCCGAAGCCTCTTCGACATGATCTCCGGTAATAATTGGAGTCGAATCGCCCTGCAAACAAAATTCGAGTTCGGCAGGTTCGCCAAGTATCGACAGAAATTCCGACGGATTGTCTACATCGGGGATCTCGACGCGAATACCGGCAGGTCCCTGACGGGTAACCACCGCTTCCGAATAGCCTTTGCTTACCAAAAGATTCTGAATACTCGTAACGGTACCGTTCATTCTCGCATCAAAATCTCCGGTATCGTCGTTCTTTGCCACATATTCGGCATAATAACCGCCTTTTAAGTCCAATCCGAGTTTTATATTGCCGGAAAAGGACTTAAAATCTTTAAGTCCGATCTCAAAATGGCAAAATGACAAAACTATACCAATAATAAGCACCACGCCAATTATACACAGTTTTATGATTGACGATTTCCTTTTCATCTTTGCTTTTTGCCTCCTGTTGCACAAAGAGAATTGACTTCTCTTATAACACGAATGTAAGTATATAAAACGTTATCTTAACAATTTTACCTTGATTTCACGGTAATGCGCCAAAACATAGTCGCATTCCATATTGCACTTACAGCACAACAATAATTATACAATATATTGAGCTTTTAAGTCAAACGGATTATACCGACTTTTTGTAAAATCTGCTATATTTTTCCTTCTATTGCCTTAATAGCTATTGCGCACTCCACTCTTTTCTTCATCAAAGCGCAAGTGATCGTATAAGGTTTATTGATATCTCCGCAGAAATTGACCGAATTTGCGGCGCAACCTCCGCTGCAATAATACTTTGCCCAGCACTTCAAACATTCCGGTTTTGTGGTCAGATTTGCACAAGCGAACTTTTCAGGCAACGTATCGTCGAATTCTTTTTTTAAAACGTTTCCTATGACAAAATCGTTTTTGCCGTCGAATTGATGGCAGGGATAGATGTTCCCGTTAGGCGCAACGGCAAGGTATTCGTTGCCCGCTCCGCAGCCGACAAGCCTTTTCGATTCGCAAGGACCGCCCGCTATGTCTATCATAAAATGGAAAAAATTGAACCATTTGTCCGTCTTTCTGCGTTCGATATATTCCTTGGCGAGAATTTCATACTGTTCGACAAGTTCGGGAATATCGCTTTCGTGTATTGCCAAACGATGAGTATCCGGCAATACGACGGGTTCGAGAGATATCTGATCGAATCCCATATCATTCAGATACAGCGCGTCGACCGAAAAGTCCTTATTAAGAGCGGTAAAGGTGCCTCTGATGTAATATTGTTTGTCGCCTCTTTTCTCTCGGAATCGGCGCGCATTATTCAGAATAATGTCAAAGGAGTCCTCTCCATTCGCCGTTTTACGCACACGATTATGCACTTCTTTTCTGCCGTCTATACTTATAACGACATTGTACATCTCTCGATTGAAAAACTCTATATCCTCATCGCCGAGCCTATAAGCGTTTGTCGTTATCGTAAAGCGAAAATTTTTATTGAATTGCTTTTCCTTGCTTCTGGCATACGCTACCGTATCTTTTACCACTTCGATATTGAGAAGCGGTTCGCCGCCGAAAAAATCCACTTCGAGATTTCTTCTCGTGCCGCTACGCTCTATAAGAAAATCTATCGCGGCAAATGCGACGCTTTTATCCATGTTGCGGCGTTTGTCATTATAACTTCCGCCATCGGCAAAGCAATATTCGCATCTAAGCGAGCAATTGTGCGAAATATTCAAACAGAGCGCTTTTACTATGCCGTTATAGTGCGGCTTTTCGTGCTTGCTTTCGGGCGTGAACAATATGCCCTGATCGACAAGTTCGCGGATCTCGTCCTGCGCTTCGGAAATCTCGTCCTTTGAATAACAAGAAAAAGGCTCCTTGGTTATATCCAAAGGAGCACCTTGCAAGTCTATCAAATCCTTTGTTAATTCGTCGATCTCGAAAACCGAGCCGCTTTCAACATCCAATGCAAATAAGCGACCCAGACATTTGAAAGTATGTACCATCTTATTACTTGCTTTCTTTGAAAACGTTATTTATCTTCTTTTGTTCGCACGATTGATTGCCTACTGTGCAACTTGTTTTGCAAGCCGATTGGCAGGAAGATTGGCATTCCCCACAACCGGTTCCTTGCTCGCGACAAATGGTAGACTTAGCCAAAACTTTGATATGTTTCATTTCAAAATGCCTCCGAAAAAATTTACATTATTAGTATACAAAAACGGGAGCCGAAAATCAAGCATTTTGTCATGCAAAATCAAACTTTTTCGTTTTATTAGCCTTTTTTGTGAATGTTTACGGCAATAATACCGCTTATCAAACCGCTCACGCCGCCCAGCACCGCGTCATTCAAAAGTTTAAGATCAAAAGCGAAATTGTCTGCCAAAAGCGAAAAGACAACAAATGCAAGCGAAATATATACTATACCCAAAATAAAGCCTCTCAGCCAGCCGTTATTGGGCAATTTAAGACAAGTGACGCCTGCTATAAGTATGCTCAGTCCCTTGATCACTTGATTTATTATAACGATCGCATTGTCGCTTATATTAAACAGTTTGATCGCAAACGCCGCTATGACGATGAGCACCAATGAAATGATCAACGCTATAAAAATCGCTACGATCAATTCGAAAAAATAATTGCCTTGTTTTTGTTTGGTCATAAAAAGATCCCTCCGCACGGTATGTCCACATTATACTATGCGAAAGGATCTTCATTTAGACTAAGCGTATTATGTCTTATTTTTGAGAATCGCCCGCCTCTTTTTCGGCATCGATCTCCTCTTCTTTGACCTCATCTTGTTTTACCGATTCGGCTTCGGAATTATGTTTCTTATGTTCATTGTTTTTCTTTGCCGCTTCTTTTTCGGCTTTTTCCTTGGCAAGTTGATCCTGCCTTTGCTTTGTCTTGGTGTAATTGAGTCTGAGCGCCTGAACGGTAAAAGTCATAGTAGTCTTATTTGCGCCCTCGCCCGTTTCGATAACCATAAGTTTTTCGCCCGACGCATGCGTATCAAGCGCAACGATCTTGCCCATTACTCCGCCTATCGTCATTACTTCGTCGCCTACGGAGAGCGAATCAAGCACTTCGTTTGCTTCCTTTTGTCGCTTGCGATTGGAAAGCATAGGCATAACGAACAAAACCACTATCATCAATACGATAACTACGATCCATACGATCGTACCGGCTGTATCTGCCGCCAATAAATTGATAAACATTTTGATCCTCCATTATTTACCAATTATTTTATCATAAAAAAATAATATTCACAAGCAAATAAAGGACTTATTATTGTGAATATTTAATAAAAATAAACTATTTTGATATTTTCAGCTCCTGACGCAGGAATCGAATTGTTGCATTCCGAAAAGTTTTGTTATCAGATCGACAGTCTTTTCGTTTTCAAAACTCTTGTTGACCGCTATCGAAAGAGGCGCCAGATCGATAAGTGAATATATTATTTCGTTGATGTCAGAACTCGAAAACAAACATTTGTGCACGCTCTCATCGCTTATAATATACTTATCGTTATTTTTCGACAGGACAACGTTTTCCACTCTCGCCTCTATGCTCGAAAAAAGAAATTTGATGAGTTCGTAAAACGATTCGCTGTCGGCAAGGTAAACGGCGTTTTCCTTGGTAAGCTCGACTATTTCGCGCCAGCGCTCCTTTAATATCCCCATTCGGAATCGATATATGCCGTCAAGCGCCATTCCGTTACTGATCTGAACGCAATTTTTGAGTATTGCTTCGTCGCTCGCTCTGTCGAATTGAGTGAGCGCGTGCAAAAGTATATTGTACTTGACGGGATCCAACGGCAATTTCAGATTCATGGACAAATATTCGTATTTGCTGAAATAGCCGAGCGTTTCTATTACACTATCGGAAATTATTTCCAGGATCTTCAATTTGCTTTCGCTCTCGCTGGCTACGGCGACCTGATATCTTTTTCCGAGTTTTGTGGCTGCCACAAGGCAATCCGAGTCGAGCCTTTCGCTCAAAGTATCTTTTATAGCCATAGCCCACTTTTCACGCGAGCTGTCAACGCCCAATAAAAACTGAAACATTATTACTCCCATAATATTGTATGCAATAGAATGCTTTTATTTCGGCATTTCTTGTGTAAAAATTCGATTTTTTCTTTTATTCTTTGCGAGAAAAAAATTTGCCGATTTTTTAATTAAAAAATTTTTTGCAAAGTGCGCATTTTCTCTTGCCTTTTTCCATATTTTTTGTTATAGTATATAAGCGTGATCGACTTGGGAGCTTAGCTCAGCTGGGAGAGCATCTGCCCTACAAGCAGAGGGTCATAGGTTCGAACCCTATAGCTCCCACCATAAAAATCGGATACTTCGTATCCAATTTTTTTAGGCAAAATGAGGCACCATAGCCAAGTGGTAAGGCAGAGGCCTGCAAAGCCTTTACCCCCAGTTCGAGTCTGGGTGGTGCCTCCATTGCTTGCCGAATTAAATGTATGTTTGCCCAAGTGGCGGAATGGCAGACGCAAAGGACTTAAAATCCTTCGAAGGAAACTTCGTGCCGGTTCGAGTCCGGCCTTGGGCACCAAGGTTCTTTGATAGCAAGAGGTTATTCCCTCTTTTTTTGTTGCCTTGTGGCGGAATACTTCGCTTCGCTCCGTGGCGTTCGCACTTCGTGCTCGGCTAAGGGCAGACCAAAGACTTAAAATCCTTCGAAGGAAACTTCGTGCCGCTTCACGCCGACTTTGTCGCTTCGAGTCCGGCCTTGGACACCAAGGCTCTTTGATAGCAAAGAGGTTATTACCTCTTTTTTTGTTGCCTTGTGGCGGAATACTTCGCTTCGCT
>CANQFK010000016.1 GCA_947598585.1 uncultured Clostridia bacterium
TAAATTATAAAAGTAAATCCGAACCATTCACTCGTTACGAGTATTTGGTTCGGATTATACTGACTTGGTGCCGCTGATCGGAGTCGAACCGATACGGTATCGCTACCACCGGATTTTGAGTCCGGCGCGTCTGCCAATTCCACCACAGCGGCAAATAAATCGCGCGGCTGCCAAACGGAGAGGGGACCACTCCGATTAACAGCTGTATTATTATAACATAAAAAGAGAAATTTGACAACTGTTTTGCATGGGTAAAGATAGAATTTTTGACGATCACGGCTTAAAAGATCCGTTTCTATGGCGGCGCAAAAACTTTCTCGGCGAAAAATGTCGCAATAAAAATGAAAATGTCGAATTATAAATGATACAAAACCTCGCTTTGGAAATGAAAAGCTCTTTTATATTACGCAATGAGCTTTTTAGATTTTATGTAAGATATACGCGTTAAACACAAATATCTTTTGGCGTGGCGACCTCTTATGATATAATTATTACAGTCGTGATAAAGGTGACGAATATAAAAGGGTCGTATCATTTATACTGAAAATATGATCGATGAAATCAAAAAAACGCGCGGAAAACTTTTCGTCGAATGGTATTCAAGCGATTATAGTTTGATCCTGTTGGCCGTATTTGCGGTGCTGTTTTGGGCGCTCGGTTGGGACATAGCAGGTGCGATCTTTTTCGTTTTGCCCGCATGTGTGTATATGTGGTTTGCGTCCGATCTAAAACCCGTCATAGCGGTCATAATGCTTATAACTTTGACCTTTTCGCTCAAACAAATAAAAACGACCGCGTTTATGATCGTTGTCGGTTTGCTTGTACCCATTCTGATAATAAGTTTTATTTATAATCTGATAAAATTCCGAAACAGAAATTATCGCAAGGGCAAACTCTTTTTCGCCATGCTTTTGGCTTATATAGTCACGTTGCTTTCGGGCATAACGTACGACGGCTACGACAAGATCTGGACGCTGGCTATATGCGGAGTGGGGCTCGGAGTTTATTTCGTCTATTTTCTTTGCGTCAATTGCATAAAGGGCGATCTTCGTGAACTCATTTGCAAATTGTTGTTTATCGCGGGGCTTATCGCCGCGGCGCAGTCGCTGATATGGTTTTTCAGACAGCCCGATCTCGTGACGGGAATACTTTCCAAAAAACTCAGGGTAGGTTGGGGTATGTCCAATACCATAGCCGTATTTTTCGTAATGGCTGTTCCCGCCGTCGCGTGGCTTGGGACGCGTCACAAGGCGTATTCTTATATAATGTTCCCGTCGATAGGATTTTTCACCGTTATGCTCATGCTTACTTTGTCGCGCGGCAACATTTTGTTCGGGTTGCCCATAATATGCGTTTCGTTTGTTTACGGATTTATAAAGACGCGCGTCAAGGGCGCGAGAATAATAGCGGTCGCTATTTTGGCAGCGTGCGTCGTTCTGTTTTTCGCTTTGCCCATATGCGACAAGATAATTTATAAATTGTTCGACGGTTATAAACAAGGCTTTTTCGATCCGCACGGACGGATAGAGATATACAAACGGGCTTGGAAAAACTTTCGCGAAAGCCCCATATTCGGAGTAGGCTATATAAAGCCCAAGGACGTTGTTTTTACCGTCGACGGACCGTCCTTATCGTTTTTGTGGAAAACGCACAACACTTTTTTGCAAATATTATCATGCAGCGGCGTAGTCGGTTTGTGGGGAATGTTGCCGTTTTTCGTTCAGCGGTACTTCACGCTCATAAAGAACTTTGACGGCTTTAAGTTTATGGCGTTGCTTTGCGTGCTCGGATATGCCTTGGAGGGAATGGTGGACGTAACGTTCCTGAGCGTTCACCAAGTGTTCTTCGTGTTCGGCTTGCTTGCAGCAGCGGGATACGAATATTACGACGCGCCGTCCGAAAATAAGAAAACTCATTTCAAGACTTTGCAGCTTGCCGCCACTGTTTCCTAAACGCCTTTTACGCAAAAAACTCATTTTTTCATTTCGAGATAGGGGAGTTCGGTAAATCCGTTCTTTTTGTAGACGCCGATCGCCGATAAATTGTTCCTTTCCGCTTCCAACCTGAAAAGCGCGTCGGGATATTTGCTCTCTGTAAATGCGAAAAATTTGCTTCCGACCCCGCGATGTCGGTACCGAGGTATTAGATACAGATCTTCTATCCATATGCACGGCTTGCCGAATTCGGTGGAAAAACTCTTCGCGAGCATCGCATAGCCGACAATATTGTCGTCCTCGACAAAGACGTAACCTTCGAGATACGGATTCTCGTTTATACAATTTTTTATATCGTTGTCGAAAATTTCTTCCGAACCGTCGGTCAGCAAACAAGGCGATGCGTAAAACGTGCGCATCATTTCTTTTACAATGTCCGCATGCTCTTCGGTCATGAGTTTTATTTGCATTTTTCGTCCTCCCAAAATATTATACCATGACCGAAAAAATTTTACAAGTGTGAAACAGGTGCGTAAAGCATAGATTTTTTTTATAAAATCATCAAAAAAGTGATACATTTTATAAGATTTGTGGTATAATGATTTACATAAAAGCGAATGCTTTTTTTTCGGGAGGAAAAATATGAAATATTTAAGGAGAATTGCGATCATGCTTGCGGTTATGCTCGTATTGTCGTTAGGTCTGATCGCGTGCAACAAAGAAGAAACGCCGTTTGAGAAAAAGCCCGACGGCGCGGAGGGAGTGGTAAAGGCTTTCAACGCGATAGACGACAGCGACGCTATCACGCAGACTGCGGAAGAAGCCGAAAACGACAAGTATTCGGTGACCGTTATTGCCGAAAGTTACGCGTACGAATACACTTTGAATTCCGAATTCGAGGTGGAAAACGAACGCGCGATAGTGGGCAAGGCAAAGATCGCATTGGGGGACGAACGCTCGACGCTTGAAAGAGCGTACGACGAGGCGATAAAGCAGTCGGGGATCGCGCCCGAGAATATCACGGGCTTCGACTTCGATCGCGACACTTACATGGGCATCGAAGTGTTCAAGGTGGAGATCGAAGAGGTGGGCGCAAAATACAAATACATATTCAAGGCTACGGACATGAGCATTGTCGGCAGCGAGATAGAATTTGAAAATTCTCTTCCGACAGGCTCGTATATAGGCGAGGACAAAGCCGAGGAGATCGCGCTTGCCGCCGCGTCCGCCGCGGATAATGCGAGCGATATCGTGGTCAGAAGTCTGTTCGTGGACGGCAAAAAGCAATACAGGGTAAGTTTTAACTCGGAAGGTTGCCGATACGACGTGAACGTGGACGCGGTAAGCGGCAAAATAGTCAAATTTTCAAAAAGCATGCTCGGTGGCGACGCAACGCCCGCTTTGCCCGAGATCATGACGGAGGAGCAGGTCAAAGAGATCGCGCTTGCATTCGTGTTCCCGAACTCCGAACGGGGCGAGTACACTTTCCGCAAAGTAAAACTCGACTATGACGACGGAATGTTCGTTTACGAGGTGGAACTCATTGCCGGCAATACCGAGTACGAGTTCGAGATCGCAGCCGCAAGCGGTGGGATCATCGACGTCGAGATAGACAATTACGAACATAAAAGCGAACAATTGCCTCAGAACAAGCGGTTCATAACGCGCGAGCAGGCGATCGAGGCGGTCAAAAAGAGCGCGGGAGAAAACGTCTATATATTGGAAGTCGAAATAGACAGCGAGGGCATAGGAGCGGATAAGACTTACTATTACGAAATAGAGGTCAGAGCGAACGGAGTCGAATATGAATATCACGTTGACGCGCTTACGGGCGTCGCTACCTTGCAAGGCGGAGAAACACCGGACACGGTAATTACCAAGGACGACGCCGTAAGGATAGCCGTCGAGCATTTCGAACTCGATATGTCGTCTGTCGATCGCAAATGGGCAGTGCTCGAACGAGAGGACGGCAGGCTTTGCTTCGAGGTCAAACTCTATGTTGGCAATGTCGAATACAAGGCTGAGATAGACGCGGAGAGCGGTGATGTGCTGAAAGCCGAGATCGAACAAGACGAACCGTCCGCTCCGCCCTCGGAACTTCTTACGAGCGAGCAGGCGATCGAACTCGTCAAAAAGGAAGCGGGCTCGAACGCCGTCGTGATCGAAATCGATTACGGATACGAAAACGGCAGATACGTTTACGAAATAGAAGTCAAATTGAACGGCATAAAATACGACTATTATGTTGACGCGTCCACGGGCGAAGTCAGCCGAAACGAGGACTTCGTGGACGAGGGCAGCGTAGCGCTGACTGAGGACGAGGCGCTCGATATAGCCTTTGAGTTTTTCAAGGTGAAAAGGAGCGACGCAAATATCCATAAGGTAAAACTCGACCGTGACGACGGCAGGTTTTGCTATGAAATAGAGTTCTTTATAGAGAGCCTCAAATACGAAATAGAGATCGACGCCGAAACAGGAGGGATTATAGAGAGCGAAAGATCATATGACTGATAAATAAGGAGGTCAATATGAAAAGAAAAACGATTTGTTTCGATATTGCAAAGATCGTCGCCACCTGCGCAATGATAGCTATGCTTTTTATAAAGTTCATTCACGATCGCGCGGTATTGCCTACGGAGGACGGCGGAACGACGTATGTCGATCACTATTACAGTATTTACGACAAGTTCGCTCGCGAGGGATTGAGAGTTGTGGTGTGGCTGGTTTTGATCGCCCTGGTCTTTTCGATCGCCCTGCATGTATCCGATATCGTACACAATGGAAAGCTGAGCAGACAAAGCATTATAGTGTTTTTATTGAATATCTTCTTTTTGCTCGTATTATTATTCGTTGCCGCGACCGTCTTTGTATACAATTATTGATCTTCTTGAATTTTCGTGCAAAATAAAGGCTGTTATCGATCGATAACAGCCTTTTGTCATGACTTGCTTTACGCGTTGCCTCCGCGAGTTCGCTTCCAATATCCTCCGTATATGCGCAAGAGCAGATTTGCCGAATATACGGAATCAGCAAGCGCCGTGTCCTCCCAGCGACCCATTACCATGGGGTAGTTGGTGGCGAAGAATTGAGTGCTCGTGTTGTTTTTTTCCGAACTTGCGTTTTCGAATACCGCTCTTTTAAGTCCCGAACCTATGAACGCCTGTTCACCTATCCAAACGACCGATCTCGGAATGTTTATCTCGGTAAGCGCGGTGCAACCGTAGAATGCTCTCGGAGAAATGGTTACGGTCGTGGACTTGATCGTCACTTTGCCGCCCTCGACGCCACTTACTATCCTGTCGTTGTCGCCCTTTATGAGGTGATTGCCTATATAGTAAACGCCGTTTTCCCAATTTTCGCTTATATCGAAGAGCGCGGTGCAACCGTCAAAGGCATGTTCGCCTATCGAAGTTACCGAATCGGGAATGGTTATGTTTGTGAGATTTTCGCAGCCGTAGAACGCATATGCGCCTATCGACGTGATATTGTCGGGTATAGTCACGTTCTTTAATTCGGGATTGTTGCGGAAAGTTCCCGCGGGAATGTTGGTCACGCTTCCGTCCGTCGGGATCTGAGGATCGTCCTTTGCTTCGGCAATGTGGAAGCTCTGAGCGATGTGGAGCGGGCTTGAAAGATCGTTTCCGAACGAAATGGACAGCCATTGAGCAAGCGAGCCCTTGTATTCCACCGTTCTCAAAGTGGAGCAATTTCTGAATGCGTTGTTGTCCATATATTTCATATTGCTGTGTATGACGAGGTCCGTGATATTCGCGCAGCCGTCGAATGCCGCTTCTCCGACCGACACGGCGCTTTCGCGAATTTCAAACGAGCCGCTCTTGGAATTATCGACCTTTATAAGGTGATGACCCATGTAGAGCACGGTGCCGTTGTCCTCCCAATGCGATCTGTCGTTGTAGTAGCCCGTTTTCATGAAAGCCTCGCCGCCTATGTGCGTCAACGTGTCGTAGATAACGATATCGTTTAGAGCGGAACAGTCATAGAAGCAGTCGGCTCCGACGGTGGTAAGTTTTGTAAATCGATCGAAAGGCACGTCGCGCAGTTTTTCGTCGTCGTAAAACGCCGATCGTTCTATAATTTCGAGTTCTATGTCACTTTCGCCCGAGAACTTCACGGTTTTGAGGTTCACGCAATGTGCAAAAGACATTTCGCAGATCGTTTTGATGCTGCTCGGCAATATTATCGTTTCGAGGTTCTTATTGTTATAGAACGCATATCGCGCTATCTCTTTTACGGGGTAGTTGTCTATAAATTCGGGCACAACGACGGTCGTTGCGTTAAGTACTCTGTTGTCGGAAAAGACTTGATAGTACGATCCGTTTATTAGTTTGTATTCGAGCCCGTCGTAATCGCAACCGTCGCAAATGTTCGATGTCGTGAACGTGTGCGTCGTTTCCGAGGAGGCTCCGCATCGCGTGCAAACGCTTCGGTGCGACGAGTCGTCCTTATGGTCTACCGTCCATTGATGTCCTTGTTCGAGTACGTCTGTGAGTATCACGGTGTTCGTGTAATTGCATACGCCGCACGTTTCCGTTTCCGTTTCGGGCGAGGTGCAGGTAAATGGCGTTCTTTCTATCGTAAGATTGCACTTTTCCTCTTCAACGTGTCCGCAGTTGGCGCGTTGGCAGTGACGGACGTGATAGTGAACGCCGTCCTTTATCGTATGCGCCCATTGAGTCATATCGTGTACGAGTTGAGCCACGTCGCCTACGCCGACGCCGTATCCGCAGTCCGTGCATATCTTGCCCGTCTTTCCGCCCTCCTGGCAGGTGGGCGCTTTGCTTACGTCGATAAGAACGCAGTTCCTGCTTTCCGATTGTTCGCAACCGTCGCGTCTGCAAACGTGATAGTGATGTCCGCTTTTGTCGGAGATCCAATCGTTTTCGCCGAAGTCATGTCCGAGCGCGGGTATCTTTTCGGTGAGCATGTTGGCGCAAACGACGCATTGAAGCGTTTTGCTGCCGTCAGAGGTGCATGTCGCGTTTTTGATCTTCTCGTTGTAAACGCAATCGCTGTTTCTGGTTTCGCGACAAATCAGGCAAGTGTATGTGTGATATCTTTGACCCGTAACTATTTGCGAATAGCCCCATTTGTGCCCTTGCGCGTGAACGGTGACTTCGGAGAAAGTTCCGCCGCAATCGTCGCATGTATAAGTCACTATCGTGTTGGTGGTGCAGTTGCCCTCGGTGACCGTGCCGTTCTCCTTTTTGCAGTCGGACGTTTCGGAATATCCGCAGTTTAAACAATTGCGAGTGTGTGTATGTTCCGCCTCTCCGTTGAACGTCCATTGTCCGTAAGAGTGGGGCAGCATTTCGCCCTCGTCGTGGCGATAAACGTTTTTGCATATCGCGCAGGTATGTACATGATATCCTTTCGAAGTACAGGTGGGCGCGTGTTCTTCGACGTCGTATTCGCAATCGAAAAGTTGCGTAGTATGGCAAACCGTGCATTGCATGGTGTGTTGACTGTTGTCGGTAGACTTTGCGGAAAGCGTCCATTGATGCTCCGCCGTAATGGGAAGCGATTCGGTCCTTTCGTATTTGCAATGCTTGCAGGTATAGATCTTTGCGCCGGGAGTGGAGCAGTCGCCGCTTACCGTGCGAACGTCGAATTCGCATTTGCCGCTTTCCGTTTCGGTGCAATCGTTACATTTGCGAATGTGATCCACGCCGTTTTCCGACATTTGATAGTCACCGAAATTATGTCCCTTTGCGGCAACGATATCGCCCTTGTAAGTGTATTCGCAATCGTTGCATGTAAAGACGGTATATCCCTGTTCGGTGCAAGAGGGAAGAGTTTTCTGCTCCGAATAGGAGCAATCCTTGCTTTCGGTGGTTTCGCAACCGTATTCGCATATGCGGAAGTGGTGCCCGTCGCCGTCCGAAGTCCATTTTTCGGGGTACTTATGGGGTATGGCGGGTATCGTTTCGCCGTCCTTAACGAAGTGACAATCCGAGCATGTGTAAACGTATTTGCCCGCCGTCGTGCAGGTGGGTGATACGGACGACTGAACAAAACGACAATGTTCGGTCACGCTGTTGTGAGCCTTATCGTCGCAGTTTTCTCTCAGACAGGTCTTTGTGTGTTCGTCGTTTCCGACGGGTACCCATTGCCCGTAATCGTGTCCGAGCGCATATCCCACCGTTTCGGTCGCGGAATTGCCGCATACGGAACAGGTGTGAGTTTTTACGGTAGCTTTGGTGCATGTCGCGTCCGTCGTAACGGTATCGATCACGCAGTCGTTTTCTTCTCTGTAATTGCGGCATACGGTGCATTCGCGGTAGTGGTGCCCGTTGCCGTCATATGTCCAGCTGTCCTCGAACGTGTGTCCGAGCGCGGGAATGTCCTCTCCGTCCGAGCGATAGCCGCACTGCTCGCACATTTCGAAGTTGGTGCCGACGCCGTTGCAGGTGGGCAGATCTTTGCCCGACTTCATGGTGTGAATAGCGGTTTCCTTGTGATCGCAGCCCTCTGCCGTACATTCGCGATAATGTCCGACTTCACCGTCCGCAATATATTGCCCGTAGGTGTGTGGCAAAAGTTCGTAAGTTTCGGTGATGACGGTGCCGCCGCACGAGTCGCAGGTAGAGTCCTTGCGCCCTGCCGCAAAGCATGTCGAGTCAAATGTATGTTCGCTGAATCCCGAGCATTGCTCTTCTTCGCGCACTCCGCATGTTTCGCAAAGGCGATAGTGCTTTCTCAAAGACGTCGAATAATCGTTTACGGGTAACCATTTGTTCGGATAAGTATGACCTATGGCAGGCTGTTCGTTATCGTATTTTATATGCCCGCAGGTGTTGCAAGTGAACTTGGTGTTGCCTTTTTCGGTGCAGGTCGGCTTTTTCACCTCGCCCTCGTCATAATCGCAACTCATGGTTTCTACATTGTTGCATTCCGAGCAGGTGCGGGTATGCGTGCCGTCGTTTGCGGAAGTCCACCTGTCGTAAGAGTGCGGTTTGAGCGCCTGCTGTTCCTGCTTTACATAATTGCATTTGGAGCAGGAATATGAGATATATCCGTATTCTGTGCAGGTGGACAATACCGTTTCTCCCTCGACGAGATCGCATTTTATGTTGCGCTTTTTGTCGCCGCAATACAGACATTCTTCGTCGTGAGTGCCGTTTCCGTTGTTATGAAATATGGTATATGTATGCGTAAGTTTGGAGCCGACATCCGTTTCGGTCTTGGTGCTTCCGCAATAAATGCAAGTGTATGTAACGTATCCGTCCGCGGTGCAAGAGGGAAGAGTATGCGCGCCTTCGCCGTAAGTGCAATCTTCCTTTACTTTGGTTTCGCATATCGAACAGGTGCGATAATGTCCGCCGTCGGGATCGATATGATAATCTTCTCCCAATGAGTGATCGGTAGTGGGAGTATGTTCGCTTTCGTAGCTGTCCTTGCACACCGAGCAGGTGTAAACGGTATAACCCTCATGTGTACAGTCCGCGTTGTGGACGACCTCGTCGAAGTCACATTCCGCGTTTATCGTATGGTCGGGATCGTGCGCGCAATGCAAAACATGGTAGCGCGATCCGTGCGACTGTTCGACGTAACTTCCTTCGCCCGTAAAGTCGTGTCCGAACTTTTCGGTAACGCTGCTGTCTATAACGTATCCGCATTCCGAGCAGACGTGCCTGAGAAAGCCGTCGTTTTCGCAATCCGCCTCCGCCTTTTCTTCGACAGAGTGAGCGGAGCAATCGCCGACTTCATAGTGATCGACATTGTTGGGATCGTTCAGACAGATCCGATAATGCTTTCCCGGATTGTTCGGATCGGGGATCCAGGGACTGTTCTCGTAGTTGTGTTCCGAAGCCTTTATAACAGTCCTTTCCGGTTTATATCCGCAAAAGCGACATTCGTGTTCGATATATCCGTCTTCGGTGCAAGTGGCGGGCACTATGTTTTCCACATAGTCGCATTCGACCGCCGGCTCGTCTTTTTCGCACAAAACGCAAGTACGATCGTGAGTGCCGTCGCCGTTGGGCAGGCGATCTCCCCACTTGTGAGCGTCCTTGTCGACGTCAATGACTTCCTTTTCGGTTTTTCCGCATTCGGAGCAAACGCGTTCTTTTTCGCCGCTTTCGATGCAAGTGGCGGCTTTTGTCACAGTCCATTCGCCGAAGCTGTGTTCATGTTCGGTCTTTTGGCACGCCGAAATGCACAGCGCAAAGGCAAATACGGCGATAAAGACCATGCTCAATCGCAATATTCTCTTCATTTTTACCTCCTTAAAAAACTGTTCCGCAGTTCAAGCGAAACACATGCGCAAATTATATCACTCGGTTGTGCATATGTCAATAAAACGATCGCGATTTTCGGGCATAAAGCAAAATTTTTGCGACGTGACTTTCGCGCGGCAAAAGCGGGAGTATACTTGACTTTTATGCTCTTATCCGCTATACTGTTTGTATGGAAACATTTATCGTTATAGACGGAAACAGCCTCATAAACAGAGCGTTTTACGCTTTGCCCCCGCTAAACGGCAAGGACGGCAAGCCGACGAATGCGGTGTACGGCTTTGTGAACATGCTTATAAAACTCATGGACTATAAGCCCGATTGTCTTGCCGTGGCGTTCGATCTCAAAGCGCCCACTTTCAGGCACAAAGAGTACGCATTGTACAAGGCGAATCGCAAGGGAATGCCCGACGATCTTGCCGTGCAACTTCCCATTCTCAAAGACCTGTTATGCGAAATGGGCATAACGGTGGTCGAAAAGGAGGGCTATGAAGCGGACGACATCATAGGCACCATGGCGCGCAGATACGACGGTCCTACCTATATCGTTACGGGCGATCGCGACAGCTTTCAGCTTATCGACGACACGACAAAGGTCATAATGACCAAAAAGGGCATGACCGACACGGTCGTATTCGACAGGACGGAACTCAAAGCCCAATACGATCTTACGCCCGAAGAGGTCATAGTCTACAAGGCGCTTGCGGGCGACCAGAGCGATAATATCCCCGGCGTTCCGGGCATAGGCGAAAAGACCGCGACCGAACTCGTCAAAAGATTTCATACTCTCGACGATCTGTATGTTAATATAGAAGAAGTGCACGGCAAAATGAAGGATAAACTTATTGCGGGCAAGGATAGCGCGTATATGTCGCTTGAACTTGCCACCATATACACCGAAGTGCCCGATCTGCCCAAAGCCGAGCAATGCCGCATGAAATTCCCTTTCGGCGAAAACGTAAAAGCGAGGTTCGACGAACTCAATTTCAGATCGTTGCTTCGTCGCGAAGAGATCTTTTCGGGCGAGATCGGAACGATAAAGGTCTTGCCGGAATGCGAGATCGTTTCGCTCGATCGGCTTACCGAAATGACGAAAAACGTTTCGTCCGCATGCGTTATTATAGAGCGTAGCGGCATATTCTTCGAAATTGACAACAAAGGTTATAAATTGCCGCTAAAAGAAACGCTTCTCGATGACGGCGAGGACGAAATGACCGCCGTTGTCGCGCTCAAACCTTTTTTGGAAGGCGACGCGCAAAAGATCGTCTTTGACGCAAAAACGCTCAAAAAGCGGCTCTCTCCATTCGGCGTTTCGCTCGTCAACTTTTTCGACGTGGAACTTTGCCAATATCTCGTCGATCCGTCGGTCGATCATCGGTCGCTGTCAAAGCTAAGTGAGGAATATGCGCTGAGCGGCGGCGCTCCGCTCGTGCTCCGAGAACTGTACGTTATACTCAAAGAGAAAATGCGGGCGCTTGGAATGGAGGACTTATATTACAAACTCGAATTGCCGCTCGTGGACGTGCTTTTCGACATGGAGCAAACGGGCTTTAAGGTGGACGTCGGAATGTTGAACGAGCTCGATTCCAAATACGAGGCGCAAATAAAGGCTTTGCACGACGAAATTATAGCCATGGCGGGACACGACTTCAATATCAATTCGCCCAAGCAACTCGGCGTCGTCCTGTTCGAGGAATTCAAGATACCTTATCCCAAGCGCTCCAAAAATTATTCGACGGGCGCGGAGATCCTCGAACCGCTGAGGGGTAACTTCCCCATCGTGGACAAGGTGCTCGGATATCGCTTTTTGTTCAAACTCAAAAGCACCTATCTCGACGGACTGAAAATAATGCTCGACAAAGACGACGTCGTGCACACCGAATTCAAGCAGATGCTTACGGCAACGGGCAGACTTTCGAGCGTGGAACCGAATTTGCAGAACATTCCCATTCGCACTCCCGAGGGGAGAAATTTGCGCAACTTGTTTGTGGCGCGCGAGGGCAACATACTCGTTTCCGCAGACTATTCGCAGATAGAACTCAGATTGATGGCTCATCTCAGCGGCGATCCGCGCATGGTGGAAGCATATCTGAGCGGCGAGGACATACACGCGTCGACCGCGTCCGAAATTTACGGCGTTCCGATAGGCGAAGTCACGCCCGAACAAAGGCGCGAGGCAAAGATAGTCAACTTCGGCATAATTTACGGCATGAGCGACTTCGGTCTGTCGCAAAGCCTCGGGATATCGCCCCGACAGGCTGGACAATATATCCGAAAATATTTCGAACGTTTCGGCGGAGTAAAAAAGTACCTCGACGATACGGTCGAATTTGCGCGCAAAAACGGCTATGTCGAAACGCTTTACGGCAGGCGCAGATATATTCCCGAACTCAAATCGTCCAACTTTATGCAGCGTTCGTTCGGCGAGCGTGTGGCGATGAACACTCCGCTGCAAGGCTCGGCTGCTGACATAATCAAGGCGGCGATGATCGACGTTTCGAAACGGCTTATGGGCATGAGATCCAAGCTGATATTGCAGATCCACGACGAACTCATAATCGACGCGGACGTCCGTGAAGAGGAAGAAGTGAAGAGTATTCTCATAGATTGCATGGAAAACGTCGCAAAGCTCAGAGTGCCGCTCAAAGTGGAGGTGGGGTGTGGAAAACGCTGGTTCGATTGCAAATAAAAGAGTTTTCGCGCTTATCGGCGGCATCGCAAGCGGAAAAACGGCGGTGAGCGATATATTGAGCGAACTCGGCGCATATATTATAGACGCCGACGTTATATCGCGTTCGGTCACCGCGACGGGCAGCGAGGGAGCGGCAAAACTCATGGAGGCGTTTCCCGACTGCGTGACAGACGGCGCACCCGATCGTAAACTGATAAGAAAAAAAGTTTTCGGCGACAATGAAGCGCTCGAAAAACTCAACGGGATAACTCACCCTCTTATAATAAAAGAAATACACAGGCAGATCGGAGAGGCGAGCGGAGTGGTCGTGGTCGTCATGCCCGTTCCCGTCGAACTCAGACGATACGACCTCGTTCTCAACGTGTACGCCCCGCTGCAAGTGCGAATAGACAGGCTCGTAAGAAGGGATAATATATCCGAAGAACTCGCAAGGAACATGATCGCCGCGCAAATGAGCGATGAGGACGCGGCGCATAATGCCGACTTCACTTTTGTGAACGACGGAGATAAGGAAAAGTTGAGGCGGGCTGTAATAAAGTGGTGGACAATTTACGTTGAAAAATAAGATATTTTATTTTGTCGTCGCGGCTTTTCTGATAATTTTGCCTGTAATTGCGATAGACGTGGTTTTTCCCGTAAAATATGCGGACGAAATAAAAAAATATTGCGACGAATACGATGTCGAACGATCTACCGTTTTTTCGGTCATATGGACTGAGAGCAAATTTCGCCCCGCGGCGGTGAGCGGAGCGGGCGCGCGCGGATTGATGCAGCTTATGCCGAGTACCGCCAAGTGGCTTTCGGAAGAGATCGGCTGCGAATACGACGAAGATAAACTGTTTGAGCCCGACTATAATATAAGGTTGGGAGTTTATTATATAAGCTATCTTCAAAAGAAGTTTTCGGGCGACTATGTCTTTGCGGCATATAATGCGGGCGAGGGCAACGTCGAAAAGTGGCTCGGTTATGACGGTAAGATCGCGTTTTCCGAAACGCGCGACTATATAAAGAAAGTAAACGCGGTAAAGAAGATATATAAATTGCGAGTATGACATAATCGTCGCCGCTTTCTGCGGTCGGGTTAAAAAAGGCGATATTGGGATATAATCGATCCGAGGTGTTTTATGAAAAAAAAGGTTATAAGCGCTAAGGACGTAAGGGACAATATCACCGCATTGAAAGGAAAAATGCTGCAAATCAAGGTGAACAAGGGTCGCAAGCGTATCATCAAATACAGCGGCGAGATAGACGAGATATTGCCGTCGCTGTTTACCGTGACGATAGTGGGCGAAAAGAACATTTCGCGCCTTTCGTGCTCATATAGCGACATAATTTGCGGCGACGTCATTTTGACCGAAAAAAAATAAAATAGTTGTAATAATTCTTTTATCCCCAAAATAAAATATAGTGTTACTTAAACTTTTTATTTTTGGAGGATAAATATGGCGTTTGAACCTATTTACGAGGTTGCGGTCCTCGACGGCTTACAAAAGTTGTGCTCGGGACAGGTGGTGGCGGAGGCGAAATTGGTGCCCCCGCACGGAGAGGAGATAACAAAGATCCTCGGCGTATCCGCAGTTGCGGACGTCGTCACTACCGAGGTGTTTACAGGCGAGGCCCGCATAAAGGGCAGAGTGGATTTCCGCGTTGTATACAGCAGCAACGGCGGCGATCGTTGCCTTGACTATCGCGCCGAATTTACGGACAAGATAACAGACGACGCCATCACGGGCGGACGTCCGTGCGCCGTAGCCAAGGTGCTCGACACGGACATCGTTTCGGCGACCGAGGGCGAGATAAGGCTGGCTGCGGTCGTGGAAACGGAGTTGTTCGGAGAAGTGTCCAAGCGGATAAAATATCTCGTAAAGGGCGGCGACGACATATATATAAGCGAAAACAAGATCGCTTACACAAAGGTTTTGTGCGAAATAAGCGGAAAAACCGACGTTACGGCGGAATGTGCGCTCAACGCTAACAAGATAGAGTGTGTGGAAAGCCGCGTTTGCGTGAACAAAACCACCGCGTCCACCGATATGGTCATCATAGAGGGCGAGATAGTCAGCGACATGATTTTCGGTGCGGACGGTAACTTGGGTCACGTTTTGTTGACTACTCCGTTCACTTTCGAGGCGGAGGCTTCGGGCTGTCTGAGCGGCGCGTCGGTCTTTGCCACGGTCGCGGTGGACAATGTCAAAGCGACCATAGTCGAGGGCGAAGAAAACGCCGCTGTCGTAAATTACGAAATAAGAGCGTGCGGATTTGCGTGCGAGGAAAGATATATCATGTCCGTCGGCGACGCGTTTTCGGTACATAACGAACTCAACAAGACGATAGAAAAGACAGATCTTGCGGTAAATAAACATTGCGTATTTATAAGGGACGAGGCGGACGGCAACGTCACGCTCGAAGCGGGACTTCCCATAGTGGACAATATAATCGCTCCGATAGGCAGTTCGGTCTTGCTTTCCAACGTATACGCTTTGGACGGCAAGGTGGTCTTGGAGGGACTCGTCCGCACCAACGTTATCTATTTCAGCGGAGAATCCAATTCTTCCAATTCGGTCGCCGTGGAACTTCCGTTTTCGATATCCAAACCTCTCGACGTCAAAGAGGGCGACGTAGTGTACGCGACGGGCGAAGTACTCGGCGTATACACCAAAATTCGTCGCGGAAACGAGATAGACGTCAGAGCGGATCTGTGTTTCGGCGTATGCGTGAGCGAAAAAACGAGCGTGAACATAATAACCGAAATAAGCGAGGGCGAGCAGATCGAGGCTCCGACCGCTGCTATCGCCATGCACATCGCTTCCAAAAAGGAAACGCTGTGGGATATAGCGAGAGCATTGGGAGTGACCCCCGAAACGGTCACCGAACAAAACCCCGAACTCGATTTCCCGCTTGCGGGCGGCGAACGTATAGTATGTTTCAGGCGCACGATAAAGTAGAAAGTATTAGCGAAAAAGCATTTGTGTTATAAACGGCGGCGTAGCGATTATTCGTTACGCCGTTTAAAACAGGCGAAAAAGTTCTTGATTTTTGTCTTTTTTAATGCTATCATATAGTTATGCTTGACAAAGTAAGAGTTAAAGTGTGCGGCAAGATCAATCTGTCGCTCAATATCACAGGCATAAGCAACGGATTGCATACTTTGAGTTCGATGGTAGCGTCGGTGGACGTTTGCGATACGGTCACGGTGCGCGACAGGCTGGACGACAAGGTCAATCTCATTTGCAACGCCGACTATCGTATCGACGACAATATCGTTTATAAAGCCGTAGAGGCTTTGAGAAAGCAATTCGGGCAGTTCGGAGCTGACATAGTGGTGGACAAGGCATTGCCGCTTGCGGGCGGAATGGGCGGTTCGTCCGCCGACGCCGCGGGCGTGATAGTCGCGCTCAGCCGTCTGTTCGACTTCGATAAGCGCGGGTTGGACATGAAAAAAACCTGCTCGTTGATAGGTTCGGACGTGTATTATATGACGAGAGGCGGATATGCCGAGATAAAGGGGACGGGCGACCGCGCGGAATTTTTCGATATCGAAAGAGAAATGGGGATAGTGTATATTTACGGCGGCGAACTTCTGACGGGCAAGGTGTATTCCGCGTTCGACGCTCTCGGCGGCGACGAGCCGATAAACAACGGCGAATTGCTTGCAGCTCTGAAAGAGGGCAAAAAGCCGCAACTTAACAACATGCTTACAAGAGCGGCAATGTCGCTAAACGACAACATAAAAAGAAACGCCGACGCGCTTAGCTCGATAGGGCTCGATCCCAATATGACGGGGAGCGGTTCGGTGGTCTATGCTATTTCGGACGATCCCATGGGGGACGCGGCGCGGCTGAACGCAAAAGGATACAAGGCAGTTCCCACGCGCACAAAAAGCCGAGGAATAGAATTTGTCTGACATAAAAAAAGCGGGCGACAGCCCGTTTTTTTATCGGTTTTTATCGCTCGATAAAGCGCATGGAATATGACGAATTGTCCTCTATCCAATAGGTGCCCTTGGCGACTTTGTTCCAATCGCTTCGGTTGCCGTTATAATATATATTTTCAAGGGCGCCGCAGCCGTAAAAGGCGTAATCGGAAATGGAAACGAGCGATCTTCCGAGCGTTATCTGTTCGAGGTATATGCAATCCTGAAATGCCGAACTGTATATTTCGGTAACGCTGTCGGGGACGACTATCTCTTTTATGCGGCAACCTTTGAATGCCGACGCCGCGATACACTTCACGTTGCTCGGGATAACGCTACTCATACAACCCGCGACGAGAACGAGAGAAGAGCGTTCGATCAGGCAGTTGTCTTGCGAATAGAACAGTTCGTTTTCGGGCGAAACGGTCAACGTCACGAGATCGTAGCAGCCGTGAAATACGCCCGTGCCGATCTTTTCGACATTGCGGCTTATTTCGAAAGAGGTAAGACCCGAACAATTTGCAAAGGCGTTCTCCGATATCGAGATCACCGAATCGGGCAATTTGACGGAAGTCAGGCTCAAACAGCCGCCGAACGCGTTGCTGCCTATTTCGGTCACGCCCGAAATGTTCAATTCGCTCAATGCCGAACAGCCGCTGAAAGCGTTCTGAGCGAGCTCGACGTCGCCCGTTATTTCGAGAACGGCGAGCGACGAGCAGTTGGCAAAAGCGGACGGATCGATCTTGACGGAAACGCCGTCAATATACAGATATTTGATATTTTTGCAGCCGGCGAACGAGTTTTCGCCTATTGTTTCCACACCGTCTATGCGCAATGTCTCACCCGAATAACCGCCTATGAACGCGTTGGCGCCTATGTGCTTTACGCTCCCGTCGTTTATAAATTCGCTTCCCGCGCAGCCGAATACGAGAGTGGAAGTCGCCTTTTCGATAAGGCAATTGTTTATCGCTTTAAAAGTCTTATTGTTTTCGTTTACGGTTATCTTTTTAAGTTCGGGGCAATTCTGAAAGGCGCCCGTTTGGATCTCCGTCACGCCCTCGGGTATATCTATCTCTTGTAGCGAGGCGCAGTTTGCGAACGCGTTGTAGCCTATCGTGGTAAGAGAGCGTGGAAGCCCGACGCTTTTCATCATAGAGCATCCGCGGAAAGCAAATGTATCGATGATTTCGAGCCCCTCGGGCAAAACGACGCCACTCAACTCTTTGCAATATTCAAAAGCGTTGGAGCATATATGTTTGAGCGTCTTGGGAAAGGTAATGTCTTTTAGCGATCCGCAACTTCTGAACGCATTGTTGCCTATTTCGTTAATTCCGTCGGGCAGGACCGCCGAAACGAGTTTTTCGCAATCGGAAAAAGCGTTCGGACCTATCGCGGTGACCTTTATGCCGTCGATCTCGGACGGAACGGTCACGCTCGTAATGTCATCGTTCCGCACGCCCGAAATGAGGTAATTGCCGTCGATCCCTATGCTGTAAAAAAAGTTGTCATTGCTTTTTACGGGAGAGGATACGCCGTCTAAGCAATAATATTTGTTGTCCGTAAATATCACGCCGTTGCGCAAGGCTCCCTTTCGTTGGCGATCACGATAATCGAAAGTTATTTCCGTGCCGTCTATGGAATAGAGGAACGTTTCCGCTTCCTCGATGCCTTCGCGCGTCAGCGAACCGTTCCCGTCCCCGTCGAGTTTTATATACGACGAAGAAGAAACGACGTAATCGCCGACATTATAGTCGTATTGCCACAAATAATAATACCGTGGTCCGACGTCTTCTTTTCGACACGCCGCGAACCCCACCGCAATAAGCGCGGCTATGCAAAATATGGCGAATTTTTTCATGCGTTCTCCTTAATAGCAGAGGCTTTCCGTATATGATACGGATCCTTTATATATTCTATACAAAAAAACACAATTTGTCAAGATTATTGATACAAAACGTTTGAAAGCGAATGTATAAACCCGAAAAAAGCGGATAAAATCATTGGCATGAGAAGATTTGTGGCTTTGTTGGGCGCTTTGCTGCTCACAATGGGGCTAAGGCTCTATAATAACGGATTGCTCAATTGCGGATACAAAGGCGAACTTTCGCACGGCGATCTCGATCCCGTTCCGCTAACCGACGCGCCGATTCTTATCGACGGTCCGCACAGGATAGATCTTTGCGGCGACGAGTCCGTTGCGCTTTCGATAGTGGAAAACCTTTCGGGCAAATTGCTGTGGGTGGAGCAATGCGACGGGATAGAGATATTTTACGCGTATTCGCCTCGGCTGGGGGATCCCGAAACGGTCCACGGCAAAAAGGTGAATCTCATGATAGCCTCGTCCGACGGCAGAGTGAGCGCGGGAACGCCGCTTTTGTACGGAAGCTACTGAATCGAAAAAAATTTGTCTTTATTGTATAAACACAAAAATAGTGTCAATAATCATTGTGTCAGGAGGTTATTATGAAAGTTTATACTACAAACACCAAGGAAAAGAAGAACAGAAAAAGTTTATTGGCTTTAATTATAGGACTTACTCTTATCGCGTGCGCCATAATCATTACATTATGCGTGACTTTGACCCGTTCCGATCGTGAAGTGGGCGGAAACATTATAGATCCCCCGGGCGAGCAGACCGAAAAGTACGTTATGCCCCTCGGAGAATATACTTTCGGCAACGAATTTTCGGATAAAGTAGTCTATAACAAGACCCTCAAACAGTGGAGAACTCATAACGGCGTGGATTTTATGGTAGAAAAGGGCGCCGAAGTCAAGGCTGTTTTGGGCGGAAAGGTAGCCAAGGTCCAGAACACTACGCTTGAAGGCACGGTAATCACCATAGAACAGACCGACGGCGTGACCACATATTACAAGTCGCTTTCGGCGGAAGTCAATGTAAATGAGGGAGATACGGTCAAGGCGGGCGACGTCATAGGCAAAGTGGACAACACCATGAGCGTCGAAAAGAACGACGGAGTTCATCTTCACCTCGAAATGACGAAGGACGGAGCGTATATCGATCCTCTCGATCTTCTTCCCGACGGCGCGGACAAATAAGGATAAAAGATCTTTCGATTTTTTTCGGAGAAGGCATGACCCTTCTCTTTTTTTATGCCTTTTAGTCATATGGTCGGTCGCGGTCGTCGCAAAAGGGGGAGCCTTTGTTTTTTGCAAAAGCGATCTTATCGTATAATTTTATATTTCGGATACGCATAATACCTTTGTATATGAATGCCGAACAACTGTTAAGTAAATTTGCCACAAAGGATTATATGGGCACCCGCGACGTCAAGGTGGGCAAGCGCACATATAAATTGCTCTTTAATACCGAACTTTCGGACGCGGTGACTATAAGGAGCGTAATAAAGTCGTTGCAACTGTACGGAAATGACGCCGAAAGCGTCGATGAGATTAAAAACGCCGTGCTTTATGTTTCGGAAGCGGAGATCATGGACGACGAGGCGGAAGCCATGGAAATGCTTTTGAGCGGAGATCTGCTTATTTTCGTTGGCGAGCAGGTGATAAAGGTCAACACTCGCAAGTATGACAAGCGCGCGGTGGAAGAACCGCCAACCGAAACGGTCATGCGCGGTCCGCGCGAGGGATTTATAGAGGATCTCAAAACGAACCTCGGACTTTTGGAGAGGCGTATCCGCACGCCCGCGCTCGGTATAGAAAAATATCGTGTGGGCAGGATAAGTTCGACGACCGTCGCCCTTGTCTATATATCGACGATAGCCGATCCCGCGCTTATCGACGAGGTGCGTTCGCGCCTGAAAAAGATAGATATCGACAGCCTTATGGACAGTCACTATCTTCAACCGCTCCTCGAAGACCACCCGTTTTCCATATTCCAACAGTCGGGCATTTCCGAAAAGCCCGACGTTGTATGCGCAAAGTTGCTCGAAGGCAGAGTGGCGCTCATAGTGGACGGATCGCCCATGGTGCTTACCGTACCTTTCATGTTCATAGAAACGCTCCAAAGCAGCGAGGACTACTACGAGCGCAACATATATTCGTCTTTTTTGCGGATAATGCGCCTTATCGCGCTGTTTTTCGGAGCGGCTTTGCCCGCGATATTCGTTTCGGTGCAGATGTTTCACCAGGAAGTGATCCCCGTAAGGTTTTTGACCACGTTGATGAACGCGATAGAGGGCATACCTTTGCCGCCTCTTCCCGAAGTTCTGTTCGTCGTATTGCTCTTCGAGATAATAAGAGAGGCGAGCGTCCGAATGCCGAGAGCGGTCGGAATGGCGATGAGCATAGTGGGCGCGTTGGTTTTGGGCGAAACGGCGGTCAATGCGGGCATAATAAGTTCGCCCGCGGTAATGGTGGTCGCGCTCAGTTCGATATCGCTGTACACCGTGCCGAGCGAAGTGGGCACGATGAGCCTCATACGCATAGCGCTCATAATAATGGGCGGATTTTTGGGCTTTTTCGGGCTTATCATATCGGCGATGTTTTTCATTCATCGAATGTGTTCGCTCGACAGCTTCGGAGTTCCTTATACGGCTCCGTTCGCTCCGTTTGTCAAAAACGACTTAAAGGATTCCCTCGTGCGGGCGCCCATTCCCACGCTCAAAACAAGACCGGAATCCATTCCCAATATAAACAATGTAAGGCAAGGAGATGAATTATGCGAAAAGAAATAGATTCGAGCCAGCTTTCGGTATTCGTATTTATGGCGGTCATGGCGCTCAAAATCTTTCTTGCGCCCGGACTGCTCATAAAATATTCGGGCAGAGATGGCTGGATAAGCATGCTCGTTTTCGTGGCGATAGAACTTGTCGTGCTCCTTATGATCCTGTTCATCATCAAGTTGAATCCCGACAAGGATCTTTACGAAGTTTTAAAGTACGGGGTGGGCAATATAGGCGCGAAGATCGTTTTGCTGATAACGAGCCTGTTTTTCGGCATAAAGCTCATCATAATGCTGGGAGAATTGAAACTCTTCTTCAATACGAGCATACTGAAAAGCATAGATTTCGTCGTTTGCCTCATCGTGTTGCTGTTTATGCTTGTCGTGTTCTCCGCAAAAGGACTGCGACCGGTGGGAAGAATGGCGCAGATATTCTTTCCGTTTGTGCTCATTGCCCTTGTGGTGCTTTTTGCGCTGACTTTCGGCAACCTCGATATCAACGGATTGAATCCCGTTGTGTTCGATAAGGACGAGATCCTTGGCACTCTGTCCAAATTCCCCATATGGTTCGGCGACGTTGCCGTGCTGCTCGTCTTTACGGGCAAAGTCAAGCAAAAGAAGCGATTGGTCCTCGGGAGCATGATAAGCGCGTTTATTTCGAGCGCGGCGGTGATGTACTTTGCCATAGTTCTGTTCGCGACGTACGGCGACTATCCCGTAATAATAGATTACGGTCACACCATAAGCAACATGGTGGTATATTCTTCGGGCAGCTACCTGTTCGGCAGGTTCGACATTCCCATATTCTGCCTTTGGATGATCTCGATATTCGTGCAGGTCATAATCACATTTTATGCTATCGCGTCCTTTATGGGCAAGATAATAGGCAAGGGGAGCGACGCCGTGTGGGCGATAGTAGTCGCGGTAGCTTTGTTTCTGCTGTGCCAATTCGTGTTCAAGACCAAAAGTTCGCTTTTCGAGTTGGGCACGGGACTTCCGAGGTGGTTGTGCCTTGCCGTCGAAGTGTTCTTGCCCGCGATCTTGCTTGTGATCTCGATCGTCGAAAAGTTAAAGGAGAAAAAGGAAAATGACATATCGCAAAAAAGTAATACTGATTGAAGTGATAGTTCTGATATTCGCCATTCTCATCTCGCTTTTCCCGCTCGAAGATTCCCCCACTATCGAAACAAAGACGGCGATAACGGTTGTGGGATTCGACCGCGAGGACGAAAAAACGCAGATATATGTGCAAATGACCATACCTCAGCAACTTGCGCAGGGCTCGTCCAAACTGCTCGTGGTTGAAGCCGAGGGCAAGGACATTGCCGACTCGTTCGAAAAACTTTCCAATAAGATAGGACAGGAAGTCGAACTTGCGCATTGCGGGATAATAATAATCGGCGAAAGCATGGCAAAAAGCGGCTTTACCGAGGATATAGACTATATGCTGTCGAGCGGCATGATAAGCCCGCAGATATCCGTATTGAATTGCGAGGGCAAGACGAGAGATTTTATGCAAAAGCTGAATCAATTTTCGCAGACCAACGGTTCGGGCGCGTTCGACGTAGTGGCTTTTTCGGAAAAGTCCATAAATATGCGCATAATCTCGGCTCTGCAATTTTTGTCCGAAAATCATATGCCGTCGCATGCGTCCTCGCTCCCCATTATCGGATTCGAAATGCAAAAGGGCAGCGGTGGAGGCGGCGGAGAAAGCAGCGGCGGAGGTGGAGGCGGCTCTTCTTCGGGCGGCAGCGGAGGAGGAGAGAGCAGCGGCGGCGGCTCCTCTTCGGGCGGAGGCGGCGAAAGCGAAACGCCTATATTGAAAGAACTCAACAGATCGATGCTGTATAAAGGCGGCAAGGCGGTGGGCGTAATGTCGCCGCTCGGCACCAAAGGGCTGAGTATGTTCGATAGACGAAGCAACAAAGGATATTTCGAGGCGGACAACGTCGTAATAGGCGACAAGGTCATCACTTATGTGCCCATGCAGGTGAGAAAAAAGGACGGAAAGCTCAAAGCCGAATATAGGGACGGAAAGCCCGTCGTGACGGCGATAGTGGATATAAGTCTTGAAACCGAAACGAGATTCAAGATCACCAAGTCCGGCGAATTTGCAAGCAAGGAAGAGATAAAAAAAGCCATATCCGACCGAGTAAAGGAGATAGTAAGATCCGAAATAGAGGAAACGCTCAAATTCACCTATCAGACGGGCGCCGACGTGCTGGGAATAGAAACGGCATTTTATAAGCAATGTTACGATGAGTACAAAATTTACGGGAGCGAAAATGAGTTCGTAAAAAAAGTACAAGTAAATTACAAAATAAATGTCGAAGTTGCATAAAATTGATAAAAAAAGTTGATTTCTGTTATTTTTAATGATAAAATATAACTATAAAATATATAAAAAGGAGAAATAATATGAAACCAACTTATATTGCCGAACCTTTCAGGATCAAAAGCGTAGAACCTCTCAAAATGCTTACTCGCAAAGAGAGAGAGGAAAAGATCAAGGCTGCTCACTACAACCTTTTCGGACTTAACTCTCAGGACGTTTACATCGACTGCCTTACCGACAGCGGTACGAACGCAATGAGCAGCAATCAATGGGCAGGCGTTATGCTTGGCGACGAATCTTATGCGGGCGCAACGAGTTATCAACACGTTATCGAAAGCGCTACCGATATCTTCGGTTTTCCGTATATCCAACCCGTTCACCAAGGCAGAGCCGCCGAAAAGATCCTTATGCCTATACTTTTGGAAAACAAAAAATATGCGATCGCCAATATGTTCTTCGACACGACCAGAGGTCATGCCGTTATGGCGGGCGGTATTCCCATTGACTGCGTAGTGCCCGAAGCGCTCGACACTTCGCTCCGCGTTCCGTTCAAGGGCAACATGGATTGCGCAAAACTCCGCGAACTCATCAAGAATTACGGCAAGGACAATATAGGCGTTATCATAATGACTATAACCAACAACTCGGCAGGCGGTCAGCCCGTATCGGTAGCCAACATTCGCGAAGCAAGCAAGATCGCTCATGAGAACGGTATTCCGTTCATGATCGACGCCGCTCGTTATGCCGAAAACGCATGGTTCATCAAACAACGCGAACCCGAATTCAAGAACGCCACTATCAAGCAGATCATTGCAGAGTGCTTCAAAAATGCCGATTTCTTCACAATGTCGGCAAAAAAAGACGCTATCGTAAACATGGGTGGACTTTTGGGAACAAGAGACAAGGCTGTGTTTGAAAAGATCAAGCAGCGTTGCATATCTTTCGAGGGCTTTGTAACCTACGGCGGTATGTCCGGACGCGATCTCGAAGCGCTTGCCATCGGACTCAAAGAGGGTATCGAGGAGGACTTCCTTCGCTATCGTATAGGACAAATGGAATACATGGCTGCCCGTCTTGACGAAGCAGGCATCGATTATCAGACGCCCGTCGGCGGTCATGCGCTCTTCATCGACGCAAAGAAGATGCTCCCGCATATACCTTGGTATCAATATCCCGCTCAGGCTCTTGCCGTTCAACTCTATATCGAGGCGGGTATTCGCGGTTGCGATATCGGATCGTACATGCTCGATCGCGATCCCGTAACGCACGAGGAGCAGGAGTCCAAGTTCGAATTTACGCGTCTTTGCATTCCCAGAAGAGTGTATACGCGCGCTCATCTTGACGTTATCATTGACGCTCTTATCGAAGTCAAGAAGAATGCCGATAAGATCAAGGGACTTAGAATAACGGAAGAGGCTCCCGTACTTCGCCACTTCACCGGCAAGCTCGAACTTCTTAAATAATTTAAAATACGATTTCAAAAAAAAGAGGGCGGATCTTCGATCCGTCTTCTTTTGCGATTTCAATAATACTTGTAAGTAGAATGTGTTATATTATCCAGCCGCGCTTTTTACAGTATACGAGCAAATTTTGCTCATCGAGAAGAAAGTTGCAGCACCGTGCAATAAGTTGCGGATAGGCATTGCTTGTAGTAATTTTTTCGTAAAGTTTTTGTGCTTTATCTAAAATCTCTGTTTTGTGCGCATTACACCACGTCAATTGATTTGCAAGTAAAATCTTATACGCTACTTCTGCTTCGTTATCGTCAGGCAAAATGATCGGATTAACAACGGTGACCGAGTTTTTATGTACGGGTATCATATTATTTAAATTGATTACGCCATAGTTACCGTTGTTTATCTTTATAAAGTCCACTTGATTTTTCATAGACTTATGTTTAAGTTTCGGTGAACTCAAAGGCGCATAATATTCCGTTCCGTTTACTTTAAGTAATATACCTACAAACGGGCGGTTCGCTTTCTTATCCATTGTATACGGAACACATGGATCAGATTGACGCAAAAAATCACAATAAGCGCTGTCAATAATATAAAAGGAAATCCTTGTCATATTTTACCTCAAAAAAATATGAGGTCGAGTTTCCCCGACCTCACCTTTTTTAGTTCCCACTTGTGGTAGGGTACACCGCTTTTTTAGTTCCCACTTGTGGTAGGGTACACCGCTTTTTTAGTTCCCACTTAATGGTAGGGTACACCGCTTTTTAACATAAATATTATAACATGAGTTTTGACAGTTGTCAAGAGTTTTTGCTGCCGTTTTTCGAATTGTTATGCACCATAATATAATATGCTCACTTTTACCTGAAAGTATAATAATAAAATCTACTTGACAAACAGACAATCAAATGGTAAAATAATTATACATATTTATTATATATATCAGACACAAAGGAGCGGAAAAATGAAAAAGAAATGGTTAATGCTTACAATATTGGTTATGACGGTATTGGCAATGTTTACGGCATGCAATGGCGGTCATAAGCATACTTTTTCGGGCAAGTTGACAAACGACGAAACGTATCATTGGTATGAATGCGAAGGTTGCGATGAGAAATTTGGCAAAGCGCCGCACAATTACGGCGACGACATTATTTGCGACGACTGCGGATATAAAAAAACGTCCGAAGGCTTGGCATATGTGTATGACAAGGGAACGGATTCTTATATAGTAACAGATATAGGCTCATGCGTCGATAACGAAATTGTGATCCCCGGCACTTATGATAATAAGCCCGTAACGAGCATAGGAGATAGCGCGTTCAAGTATTGCGGGCGCTTACGAAGCATAGAGATCCCGAACGGAGTAACGAGCATAGGAGATAGCGCGTTCTATGGTTGCAGTAGCATAACGGGAATAGAACTTCCCGACAGCTTGATACACATAAACGATCGGGCGTTCTATGAGTGCATTAGTTTAACAAGCATAGTTATTCCCGACGGCGTAACGAGCATAGGAGATCAGGCGTTTCGTGGTTGTACCAATTTATCAAGCATAGATCTTTCGCTTGGCTTAACGAGCATAAGGGAAAGCACATTCTATGATTGCATGAGCTTAAAAAGCATAGTTATCCCGAACAGAGTAACGAGCATAGGGGATAGCGCGTTTCAGGGTTGCTATCATTTAGCGAGCATAGATCTTTCGCTCGGCGTAACGAGCATAGGGTGGCATGCATTCTATGGTTGCAGTAGTTTGCAATATAATACATATAATAATGCAAGGTACTTGGGCAATAAAAACGATCCGTATTTGGTTTTGGTAGAAGTCAAAAACAGAATAATTACCGAATGTGAGATAAATGAAAAAACCAAACTGATTTCGGATTATGCATTCTATAATTGCCAAAGTTTAACGAACATAGAGATCCCGAACAGTGTAACAGACATAGGTGTTGCCGCGTTCGGCGGTTGCCAAAGCTTAACGAGTGTAATTATCGGAAACGGCGTAACGAGCATAGGAGGTAGCGCATTCAATGGTTGCCGAAGTTTAACGAGCATAGAGATCCCGAGTGGCGTAACGAGCATAGGAGGTAGCGCATTTGATAATTGCAGTAGCTTAACAAGCATAGTTATTCCAAACAGTGTAACAAGCGTAGGTGAGGGCGCATTTGATGATTGCTTTAACTTGCAATATAATACATATAATAATGCAAAGTACTTGGGTAATAAAGATGATCCGTATTTGGTGTTGGTAAAAGCCGAAAACGAAGAAATAACCGAATGTGAGATAAACGAAAAAACCAAATTTATTTTGGATCACGCGTTCTATGGTTGCACTAATTTAACAAGCATAGAGATCCCGAGTTGCGTAACATACATAGGGTATAGCGCTTTCTATGGTTGCGAAAGCTTAACGAGTGTAACTATCGAAAATGGCATAACGAACATAGATAGTTCCGCATTCAATGGTTGTAATAACTTAAAATACAATATATATAATAATGCAAAGTATTTGGGCAATAAAGATAATCCGTATTTGGTGTTGGTGAAAGCCAACAACAAAGCAATAACCAAATGTGAGATAAATAAAAAAACCGAACTTATTTCGGATAGCGCATTCGAATATTGCAGTAGTTTACAAACCATAGAGATCCCGAGTAGTGTAACGAGCATAGAAAATGCCGCGTTCAGCAGTTGCCAAAGCTTAACAAGCATAGAGATACCGAATAGTGTAACGAGTATAGGATATCGCGCATTCGAGGATTGTTATAGCTTAACGAGCGTATATTACCATGGCACGGCGGAAGAATGGAACGGAATAGAAATAGATGATAATGGCAATGATGATCTTCTTTTCGCAACGCTTTACTTTTATTCGGCAAGCGATCCGACGCTAAGCGCCGACTATAATAAATATAATTACTATTGGCATTATAACGACCAAGGCGAAATAGTAGCTTGGGATAAATAAAAGACAAAATACTTAAATAATAAAAATGCACCGTCGATTTTTTTCGGCGGTGCTGTTTGTTATATTTGCTTAGGCAATGCACAAATCGCCCAATTTGAGATAAATTTAGGCGTATTTCTACTCAATTATATTGACAATCGCCCAAATAGATAGTATAATTGTGCGTATGATCGGGAGAGTAGGCGTATGAGAAGTTTTAACTACGGCGAATTAAAGAATATCAAGTGGGACAACGAAATACTTGGATTAGTTGCTCGGCTTCACGAATATAAGGGCAAACAGGCGCTGTTTTTAAAGCAAAAGCCCGCAACGCTTGAAAAACTTGTCGAGATAGCGAAAATACAAAGCACCGAATCGTCTAACAAAATCGAGGGTATTGTTACTACCGCTACTCGTATTAAGCAGTTATTCAGCCAAAAGACCACGCCGAGGAACAGAGAAGAGGAAGAAATATCCGGTTACCGTGACGCCTTGGCGCTCATTCATGAAAGTTACGAATATATTCCTATCAAGTCCTCGTATATTTTGCAGTTGCACCGAATTTTGTATCGTTATTCTCAAAGAGGCATTGGCGGCAGATTCAAGAACACGCAAAATTATATAACGGAAACAAAAGAGAACGGCGAACGGATAGTTCGGTTTATGCCGCTCGATCCATTCGAAACGCCTATGGCGATCGACGCCATATGCGAAAGTTTCAATCGAGAAATGGACAATAGCGATATCGATCCGCTTATTCTGATCCCCGCTTTCATAATGGATTTTTTGTGTATACATCCGTTCAATGACGGAAACGGAAGAATGTCAAGACTTCTTACGACATTGCTTTTATATCGCGCCGACTATGTTGTGGGCAAATATGTGAGTTTGGAAAGTAAGATCGAAAGGACGAAAGAACAATATTATGAGGCGCTAAAAAAAAGCGATATAAATTGGCACAGTGAAAAAAACGACATAACGGCGTTTATTAAATATATACTCGGAACGATTTTAGCGGCGTACAGAGATCTTGAAGAAAGAGTAACCGTTATAGAGGGCAACGCTTATGCCATAGACTTGGTAAGACACGCCGTAAATAACACGATAGGCAAATTTACAAAGAGCGATATAATGGAACTCGTTCCGTCAATAGGCAAGACGTCCGTCGAAAATGCGTTAAGAACACTGATAAGTGAGGGCGTTATAGACAGGGTAGGCAAAGGAAAAGCGACTTTTTATTTCAGAAAAAATTAACAAAAAGAAGAAAACCATATAGGTCTTGCAAATTGGCTTGGTTTTTTCGTTAAGTGCAAATAAAATTGTTGGCTTTCATAATAAAAAGATCTATAATTGTACTATCATTATAACTGCCGAGGCGAAATAGTAGCTTGGGATAAATAAAAAAAATTCAAAAAAAAGAGGGCGGATCTTTGATATGCACCCCAAAAGTTAGACACTTTTGGAGGTGCATATTTTTATGGAAAAGAGAAGAAGAAAGAACAAAAAAT
>CANQFK010000017.1 GCA_947598585.1 uncultured Clostridia bacterium
ACCTTATGAAAGGCTTCCCCTTTTTTGTAAAAGGGGAGGCTCCGCCGTAGGCGGTGGTGAGGATTATATTCTCCTCACCGTATACCACCTCATCCGTCACTTCGTGCCACCTTCCCCTCCTGTAAGGAGGTGAAGGCTTTCATTTGGTCGGCTTACGCCGTTTTATAAGGGTGAAGGCTCTCATTTGGTCGGCTTGCGCTGTTTTTTAAGACAATCGGGAAGCCTTTCATGCGGTTGGAGTTTTTGTTACTTTTGCTAAGGGAAACCTATAAAACGATTTTTATACAAAGTTGATCTGCACTTGTTTACCAAGCGCAACGGCGACGCGTTGAAGCGTTTTTATCGACGGGTTGGCGGTGCCGCATTCGAGCCTGCTTATGTCCGCCTGTGATATTCCCGTTCGTTCGGAAAGTTGCTTTTGAGTAAGCCCAATTTCAATTCGCGCTTGTTGGATCGCTTGCATTACGGCAAATTCCGGTTCGAGCGCGTCATACTCTTCCTTGAATTCGGGATCTTCGAGTTGCTCATTAAGAAAGTCATCGAATTTTTTCAATTTATCGAACTTGTCCATTATTTATGCTATGGTAAACTCCATTCTTTTATTTCCCTTTTGTTTTCTTATTTATATTATATGCGATATATCACATATTGTCAAGTATTTTGATCGTAATTCGGGATATTTCAAATGGCTCCGCTGCAATTAGGTATAAAATCAAAAAAACTTTCCCAATCTATCCATCATTTCCTTTTTGTGGTCCATTCGCGAATGGGCGTAGCGATTGAGCGTAACGGTCGGCGACTTATGCCCCAAGACCTCAGCCAAAGTTTTGACGTCCATTCCGCATTCGAGGGCGCGGGTGGCGAACGTATGCCTTATCGCATGGAAGCCCCTATGCGATATATTGAGTTTTTTTAGCAGCAGGTCGAAACTTCGCTGATACGACCGCACCGACACGCCTTGCGCGTTATCGGATATCACGAAATCGCAATCGCGCAATCTGCTCATTCGCTTCAAAAGCGATATCATCTGACGAGGGAGCGGGATCGTTCTGACGGAGCTCTTGGTTTTGGGCGGTTCTTTTATCTTTTTATAGTTGCCGAACTCGTCCTTGCCGTCGTGACACGACCTGTTGATGACGATGACGCCCTTGACGAGATCGACGTCCGACCATTCGAGCGCAAGCAATTCGCCTATACGCAAGCCCGTATAAAAACATATGACTATGCCGAAAAGTTTTAGCTTGTCCCCGTTTTTTATCTCGTACTCGATTCGCCTTTGCTCCTCGACGGTGAAACATTCGATCTCCTTTTCCTGCCTTTTCGGGCGTCTTATCCTGTCGGCGACGTAAGTATTCGTTTGTCCCGCGCTCATCGCCGTTTTGAGCGAACATTGCAACACGTTGATTATCGAGCACACGGTATTCGAAGCCAGCCCTTTGCCCGTAAGCATATTGCCGCTATTGAGCCGACCCGTCACGAACTTCTGCAAAATATCCGACGACAACTCCTCGACGTCGTAATCGCCCAACTCGGGCACAATGTGCAAGCGCGTTAATTCGAGATATCTGTCATAAGTGCGTCGCTTGGAAGTCGGCTTTACATACAATTCCAACCAATCGTTCATCCATTCTTTCAATTTCATGATGATCTCCTTATAAAACAATACGGTCGGAATTAGTATAACTGATTTTTGCGGCAAATACCCTGATAAAACAACGGCGGCGGAAAGCCCTTTTTTTGTTCGCGACCAAAAATAAGAGGTATACAGGTTGCTTTTTGCACCGAATTTATGTTACAATCTATGCAAAAGGAGAACGATCATGTGTACTTCGATTTCTTATAAGGTCAAAGACCACTATTTCGGCAGGAACCTCGATTACGAATATTCGTACAACGAAACGGTGACGATAACGCCGAGGAATTATCCGTTTGTGTTCAAAGAGGCGGGCGAAATGCGCTCTCACTATGCCATGATAGGCATGGCGTTTGTGCAAAACGGCTATCCGCTGTATTACGACGCGACAAACGAAAAAGGATTGAGCATGGCGGGACTGAATTTCCCCGCAAACGCGGTGTACAAGCCGCTCCAAAAGGGAAAGGACAACATTGCGTCCTTTGAATTTATCCCTTGGGTACTCGGCGACTGCGCAACCGTCGCTCAGGCGCGCGCCAAACTGAAAAGAATAAATCTCGCAAACATAAATTTCAGCGACGCTTTGCCCGCCTCGCCCCTGCATTGGCACATAGCGGACAAGAGCGAAAGCATAGTAGTCGAAAGCGTTAGCGACGGTCTGAAAGTTTACGACGATCCCGTGAACGTCATGACCAACAATCCCACCTTCGACTTCCACCTTACCAACCTGTCAAACTATATGGGAGTTACGCGCGACGACCCTGTCAACCGATTTTCGGACAAGTTGTCGCTCGCGCCGTATTCGAGAGGAATGGGCGGAATAGGCTTGCCCGGCGATCTGTCCTCCGCCTCGCGATTCGTCAAGGCGGCGTTTACTCTGCACAACTCGATTTCGGGCGGATCGGAACTCGAAAGCGTAACGCAATTCTTTCATATCCTCGGCTCGGTCGCTCAGCAAAACGGCTGCTGTCGCGTGGAAAAAGGCTACGAATATACCATATATTCGTCGTGCTGCAACACCGACAAGGGCATTTATTACTACACGACTTACCGAAACGGTCAGATCACGGGCGTGGACATGAATCGCGAGGACCTCGACGCAAGCGAGCTTGTTTCATATCCGCTCCTGCTCGGCGAACTCAAAATCCAAAACAAAAAATAGCAGGCGGCGTTTTGTACCGCATAAAAAAATGAGCAATAGTTATCGGCTATCGCTCATTTTCGTTTATTTCACTTGTCGGGATCAGATGACCCAATTGCCGTCCTTGAATATGACGATCTCTTCGCCCTTTTCGGTGGTGGCGACAATACTGAGGTCGGGCGTTCCCACCATAAAGTCGACGTGTTCGATCGAGTCGTTAAGCCCTGCGGCAAGTTGCTTTTCCTTGCTCATCTTGTCGCCGCCCTTGATACACGACGGGAAGGCTCTGCCCACTGCGAAGTGGCATGAAGCGTTCTCGTCGAAGAGGGTGTTATAAAACAGCGTATTAAGGTTTTGTATGGGCGAATTGTAGCCAACAAGCGCGATCTCGCCGAGATAATGCGAGCCTTCGTCCGTTTCGATTATGCCTTTGAGCGTTTCGTAACCTTTTTCCGCCTTGTAATCCACCACTCTGCCGTCCTTAAACGTGAGAGAGAAGTTCTCGATTATTCCGCCCGAACGTACAAGCGGCTTGGAAGCGACGAGCGTTCCGTTGGCGGTGAGGCGATCGGGCGAGGAGAATACCTCTTCGGTAGGCATGTTGGCAGTAAAGTCCACTCCGCCGCCGCCCTTTTCGACTGCGCCCGTAAAGATATAGCCCTTGGGCATGCCGACGGTAAAGTCCGTGCCCAAACTGTTTTTGTAGTGGAAGGAAACGATCTTCGCACGGTTCAAAAACCTGCTACGCTTAGCAAGTTTTGCGGCGTGTTTTTGCCAAGCCCCCAACGGATCGGCTTTGTCGAGGCGCATCGTCTTGTGCAAATATTTCCACATCTTTTCGAGCGCGGCTTTTTCGCCGAGTTCGGGGAACATCTTCTTTGCCCAATTCTCGTTGGGATAAGCGACGATCACCCAACGCGTCTGATTGCAGCCCGTGGATTCTCTGAAACGCTCCATAGCCTTGTTGCTCGCCTTTATGGAAGCGGCGATCTTTTGGGGCGGTATGTTGCGAAGCAAGTCGGGATCTTCGGAAATGATATTGATATATACCGCTTTCGTGTCCACGATGCTGTTTCGCGAATCTATTACCCATTGCGGAATGTTTGTGAGCGTTTCCTCGGTCTGGTAGTCGTAATTGAGCCTGTTGATCTCCGCGTCATGCCAAAAGACTGTGACTTTGGGAGCGCCCGCTCTGTACGCTTGATCTACGACCTCGCGCACAAGGTCGGCGGCAAGTATGGGCGCCGAAATAGCCACGGGTTCGCCACGTTGAAGATTTACGCCTTGCTTTATTATAAGTTCGGCATAACTTATGAGTTTTTTGTCCATTAAAAAATCTCTCCTTTTATTGTATGTAACTGCGCACTCTGAAACGCGCGCCGAGTCTCTCTGCTATCTCGCGGCACTTGATTATGTCCGCGTTGGGTATGACGTCCACAACCGTGAGAAGAACGTCTATGCCCGCCTTGACGCATTCCCGCGAAAATTCGAGCATGGCGTCAAACGCTTTTTCGCCGTAGACGGATCGGCTGACTTCGTCGTATTTTTGCGCATTGTATTCGTTGAGCGAAACGGACGCGCAATCTATCTTGCCGACGAGTTCGGGCACTATGTCGCGGCCGTTTATCAGACTGCCCAGCCCGTTGGTGTCCAGCCTCGTCCTTTTGCCCATGGCTTTAAGTCGATCGGCGATATACAGCATATCGTCAAGTCTGTATGTGCTCTCGCCGTAACCGCAGAATACCGCGTCGGCGAACTTGTCCTTGACTTCCGAAATAAGGTCTACGATCTCCTCTTTGGTGCCCTCGCGGCTGAGCCATAAGTTGTTTCCGTCTATACCTTTCATGTTGTTGCGCAAACAAAACGTGCAATCGTTGCTACATTTGTTTGTCAGATTTATATATAACTTTCCTTCAAAAAAATATATGTATGTGTCTTTCATGATCCTATCAATGCATTTTGGTAAAAATGTCAAACGTGTTTTGCTCGGTGATCCGTTCGACTTGTTCCACCGAAAGTCCGAGCACTTCGGCGATCTTCATTGCCTGAAATCTTACATATGCGGGATAGTTGAGTTTGCCCCGATAGGGCACGGGAGTCAGATACGGGCAATCGGTTTCGATGAGTATCCTATCAAGGGGCAAAGCCTTGATGATCTCGGGAAATTTGACGGCGTTTTTGAAAGTTATGGAGCCTGAAAAGGAAATGTAAAATCCCATGTCCGCATATTTGACCGCCGTTTCTTTCGAGCCCGAAAAGCAATGCATCACCGCTCCCGCTTTAAGACAGTCCCTGTGATCCGCAATTATGCGCTCCATGTCCTCGTACGCGTCCCTGAGATGAAACACCGCAGGCAATTCGGTACGCTTTACGGCATACAGTTGCCGTATAAGCGCTTCCTTTTGCTTCTTGCGCGGAACGTCGTCGTAAAAGTAATCGAGCCCTATTTCGCCGAACGCGACTACCTTTTTT
The DNA here is from genome assembly GCA_947598585.1 of uncultured Clostridia bacterium. Lineage (GTDB taxonomy): Bacteria > Bacillota > Clostridia > Christensenellales > Pumilibacteraceae > CAG-552. The sequence goes on from CANQFK010000017.1 coordinate 5,247, forward strand.
TGTCGGCACATTTCCGTGAGCTCATCGATGTCCCCGTCCGTAAGTCCCTCGCAATCGCTTGGGTGCACGCCCACCGCGCAATAAAGATCGTCGTAACTTTGGGCAAGTTCGAGCGCGCGTCGCGACGACGGCATATCGTATCCCACAACGACTATCCTTTTCAGCCCGTCCGCTTTCATGTTGCTTACCACGGCGGCAGCGTCGTATCTCTCGTCGTTGAGATGAGCGTGCGAATCTATCATTTCAGCATACCTCGCTGCCCGCGTCGACCTTGCGTTCGGGCGAAACGAGCACGACTTTGTCGCCGTCCACCGCGCACAGCACCATGCCCTCGCTGACTATCCCACGGAGTTTTGCGGGTCTGAGGTTGGCTACGAGCACGACCTGCTTGCCCACCATTTCTTCGGGCGTGTAGCTTTTTGCTATGCCGCTGACGACGGTACGAGTTTCGTCGCCTACTTTGAGCGTGAGTTTCAAAAGTTTATCCGCCTTTTCGACCTTTTCGCAAGCGACGACTTCCGCAACTTTGAGTTGAGTTTGGAAAAATTCGTCTATGGAAATTTCCTTGATCTCTTTTTCGGCGACTTTCTCCTCTTCCTTCTTCGCTTCCTTATGCTCCTCTTCGGACGGCTTTGAGAGTTCTTCGAGCTCCTTCTTTACGTCGAGGCGCTTATAAAGCACTTCGCCCTCGCCGACCTCGAACCGCTTTGTATCTCCGAATTTTATTCCGTCAAGACGATCCGGCGCGGAAAGTCCGAGATCGCGGAATATCCTTTGCGCGCCGTCGGGTATAAACGGGAGCAGGCAGCCGGCTATTATGCGTATGCCTTCGAGCAAATTGTAGATAACGACCTGCAATTTGTCCTTTTCGCCGTTTTTGTTGAGCACCCAGGGCGCGGTAGAGTCGATATATTTGTTGGATGCGGACACGAATTCGAATATGGCTTCGAGCGCTTCCGAACATGAAAACTTGTTTATCGCCTTGTCTACTTTGCCGAACAGCGCGTTCGCCATATCAGCGTGATCGCCCGAAATATCTTTGGGTCTATCCACTTTTCCGCCGAAATATTGGTTCGCCATGGAAACGGTGCGCTTTACGAGGTTGCCGAGATCGTTTACAAGATCGGCGTTTATGCGATTGAGGAACGCTTCGTCGGTGTAAGTTCCGTCCGATCCGAAAGGTATTTCGCGCAACAGAAAGTATCTGAGCGCGTCTATGCCGTAACGCTCCGCAAGCACGAACGGATCGGCAACGTTGCCCTTGCTTTTGCTCATCTTATCGCCGCCGAACAGCATCCAGCCGTGGCCGTAAACTTTTTTGGGCACTTCGAGTCCGAGCGCCATGAGTATGGCGGGCCATATTATGGTGTGGAAGCGAACTATTTCCTTGCCCACCATGTGGATATCCGCAGGCCAATACTTCATGTTTTCTTCGCCGTTATTGTACCCGAGCGCGGTAATATAGTTGGACAGAGCGTCTATCCATACATATATAGTGTGTTTGGGATCGAAAGGAACGGGTATTCCCCACTTGACCGATGTGCGCGAAACGGCTATGTCGCTGAGGTCCTCCAAGAAATTATTGACCATTTCGTTGACGCGCGATCTCGGTTCGAGAAAGTCCGTTTCGGTAAGCAGCTTTCTGAGCGGCTCCTTGTATTTGCTGAGGCGGAAGAAATAGCTTTCCTCCTCGGCGTCGATAACGTCCCTGCCGCAATCGGGGCATTTTCCGTCCACAAGTTGGCTGGGCGTCCAGAAAGATTCGCACGGGGTGCAATATTTGCCCTTGTACGTCGCCTTGTAAATGTCGCCTTGTTCATAAAGTCGAGTGAATATCTTTTGCACGCTGCTCACATGATAGTCGTCGGTCGTGCGAATGAATTTATCGTACTTTATGTCGAGCAACTTCCACAGATCTTTGATATTGTCCACGAGCTCGTCCACGAACTGTTTGGGAGTTTTGCCCGCGGCTGCCGCGCGTTCCTCGATCTTCTGCCCGTGTTCGTCGGTGCCCGTAAGATAGAAAACGTCGTAGCCCGTAAGCCTCTTGTATCTTGCTATGGCGTCGCAGCAAACGGTCGTGTAACTGTGTCCGAGATGCCACTTGCCGCTCGGATAGTAGAGCGGTGTGGTGATATAAAATTTAGGTTTGTTTTTCATAATTGCCTCTTTTTTTCACCTCTGTGATTTTCACCATAAAGTATAACCCAAACCGAAAAAAAAGTCCATTCTTTTTGACGACTTTTTTGCATATACATAACCGAAAGGAGTAAAAAATGAGTAAAATTTGGTTGATAATGCTGCTTTCGGCTATCATTACGGCGATCATCAAGGATCCGTCGGTGGCGATAAGCGCAATGCTTACGGGCGCGAAAGATTCGGTGGACCTTGCCATGGAACTCGTCGCCATGTACGGCGTTTGGCTGGGCTTCTTCGCTCTATTGGACAAGGTCGGAATAGCGGACTTTATCGCCAAACTTTTAAGACCCGTAATCAAATTCCTGTTTAAGGGCAGCAGCGACGAGGCGCAAAAATACGTTTCGATGAATATGTCGGCTAACCTTATAGGTCTTGGCAACGCCGCAACGCCCATGGGCATAAACGCGGTCAAACTTTTGGGCGACGAAAAGGAGAGCGCAAACACCAATATCATAATGCTGGTCGTCATTTCCGCCACAAGTCTGCAAATATTGCCCACCACCGTTATAAGCATGCGCGCGGCGCACGGATCGGCAAACGCCGCGGATTTCCTTATCCCTTGCATAGTTGCGACGGTGATATCCACCGTAATAGGCATTGCGCTCGTAAAACTGTGCTCAAAACTCTTCCCCGACTCCAAACGAGCATGACCGCATACGTTGTTCCCGTACTGTTTCTCATCGTACTCGTCGTATCGCTGCTGAAAAAGAAAGACGCGTACTCGTATTTTATCGACGGTTCGCGTTCGGCGATCGATCTCATGGTGGGCGTTTTCCCCTACCTTATGACCATAATGATGTGCGTGCAGATTTTCAGGGAAACGGGAGTAAGCGCAGCGTTGTCCTCATTTCTTTCGCCCGTGTTCGAATTCATGGGACTGCCCGGACAACTTACCGAACTGCTGCTATTGCGCCCATTGAGCGGCGCGGGCTCTATCGCCATTCTCGACAACATTTACGCGACGTACGGCACGGACACGTTTATAGGCAGGTGCGCCTCGGTAATTTACGGTTCGAGCGAAACGGTTTTTTATGTGAGCGCGATATATCTTTCGCAAAGCAAAACGAAAAAGCTGCGCTACGCCCTCCCCGTCGCGCTCGTTTCCACCTTGATCGGCTGCATAATAGGCTGCCTGCTGCTCAGGGTAATTTGAAATGTATGTTTTTCAGCCCCATGTGGGCAATTGCGGCTTTGCGCCGTTTTTTTATGCCCGCTTTTTTATGCCCGCCGTCGATCTTTACGACGCGACTTTGAATGACCCAATGTAAGCAGCGCCGTGGCGGCAACGGCGACGATGAGTCCGCCGCCCATAAAGCCGCCCGTATCGAAGAGCGTGATCGCTCCGCAACCCGACGACTTGTTTTCGTCGATCCATCTTGCATAGACGACAATGTCATGTGTTACGACTATGCCTTGCGCCTTTGTCGTAAACTCCATATCGGTATACCAATCGTCAAAGACGAAATTGTTTCCGGGCGGCTCGGGAACGGCAAAAGCGGACGTATCTATCGCCTCGCCGTAACCGTATGTGCGATATTCGATTATCTTGCCGCTCATATTGACAAGACACACCTCAAAAGTGTGCAATATCTCGTTGTATCGCGCCTGCAACGTTATGTCCGAAGTAATGACGTCGGGCTCGTCCCAACCTGCAAATTCGTAATCGTATCTTTCGGTAGCCTGCCTTTCGGGCGGAGCGGGAAATTGCGATCTGTCTATCGGATCGCCGTCCTTTACTGTGGCGGAGCCCAACACACTGCCGTCGTAGTCCACAAATGTAACCGTAAAGACCTTGCCCGACTCCATAAGGTCGTCGTCTATCAATGTATTCTTTATTTCTTCGGTTATATCCTCGGGGAAATCGAGATCGATCGCCGCTTGCAGAAAATGCGTCGCGAAATCCTCGAAAGTCGCGTTGCTCGAAAGCGACAAAAGCGTGGTATACCACAACGTGCCTATCTTTTCGCGCGTAAAAAATTCGGGTCGGCTTTGGCAAAGTTCATACTGCACATGAGTTATTATGGTACTGTTGAAGTGAACGCCGTTGTTATCGCAATTTTCGTTATGACCCGCGCGGTGCCAAGGATACGGGCAAACGAATTTATCTTTCACCGAATAACGCTGTCCTCTTGTCCCGCCTATCATGGATCGGATATTGCCGTAGCGAGGCGTTGCGGTGTCCTCACCTATCGTCCAGAATCGCTCGTCGGACGGCTCGTAGCCCTCGACCAGCGCTCCGAAAATGTCCGAAAAAGCCTCGTTGAGCGCGCCCGAGTCCCCATCGTACTCGAAGTCCGCCGTAACATTGGTTATCGCGTGCTGGTACTCGTGCGCAAGAACGTCGAGCGCTTTGCCCGGCTGATATATCATGCCGTCCTCGTTCCCGTCGCCCACGAGCATGAGCGCGGTATTGTCTTCGCGCATGAACGTGCAAGCGGCGTTCTCGAAATTTGTGCCGTAATGCATTATTATAAATACGGGGACTTCTCCGTTTTGCTCGTAATTGGACGGGATATCGTCGTCGTTTCCGCCTATGCCTCTGCGACTGACTCCTATATTGTTTGCGTCGACATAGTAGTCGTACGCCTTTACCATGCTGTTGAACGCGCTGACGGCTATCGGCTCGAAGACGCCCGTGCGATTGGTGTAATCGGTCGCTTTTGTAAGGTCCTGACCGTTTTTGGCGTTTACCGCATGGATATTGCGTATGTTGTCCTCGAATCTGTATATGCCCGTAAGCGAATTGTACTCTATGTCCAAGGTCACTTCGTTGTCGAACGCGTCGACCATGGTCTTTTGAACATTATAAGCGACAGGCACGGTGCGCAATATCTCGCCCGTGTCCGCCGAAATGAAGATCTTTTGCTTGTCCGTAGAAAGTTCGTAAGCAAGCGTAGGCTCGCGATCCAAGGCGTAGACCTTGGCGACGGCGGAATCCACCTCGCCGTCCACCTTGTCGATCGCCTGCTCCAAACTTATATTTTGTTTTAGCGACGGGATAGCTATACGGTCGCCGTAAACGTGTTCGTCGCCGTCGAAAGTGCGCACGACGGTAATGTCGTTGCCGTAAACTTCCATGCCGTCGTAGATCTGAGTGTACTTATATACTTGTCCGCCCGCAAAATCGTTGACCGAATCCAATCTGAGATCTTCCTTTTTAGGCAAAGCGCAAGTTTGCACAGACTGCCTTTCCTTGTAGCCCATATCCGAAGCGCAAGCGCTCTTCATTCCCACGATCGGCGCCGAGAATATCAGAGCCGAAACAAGCAAGCAGCAGATCGTTTTCATATATTAAGTCCTCCTATCGTCGCGGAATATAATATGTCTGTAAATTAAGCCTGTAACGTTATAGAATAAGTTCGATACACTCTGCGCCACACGCGGCAAGAATAGCAAAATGCCCACTTTACAGTGGGCATTTCGAACTAATGCTTATTCGTTTTCTTTGTTGTCGCTGTCCTTGTTGTCATCGCCGTCGTTGTCGTCGCTGTTGTTTTCATCGGAACTTTCTTTTTCTTCCGATCCTTCGCCGCCTTCGATCTCGGCTGCCTTAGCTTCTCCGTCATCGTTCTTCTTTCTCAATCTCAGAACGAGGAACACGATAGCTGCGATCACAAGAACGCCGAGCACGCAAAGGAGCAATATCAACCACCAGCTGCCTACGCTGCCGGGGATCTTTTCGAGCCCGATGAGAACGAACATCGAGAAGCCGTCAACTTCGAAATCCGCATATTTTACGGAAGTTGTAACGCCGTCCTTGTCGGGCGAATTTACCACTTCGAGATTTATAACGGGAAGATATTCGATGCTGCCGTCATCTTTGATATGCATGACTACAAGATCTTCTTTCGCATAGTCGATCAGGTTCTGGGGCACGGGGATCCTTACACGGAATTTGCTGCCTGCCGCCGTTTCGAACTTCTTGCCGTCCACTTCGAAGCGAATGTCATAAGCCGAACCGAACTTAGCTTTCTTGTCGGGATATTGCGCTTTGAGCTCATCGGTATAATCACCGAGGTCTACCTGTTCCATGGAAACTTTGAGCTCGTTTTCGGTAATGCTCTCGGGCAACGTATTGTTCTCGTCCGTTACGGTCACGCCGGTTGCGGCATTGTTGAACGATCTTTCAACGTTTTCTTTGAGTTCCCAATTATATGTGATGACAAACTTTTGTCCGTCTTCGATGATCGCGCAAGTGTACTGATCGTTATCGAGATCGTCTGCGTCGAACATGAAGTTCTGATCTGTCAATGTAAAGGTGATAGTTATCGTATACTTTCCGATGACTCCCGCTTCCGTATCGCCTGTGATAACGCCTTCGCTGTAGAAATTGGAGGACGAGGGAGTTACGGTTATAACTTCTTTACCTCTTACAATATCGGTATTGCGATCGAATTTAGCCGAGGGATTTACAAGTACAGCCTTGTCGATCACGAACTCGACCGTTTCATCAAATTCGCCTACGAGTTTATAACCCGTCTTGGCAACGACCTTGACTACATAGCTGCCTGCTTCGAACGGAAGATCCTTGCTGCCCGTTTCGCTGCCGTCTTTGTAATATACATATTCGAGTTGAGCGAGAATATTGGACGCAACTCCGCTGAGCGTGAACGATACGGTCCTGCCCGTGTAAGAGAAGTTCGATCCGTCATAAGCCTCGCCGTTAGCGTTCCATACCGCGCCCGTAAGGTCGAGATCCTCGCCGACGGGCGGAAGTTCTCCGCCTTCCTTAGCCGTCCAGGTAAGCGTGATTGTGAACGTAAGTCCGTCCTCGCTTATCTGTTCGTTTGCGCCTGCCGTAAGTCCGATGAACGTATAGTTCTTATCGGAGATCGTAGCCGTTACATAAACTTTGTATTCGCCTGCTTCCTCGGCTTCGAGTACGCTGTCCGCGCGAGTAGCATAAGTGTAATGTTCGTTTTCAGTTCCGTAGGTAACGGTCACCGTCCACTTGCCGTCTTCATCGGGAAGAACTTCGGTCGCGCTGAGCGTTGCCGACGGCTTAGCGTCGATGGCTGCGGGCTTGATCTCGTAACGTTTTGCATCGGGCGGATTGATAACATTGAGTCCCTCTGCGGAAACGACCACTTCGTAAACGCCTGCGTTGATGGGTGCCTCTATCACATCGCCTCTCGTGCCGTCAACTACATTGTAGTATGTATATGTGAGCTTTTCGAGAATGCTTGTATCCAGACCGCCGAGCACCAAAGCCTTGGCTGTTCCGTCATATACGATAGCTTCATCTTTGTATTCCGAACTTCCGAGATACCACTTAGCGTCGCCAAGGTCGATCGTTTCGCCCGACTTGATCTCGAATTCAAGATCTTCGGGAGGCGTGCCAAGTTTATGATCCTCTCGATATTCGGCCTTTAATCTTACCGAAACTTTGTAATTGCCTACTTCGCTGGGAGCGTCGCCGAGTTCTTCGGTAGAACCGCTTCTGTAATATACATATTCGATCTTTTCTCTTATGGCGTCACCAAGGACATTTCCGTTTTGACTGCGAAGTTCGAATTCTTTCTTGTTGCCGTCATAGAAGATATCTTCGCCCTCGTATTCCTTGCCGTCGAAATACCATACGGCGCCATAGAGGCTTACCGAGGTTTTGGAAACGTTTATGTTAGCCGTGAACTTAAATTCGGTCTTACCGCTTTTAAGTTCGCATACGTCATTTTCTATAAATGTTACGGTAACGTTTACTTTGAAGCTGCCTTCTTGCAAAAGCTCGCTCTTGTCTACGACCTGACCGTCTTTCGTGTATGTAAATGCGCTTACTTCGAAGTACTCTTCATAGCCCACGGGAAGACCGGTATATTTAATATTATTCTCGTCAAATTCGCCTACTTTCAAAGAATAGGTAAAAGTACCAAAGAAGCCGAGTGTATTCCACTTATTTGCGGGATCGGCGATCTGAGCCTTGTCGATAGACCATTCGAGCGTTGCATTTTCCTCTGCGACTATCTCATAGTTAAGGCTGCGAAGAGCAAGCGCTGCGCTCGCGGTGGTATGATATGTTCCACTTAAAGTCTGAACGTTGCTGTCGCCGCTGTATACGATCCTGTCGATATCGAACAGACCTGCGGTCGTATCAACGAAACGATCGGGCGCGGTGATGATGACTTCCTTTACTTTAACGGTATATTCTTCACCGGTTTGCGGACGTGCGACAGACGCGTCGTAATCCCAAACGTATTTTACGGAGATCTTTGCCTTTTCGATAGTCCAGGTGTCTTCGATCTCTGCTACGTTATCTTCGCAAAGTTCGCCGTCAACATAAAGCCATACCTTTTCGATATAATCGTCCGCAACGGAGATCGCGAGTTTGCTTACGATATTCTGACGCGCGTCAATGCGTGACATATTGTTTTCTTCGATCACCACGCATTTGGTCAGATCCGCAATTTCGGCTTCGGTAAGTTCCTTGTTTTCCTCGACCCATTTGTAAGATATCTCCCACGCAACGGTCTTTTCGCTTCCGTCGTATTCGTAACTTATCTTGTTGCCCTGCTTATATCCCTTTGTAACGGGAACAAGTTTTGCGCTTACTTCGATGCTGCGTCCTTGCTCGATCTCTACTTCGAATGTGAACTCCGCTTGATGTCCCGTAAATTTATCGGTGACCACTACGGTATACATGCCGCTGTCCGCAACATTGCCTACCATATAGGTATTCGAGTTCGCACCCTCGATAGCCTTGCCGTCATGGGACCAAGCATATTCGTATTCGGCATACGAAACGCCGTCGGGAACTACTTTGAGTTCGTGTTTCAATCCGGGGGTGGATGTCGTCATAAGAACGGCATATTTTTCGTCGAACTGTTCTTCGTCGATGAAGCCGTCCAATGTGAAGTCGGTAACGGCATAAAGCGCTGTGTCGGCTTCGGGCATTTCGGTGACCTTATCCTTGTTTGCGTTCATCCAATAAAGGATATCGTACTTGCCCTCGACAACTTCCTCGGGACGAGCAAAGAGATCCACGTTTGCGCCAAAGGGAAGAAGTCCCTCGCGCGTCAATTCATTTTGCTCCTCGTTGCCTACAAAGTATTCCACTTTATAAACATTGTTTACATTCATATTGAACGAAAGATCGAATGTATAGGTCGTTTCGTCCAAAGCCTTTACCGCATTATCCGCAAGATCCGCAAGTTGATCGAATCCGTGATTTCTGAATACGGACGCGATCTTGCCGAAGATCTTTTCGAAATCGAGTGTGTAGGTGCCGTTGTGAGAATAAGCGCCCTCGCCGTCATACATATCGATTATGGCGCCGTTTCGGATATTCTCGGGCAAGTAGCCGAACGCTTTCTCGACATAGCCGATAAACGTTTCGTAAACATCGCCATAGCCCTCGAATTTCTCGATGTAACTTACTATCGTATCGTTGAACGTCTCAGAGGAAGCAAGAACGTCGCGCACGCCTTGTGCGTCGTACTTCTCCCAATCGACATTATTTATAATGTTCAGAAGTTTATTTACAAGAGCTTCGAGGCGCTCGTTATCGAGACTGCCCGCAAGTCTGCCGAAGCCCGGAATGTTCTTTGCAAGGAAATCGTATGCGTCCTTATAAGTGAGCTCGCGACTTGCAAAGTCTGCCATCTTCTCGGAGAACGAGTCGATGATCTTGTTTATAACCTCGTCGGTGAGCGGTTCGCCGAACACTCTCTCGAAGTAATTTCCGAAATATGTGGTGATGAAGTCGCCGTTAAGGAGATCGTTGAACCACTTCTGATAGTCAATACCCTTAAAGAAGTCCAACACTTCCTCATATGTAAAGCCGACGAATTTGTCCTCTATCTCGGAAAGCGTCTTTCCGAAGAATGCGAACACATTGTTCTTCGTTGTATCGCTGAATCTGTTCGACTTGTAGAACTTGGACAACACCTTGCCGAATGCGTCGGGCACATTGATAGCGACTGCGTATTTGTTGCCGTCTACTTTTACGTCGATATGATCGGCGATGAACTTAGCTGCGCTTTGGATAGCGTGGCTGTCGCCGATAAATCCGAACGTGAGTTTGAATTTGATATCGCCGAACTTGGTTTCGAGTTTGATATTTGCGGAGATAAGATCTTTGAGATCCTCTGCGCTCATGTCCGCTATTTCCGCGGGTCTGGGTATAATGGAAAGCAACTGACGAAGATTCTTTACATAAATACCGCTGCCCCTCGAAAACAGTTGTGTATCGTTGACATAAACGGAATCGAGCGCGTCGATGATATCGCTTACGCCGAGCGAAGGAGCCTTGCCGCCGTTTTCCTTAACGACGTCCGCGGTCTGAGTCAAAACTTCCTGGCTCTGCTCTGCCCAATCCTTTTTGTACTCTTGCGCTTTTTCATCGGTATCTTTCCAATTTTGTTTGAGCGTGTCAAGTTCTCCGGGTGCAAGGTCTTTGATATCCTTGCCCTCGCTTTCCAACTGTTCCTTTACCGCTCTTTCGGCAAGAGTGTCGAGGGCGTTGTACATAGCGGTATCAACCACGCCTTGTATAGCGTCTTTGATATCTTTATAAATTTCGTCCTCTTCGACGTCACCCTCGCTTTGCTTATGCTGAACGTACTCGCCTATCGCATATTCCAAAAGAACGTTGTATTCTCCGTCTAAGTACTTGTCGAGTTCTACGGGATCGCTGAGGCGCTCTTCGACATAATCCTTAAAGGAATTCAAGAGTTCGCTGTTATTCCAATCGATAGCACCGATATCCCCTCCCTGAAATTCGGGCGGAAGATCACTCGGAAAATCGTTCGGTGCGGCAAAAGGAAGGATAGTCGAATAAGCTGCCGCTTCGGCTTTCCCCTCCGTCTGAACGTTCAATATACCATTCATTACGATTTCTTTGACCGCCGCTACCAAAGCGTTCTTGAAAGAGGTCAGATCTCCCTTACTTTCTTCAAGGTACTTACGGTAATCATTGCTCAATCGTATTGCGAGGTCGTCCTTCGAATAGGTGACCTCGAACCAATTCGATTCGACTGTCGTATTGTCCTGCTCTTCCGCTCTGACAGCACTCATAGGAGCAAGCGACAACATGCCGCAAAGCATTGCTATGACCATTATCAAAGCGATAAGGACCAATTTAGGTTTTCTGTTTGTCAAATTCATGATAAACCCTCTGTGATTTTTTTAATATATGCGGATCAAAGAAAAGCGTATACTACCGCTACCTCGACCGATACACTTCATACTATACTTGATTCTTCGACATTTGTCAATAGATTTTTCGACAAAAAAATGCATTTTAAAAATTTTTTTGTCTTTTTTGGCAAGATTTGCCTTTTTTTCACAAGAGTCGAGGCGCCTTGGGAATATGACCGTCACCGCGTCAACGTTTGCCCTTGTTCTTCGTGCCCTTATTGTCGGGACGATTTCCCTTTTGTACAATAATTATATGCTTTTTGTTTTGTTTATTGCCACTGTTCCCGTTGCCTTTTCTTGTAATATTAGGACGACTTTGATTGTTTTTTTGCGGCTTAACCGATATTTCGACCTCTTTTTGCTCCGAAGCGACCTTTTCGCGATCTTCCATAGCTTCGCTCGTTTCGCTTTGCTGCAAAGGCGATCCCTCGGTCAAAGTCGGCTCCTCGTCCTCTTTCATACTCTTTGGCGGTTTTTTGAAGCGGGAAATCAGCGCGGACGCGCCCGATCTCAACTTCGAGGCGCACCTTGTAACAAACGCCGCAATTACCGTCCAACCTTTCCTTATATATATAATGAAAGGCTTTCGATCGTCGGCTTGCGCTTTTTCGCCGCTTTCCTCTTGCTTTTCGGGGCTCACAGCCTCTTGAATAATAGCAGGTTCCGTCGTAACAACGGGTTCTTCCGTAATAGTTGCGGGTTTTTCCGTCGTAACAACGGGCTCTTCCGTAATAGCGGCGGACTTTTCCACCGTAGCAACGGGTTTTTCCGTAATTTCGGAGGCAACAACAGGTCGCTCCTCGCGAACTTCTGCTTTCTTATCAGCGGGCTCCGTTTCGGTAGCCTTATCCGATGGCTCTTCCGTCTTTGACGGCCGCTTGAACAAAAGCGCGATCTTGCACCACACAAAGCGGAAAGCGGCAGCCGTTTTCGACCATGCCACCTTTGCGACGGAAACGGTTTTTGCCCATACATGTGCGAAAAACGCCTTGATTTTTGTCCATACATTATACATAAACGCAGCGACGGGACCGCGCGAAACGGTAGGCGTGACTTCCCCTTCTTCGCCCGTTGCCAAGGCACACGCAACGCGTCGCTTTCTTCTGCGCACCACGATCACGATCGCAACGACCGCCGCGGCGATCGCGACAAGCGTTACGGGCAAAACGATATACATGGCATTTATGAACTTGCCGAGAGTGGTTTGGGGCAATTTGGGAACAACGAGGGGTGCGCTTTCGAACACCGCATTGAATTCCATATCGCCCGTGACCGTTCCGAGTTGCTTGTCCCAGCCCACAAAGCTGTATTCATATTCGCCGTCCGACGCCTTTGTGGGCGGATCGGGCGGTATGATCGTATCGCCGTAATGCATGGTGCGGCTTATAAGCACCATTCCGTCGGCTTTGAAAACCACCTTGTATTCCATAAGATCGCACGCGACTCCGAAAACAATGCCCGAACGCGGCATGGTGAAGCTGATCCCCGTGCTCGTATTGGAGTACACAACGTCGTTGCCCTTGTCGTCGCGGACAAAGACGGAACTTATCTTCATGCCCTTTTGCAAATTTTTAAGCGTGACGCTTACCTCTTGATACGCTTCGCAAAGCGGCGAATCGATGACGATGTCGAGAAATTCGCAGGGCGTTATCGTTATCGCGTAAAGCGGTCTTAATAAGTAGACGACGTTCGCGCTTATCGAAAATGTCAGTTCGTTTTCGGTAATGACAAATCGCGCATACGACGAGTTGCCTTTGCCGTCCGTTGCGCTCAGATATGAGTTTGTCGTGTCGTAAGCGCTATATGTATTGCGGATCGTGAGCGACACAGCCGAAGAGAGCGCGATCTCCTCGCCCGCCTCGTTTATAAATTTTATCTCGAATCCGTACGATTTATATCCCTTTCGCTCTTCCGTAAGGACAAAACTCATAAGTCCTTTTTCGTCCGCCTCGTCAAGAACGGAAACGGGGATCTGTAACGTGTATTTGCTCCATTGTATCCTGATAGCCGCGTTGTTTTCGCGCGCCACATCGATGAGCATGGAAATATCGAACGTCTTACCTTCCAATGCATAACACGAAGCCGCTATTACGGAGTCACTGCGTTCCACGGTGCCGCCTCGATTGTCCTCGCCCACTATGCCCACAAAATATCTTTTTTCGTACGACGCGCGATAAGACGTATCCGCATGAACTTCCTCGATATCTCTACCCCATCCCGCAAATTCGTATCTGCAACTGTTATCGTCGGGCTTTACGGGCGGGAGTGGTGGCTGAGGCATTTCGCCGTCCCAGACGGACTGCCTTTCGATGAGCGTTCCGTCCTCTTTTAACCATTCGACAAAAAAGCCCGTTTTGAACACCGCCGTGTAATACGCCGTTTTGGTCAACGCTTCTTCGCCCGTTCTTACGGGCAAGTTCTGTCCCGCGTCGTACAAAATCCCGCCGATATCGCGCCAGCCCAAAAGGCGCAAACCTCTGCCGTCCGAGTTCGTTACGGGAATGGGCGGCAACACCGTTTGGTCGTAAAACGGCGAAGAATCATAGTCGCATGCGTCGCGAATGGCTGCCCCGTTCACATACCATATAACATTGCATTTAAGGGGCGTTTCGACGTAGCGCGGAAACAGGTCGACGTCGCTGAGCGAAGTCTGTACGTTTTCGAGGTCGAAAAACTCGCCGTCCTTGTCCACCCAATGATCGAATACGCATTTGTAACCCAATCTGCTTTTTTGCGGCAATGCCCCCTCGAATTGTACTTCCGACATTAGCGGAACTTCGTCTATATGATAAACGGGCTTGTCGCCGCGCGCCTTCGCCTGCTCGCTTTCGTAAAAGCTGATACTTACCATTTTTACGTTGCGGAAATATTTTCTGACGGTCTTACTTACGGTGAGAATGTGCGCCTCTTCGAGCGGTTCGCGATAGCTTATCCTGCCGTCGTCGTACGCTTTTTTCAGATCCAAATCCTTTTGAGAATGCACGGGCTGCTTGGGCATGGTCGGCTTTTTGACCTCGCTTGGCATGGTCGGCTGTTCGACAGTCGCGGGCGGATCGCCGGGCGAATTTACCGTATCGGGCGGAACGGGTCGGGACGGTCTGGGCGGGAGCGGGGTCGGAGGCTCCACTCTTTGCGGCTCGACGGGAAGTTCGGGCATTTCGGGCCAACCGCCGGGAAGCGGAGCGACGGAATCCCTATCTTCGAGCAGTCCGTCGGCGCCGAGAATGCTCGCGGGCGAACGTTTGCCCGAGGAGTCCGCGCCTATCATATAAGAGCCGTCGAAATATCCGCGACCGCTCTCTTTAAAAGTGTATTCCGCTATGTAATTGGTTATCCTTTTGTCGCTCAACGCGTTGCAAATATAATAAAGCTGTGCGAGCAATATTTCGAACTGCTCGATCCTTTCCATCTTTTTTATCTGTCGGGAAACGATGGGAAAGCCGTAAAGATAGTCCAAAACGCGCAACAGGTCGTTGAAATTCGCGCTGAGGCTGCCGTAACTCGTTATGTAAAACATATATCGCGACGCGTCGTTCGTGAGTCCGTGATATTGCTCGATAAGCGTTCGGAGCGCAAAGGTCGCTTCGGTCGCTCTATCTATCGCCTCTTCTTCCACCACCTGTTTGAGCGCCTCGCGCTGTCCAAGGACCTGCGTTACGGCATTGCCCAAAATGGCGCCCGAAAGAGTGCGGTCCATTTCGGTAACGGGCTTATCCATATAAGCGAGAACGGAAAGCTGATATTGAGCCTTTCGTATATCGGGCGAATCCATTTGCGCCTCGTATTGTTTCATCTTTTCGATATAAGAATCGTGATCGCTGAGATATTTGTTGTACTTGTCCACCTCGGCGAGATATTCTTTTTGGACTTTCTCGTAATTTTCGTAAAAATCGAGTTCCTTGATATACTCGTTGTATTCGGCGAGGTAGTCGTCGTACTCTTTTTTCGCCTGTTCCCACTTTTTGTATTCGGAAACGTATTTTTCGTATTCGACTATGTCGCGCTCGTACTTCTCCTTGTCCTTCTCGTATTGTTCGAAACGCGACAAGTTTTCGAGATATTCGCCGTAACGTCTTTCGTATTCCGCGTCCTCGGCGCCGATCGTTTCCGACGCGTGCTTTGCCGCATTGTATGCGCTGTTTGCAAACGCGTTTATATCGGCAGCATCGATAATAAAGTCGGTAGTAAATTCCGTTTCCACAAGATCGCCGTCGTCGCTTTGTACGTCGCATGTCCACATATCGCCGTTTTTAGCGAGTTGTCTGCCGCCGATCGTTACGTTTTTCGCTACCCAGGTGACATTTTCGCCGTTTACGCTCTCGTAATTGTACGGCGTCGTGACGACGGAAAGTTTGCCGCTCGCTTCGTCGAAATCCAGCGAAACGTTGGGACTGCCCACACCGTCGCCGTATTTGAGGATAAAGGCGCTACCCGAAAGAAATTCGTTTTCGACCTCGTCGGGCGTGCCGAACGCGCTTTCGATCACGTCACTTGCCGTCAACGTCTTGTATTTGGAGCCGTCCGCGGGTGAAAAATCGTACGAACGCGCGTAACTTGCGCCCATGGGGCTTATGGCAAAACAGGCGCATATTATCGCCAGAACCAAAATGATTATCGATTTTTTCGCAAATTTTTTCACCACGGAGAAATTATACCATAAAAAGAGTAATAAATCAACTGTATTTTTATAACAGCGGTGTGAATAAAGGCTTTTTTTGTGAGCGCTACCGTCAAGCGGATTGTTGTTCTTCCCACTTTTTGAGCACCTTCGCGCTGCCGAAACTCTTTTTGAAAGAGTTGTAGCTTGTTTCGTCCTCGAAAATTATCTCCGACCCGTCTTGCATATACTCAAACGGCGTCACAGATTCCGATTCCGCTTTGGCGTTGCGTATAGTGACGGTTTTGAGCAGACTTTTCGATCTGTCGACGACTGCACGCAGCCAATTCATAAGGCTTACCGGCAATTCCTTTGGCGCCGATCCGCCTATCTCTATCTCCTCGATGATCGGCATATCCGAATTGGTTTCGCCGGCATCATAATCCCCAACAAGGATCGTCTTGGGATAAAATAACTTCAATTTTTTGATATGCAGCTTATCAAAAGCGGAACAATGGAAACTTTCCAGACACTCGGGCAAAACGATTTCGGACAGTCCGCTGCTTTTGAATGCGCTCACACCTATTGTTAGGACGATTTTGAGATCGACCTGCTTCAATTCGCCGCAATTTTGAAATGCGCAAGTCCCTATTTCGGTAACATTTTCGAGATTTATGTACGACAATTTATTGCATCCGTAAAACGCGTTGGCGGAAATTTTAACACCCATTCCCGCAATAAACACCTTTTCGACGGTAGAACAGCTCTCCAAAAAACTCGTGGGGATCTCCGTTATACCCGCTCCGATGTAAATTCGTTTGAGCGTCGCGTTGCTCTTAAAATAGCCTGCGGGAATGGGCGTATCGACGCTGTTTTCTATAAAGATCGCCTCGTGCTCATTGAACTCATCCTTATTTTCCTCGGTAAGAGGTTCGTTTATAACAAACGCGCCATCTCTCCATTTGTTCAGATCGGTGCTCCCGCTCGGGTCTGTCAGCTGAGAAACGCGCTCGAAGCCGTCCGCTTTGGCGCCAATCAGCGCACGATCCCATGCGTCGACGATCATTCCGTTTTCGTCCACTATGACAAGCGCCTTATACTTGTACGAATAGGCAAGTTCCCAACCTTTGGTCTGCAACTTGCGATCTATCAGTTCGGTCAGGTTTATTTCCCTCAAAGCGAGTTTGGAATTGAGTTCGGACATAAGCTGTTTGTCTTCGAGTTTGTGTGCGGAGTCGAAAATCGTGCCGAAATTGGGGATAAGCACAGCGGCGAGAATGCCGACGATCGCAATAACGACGACAAGTTCGACCAATGTAAATCCGCTTCTGCGCTTTCGCATCTGTTTTCCCCTCTGAATATTTGTTTAGTTATGAGATTTTTTGACCGAAAACGGCTTATTATGGTTATACTATACCATAGTTTTGCATTAAAGTAAATATTTATCGCCAATTTTTCTTCGACTTTTCAGACGCCACCATGTATTACGAATATCGGTTATGATATCATACTCGTAATATTTAATATTTTTGATGATATTCTTAATAACAAGTCAAAAATCGAATTGCTCGCTTTATAGCAATAAAAATGACAAATCGACCATTAAATATCGAATTGCCGCATCTTTTTTGTCAAATTCTCTTGACGTATCGATAAAAACATAGTATAATACAAGTGAGGCAAACTTTGTTTACAAGGGTTTGCGAGCGCCGTAGATGAGCAGAAAGCATTTTGCGAAGCAAAATAGGGCATTAGCCCACAAAATCTATGATTTTGTAGCTTTCAATGCTATAATACAAGCAGAAAAAATAAAATTCAATGTGAGGTACATAATGGCATTAAAAGGTTTAGGTAAAGGCTTGGGCGCGTTGCTCGGCGACATAGACTTCGAAGACGAGGTCAAAGAAGAAAACCCTTCCGAAAATATCGCAATGGAGATCCCTCTCGACAAAATAGACCGAAACGAGGAACAACCGCGTAAGGTTTTCGATGAAGTCGCCATGACCGAGCTGGTAAACAGCATACGCATACACGGCATCATCACCCCTATCATATTGGTCGAAAAAGGCGATCGCTATATGATAATAGCGGGCGAACGTCGTTGGCGGGCAGCAAGACGTGCGGGACTCAAAACTATCCCCGCAATAGTACGCAAATACACCAAGGAACAGATACACGAGATCTCTCTTATCGAAAACATTCAGCGCGAGGACCTCAATCCGATAGAAACAGCCAACGCAATAAAGCAACTTATGGACGAATGCAACTATACGCAAGAACAAGTTGCCGAACGTATCGGAAAGAGCCGTACGGTAGTTACAAATACGATCGGACTGCTCACCTTACCGCAACAAGTCATCGATCTCGTTGCCACGGGCAGACTTTCGGCAGGTCACGCAAAAGTCCTTATATCGCTTGACGATCCCGACGCGCAATGCGCTCTTGCATTAAAAGGTGCCGACGGAAAATTGAGCGTAAGAAAATTCGAAGAATTGGTAAAAGCGTATCGCAACCCCAAACAAAAAACCGCGCAAGAACAGAGTCTTGAACTTAAAGATCTTGTAGCGAGAATGCAACGCGCATTTGCAACAAAGGTTTCGGTGCTCGGCAATGACAAAAAAGGTCGCATTTACATAGATTATTATAATCGCGACGATCTGGACAGAATTTCCGAGATATTGGAATCATTGGAAAAATAAAGATAGTAGACTACCTCCAATAAATGAAGAAGTCCTCGAAGCAATTCGGGGGCTTTTTCATGTTTCACATGAAACATTTTTACTTAAAATTTGTACAATATAGAGGAATATTTCATTAAATCGGTAATTTTTGTACTATTTTTCGCAATTTTTGTTTCACATGAAACATTTTCGGAATATTCCAAAGGTCCTCCCGGTAAAGTTTATCAACATATATGTGGATAAATCATTGTACAATTGTGGAATAAAATGTGTATATCTTTATGTTGCGATCCCGAATAGATCTATGCGCATAAAAAATCCACGGCGCAATAAAAGTCAAGGTATATAACGCGGCATTTTGGAGAAAAATCAAAATAATAATGTTTCAGGAGGACATTTTATGAATCCATTCAAAGAAAAGGCTCAAAAAATTGACAAATGCTATGAAAATTGGAAAAAGCTCTACCAAAAGCCGTACGACAAATACGCAATCGATCCGTATTCCAAAGTGCGCATTATTCTCGCCACAGGCGCAGAATACGAAGCAGTCTGGTTCGGGCATCAATTTTCGCGCCAATGCGGCAATAATGATTTGCGCCGCGAACTTGCCGCTATCCGTCGCAGCGAGCAACAGCAACAAAAAAAGTTGACGTCATTAAAGCCCAAGGACGAAAATCTGTTGGAAGTCACGATCTCATACGAGCAACTCGCGGTAGATCTCACCGTAAACCTTGCGCTACTCGAAAGCGACAAGTATGTAAAGGCGGCGCTGGATTTTGCGCTGCTCGAAGACTTCGATCATCTGTACAGATTCTCCGATCTGCTCGAAATGGAGCAAGGCGAAAAGGGCGAAATGCTTGTCGGCGGCTATACCGAGATCATGCCGGGCAGACCCACGATCGCCGAGCACCGCTATCCCTATGACGACATACGCAGACACATAAACGCGCACAAGGCAACACTTGCGACCAAACTCAATACCATGATAATTACCGCCGCAGAGCAACAAACAATGAATTATTATATGAATTTGGGCGGATTTTACACGTCCGACCTCGGGCGCAAACTTTATACCGAGATCGCCATGATTGAGGAGCAGCACGTTTCGCAATACGGCTCGTTGATAGACACCGAATGTACGCGCTTAGAAAGCCTGCTTATGCACGAGTACACGGAGTGCTACCTTTATTACAGCCTTATGAACGACGAAACCGACCAAAATGTCCGCAGCGTCTTTGAACAATGCTTTGTTCAGGAACTCAGTCACTTGAATAAGGCAAGACAGCTGCTTAACCAATACGAAAACAAGGATTACGAACAAGTCGTGGGCGAGGGCGAATTTCCCGAATTGCTCGCGTTCGATAAATATGCCGAACGCAACAAACAATATGTCCGCGACATTCTCGCCAAGACTATCAAAAACACCGCGATCCTCGAAGATTACACCAAGGTGAGCGAGCTGCCCGAAGACTACGAATTTTTCAAATACAACGATCAGGTCAACAAGATCCCGACCAACGTGGCAAGTCACAATGTGATAAGCAGCTATATAGGGGAGTTCGGAGAGGATTACCGTTTTGAAACCGCGCCTCACCCGATAAAGGAACTTCGCAACCGCAAGGAGGACAACACCGAGATCGGAAGATAAAATAACAGCCTGCGCCATGCAGGTTTTACATATGTTATGTTTTCATAATTAAAGTCAATGAAAAAAAGCACCTTTTCGATGCTTTTTTTCATTGGTCGGAGTGAGAAGAATCGAACTTCCGGCCTCATGAACCCCATTCATGCGCGCTACCAAACTGCGCTACACCCCGTAAGCGTCTATTAGACGCGAAAATATGAATTATTCAGCTGGTCGAGGTAGCGAGATTCGAACTCACGGCCTCTTGGTCCCGAACCAAGCGCGCTACCAAACTGCGCTATACCTCGGCATTTTTTGCTAAGAGATTATAGCATATCCCAAACAAAAAAGCAAGTGATTTTACGGTCAAAAAGCAAAATCTTTTGTTTTCTTTTGAATTGTAATACAAACGCGGTAAAATAGCCTACAAGTGTATTTGAGCAATAAAGATAAGGAAAAAAACGTTACCGAGGAGCAAAACATGGCGAAACCCAACCTTTTTGCAACATTCTATACTATTATATTAACAAGGCAATTCAACAGTTCGGACTTTATTTTAGCACCTGTATGCTGTTTTACAACACAAGTGAGCGAATAACTCGATAGCTTTTGAGGGAGAAACAATCCCCTCAGTCGCCTTAACGGCGACTGCTCCCCTTGCTAAGGGGCGCCCTTAGGTTATCATATGAAGTGCAACAGTAGCAAAAAAAAGAGACAACGCAGAAAAACTCTGATATAATGTTAGTATCCACAAAAACATTAAAGGAGTATCCTACGTTGTCCTACAATCATTTTACTACAAATGAAAGAAAATGTCTACAAGAT
>CANQFK010000018.1 GCA_947598585.1 uncultured Clostridia bacterium
AGAGGAACGACCGAGCATAAAAGTCTTGTTTGCGAACATAGTGAGCAAACAGACTATAAAGCGAGGGTAGTGACGACATGACAGGTGAAGGTGGCGGCGTAAGCCGCTCGTAAAAATGCTTGGCATTTTTACGAAAAGGAGCGACCGAACATAAAGGGCTACTCTTGCGCTTTTAGCGCGAGAGTGCCGATAAGTGAGGGTAGCGACGCAGGCGCTCCTTAGCAAGGGGAGCTGGCTGCGAAGCAGACTGAGGGGATTGTTTGACATATACTACTGCCTCACGGCAAGCCTCTTCATTTGCGAGGACGAGCGCCTTTGTTAAAGGTAGCAATATCACGCCCCGTGCCTGCCAACCCAACACACGCAATTTGCCGCACGGAAAAATGAAATCTGTGTAGATTTTTTAGTTTATTTATAAATTTATTGCGAAAAAAGCCCGTTGCTCTTGACATTTTGCATAAAATGAGATAAAATATATAGTGTATAGGTATATACAATAACTTTTATTTTGCTTTATCCAACGTTTATATAGACGCAAAAAAACAGGAGGGCAACGAAGATCGGATATGGATGCGAAGAAAAAAATCAAAAATAAACGCGGCACTACTCTTATCGAAGTAATACTTGTGGTCGCTCTTATAGCGATCATGTTGTTGATCGCCGCGCCAAATGTTATTGCCGAAAAGAAGCAAATAGATATGGCGGAAATGAACAGCAATGCTCGCGCAGTGGCGGTAGCGGTGCAGAGCAAACTGTACGGCATGAAGAACGCGGGCACGTCGGAGACCTCTTCGTTCGGCAGGCTGAATGCCGACGCCAAGGACGGGGAGATCATCACACAAGACGGTGCTGACGGACCCAAAGCCGAGAAAGTAAAGTATGTCTGGAACTTCGACGCCGCGACCGACCCGGCGGACAGCAAGTGTATCGCCCAAGGGAATACGCTCCTTTCGGGCGCGCTGACGGACGGCACGCTCTTAAAAAACGGTAAGATCCTCGTTATTTATAAGCCCGATACGGCGGATGTTCTCGAAGTCTTTTACAGCGAGGACGAATTCAACGTGGAAGATCTGCTCTTCTTGTTGACGAGCAATGCCCCCATAGCCACCTATCTCTCCCAAAACGAGATCGGCCACTATTACGGCACGGGGGTAGACGAACCCGCGCGACAGGAGGGAATGCCCCTCTTTTCGGCAAGGTGGATATGGGACGACGAACTGCGCCTGGAAGTCAAGATGTTGACAAACCCGCCCGACGAACTTTTGGACACTCCCCTCGGACTGGACGTCTATCTCGAATTTCCCACGCTTCAAAAAGAGGGTGACCCGGATTATGACCCGAAAAAAACAACAGAAGAAATCATGATCTATTCGGAGGGGATCTTCGGAGGCGGCTATGAAGTCAAATATGTAAGTAACTTGACATATTCGGGAGTGACCGTCCCTTATAAAACTATACAGGCAGATAAACCGCTGACCCTCAGAGACATACAAAGTGCGGGCGGCACTATGGACTTCGCGCTCGACAGTATGGTGATGGACCATGTCTCCGAGAGTTACAGTATCAACTCCGCCGACGGTGCAGTCCAAAATAATTTGGTAAAGCCGTGGCTGCGCCACAACATCGCGCCCGACATTACCAATGTTAAGCAAGACTTGCTCTATCCGCGTGAGAGCTTGGCTCATTGGCTTGACCCGACGCAAAATCCGTATATCACCGTTTGGTTCCGCCGCCATCGCAATGTTGATTCGGATTATAACGACTACGAGATTTCGGATGTACTTTACGAGGCTATCAAAAATAGTGTTGCGAATCATCAATCCTACACGCCCACGAAGTTCGTTGGGGTAGATGAGCGTGTGTCTTTAAGGGTGGAACTGTACGAACTGGACCAGGATAAGATAACGACGGGTGACCCAAACAATTATAATTTGCGCGTACGAAAGACGGACGGCAGATCGGCGACTATCACTTCCTACCGTATCGACCCATACTACTATCTTCTGACCGAAGCGGGGGACGAAGTCGCGCTCGCCTCGATGCGCGACCTTTCCAACCTCTCCTATGTGTTCAACGGCGCTGAAAACAATATTGATAAAGCGACGCTCTACGGCGACATTACGGGCGACCAGCACTATGAGAAATTGTACAATATCCGTCACGAATTGATAGACAATTATACTAATAACATCAAAAATTACAAAGGCACGTTCCCGGGCGGGGACATCAAGGATATGTGGATCTATTTCATGAACAGCGAGTCGAACGCCGTGGCACCCATGACGACCACAAAACCGTTTACGCTCTCGGGCCAAAAACTCGACGGAAGCGGCTCCTATAAGATACAGAATATCAACTTCGGCGGGGCCGACCAGACGCTCGGCGGCCTCTTCAAGATCGCGAAAGGATGCACATTTAAATACCTCGATATCGTCAACGCACACGTCTGGAGAAGAAGCTTCGAAGTTCCGTTCGACAAGGATTCTCCAAAGAACAAGGGTTCTACAAAGGACAAGATCAATCAGGTCTATGCACACGATTGGGACAGCAGCATTTCGGGTTCGCTTGTCGGCTTTGCCGTGGACTGTGAATTCGAACATGTCCGCAACTATATTGATAAAGAAAACACACTCGCAGTCGAGAACAGCGCATATAGCAATCATCGCGAGACACAGCCTTATGTTCTCACCCGTGTGTCGGGCGTTGTCGCGGGCGGGCTCGTGGGCGTTGCCGTCGGGAACAATGTCGGAAATGGTACGACGTTCAAAAATTGCTCCGCCTCCACTCGCGTGTGCACCGAACCTTACTTTGCCAAACAGCGGTGCCTCTATGCGGGCGGGCTCATCGGGATCGCCATGGGCAATGTGAAGATCGATGGCTGTTATGCGGCGAGCCAGGTCTCGGGCTGGTATTCGGGCGGCCTCGTCGGCATGACCCTTTCGAACGCAGGTTTTGACGGATGGGTGTATGGCACCGATGGTGTTTCCCACGCGATCGAAGTGAGTGGTGAAGTGAACTGCAAGCCGAAGATCACAAACAGCTTTGCGGCGGGGCAGATCCAGCGCACGGTGCGCGTGGGCGGAGGGCTCATCGCAGAAGTGCAGGGAGATGTCAGTGTAACTCACTGTTACTCTGCGGTTTGGTTCGAAACGATGCCCCCCGTTACCTACGGCACCTTTAAGGGAGATAGTAAGAACTATTACGTCTTTCAGACCAAGGTCTCCATTCCCTTGACCGCCAACGTAGAGGCGCTCTTCACCACCGACAACAAAAGCGGGACAAACAGAGGCGATATCCTCTCCAAATTGCAAAATAAAGAAGCGGGTGTATATAACAACGGGATCCCCGCGACGCTTGCGGGCATCAAGAAGGTATTCGGCGACTGGGGAATGGCAGAGACAACGCATATCTGGACGTGGAATAACAACAACCTTTCCGCGGAAGGATCCTATGACAAGATGAAAATGTATCCGTTTCCCATGCCCTACGGAAATGAGTTTTGGGGAGACTGGATCAAGCAGAACTACTACGTCGAGGAAGCGGGGGCCCCGGAAGGACCCGACAACACGGCTCCAATCGAATTCCAGGGATTCTATTCCGTCTATTACGCCAATGGTGACGGTGCGGTGGTAAGCCTCATTGACGCGGGCGAGACCATTGCGCGCACGGAGCCCTGGTGGCTGCAAAGCGGACCGCCGCTGGGTGGTCCCGTCCCCACCAACATGTTCACGATCGAAACGATCAACGGAAAGAAAGAAGTGTGCCTCGGGCAGAATACACAGGTTCCAGCGCTCGACGAGGATGGCAACCCAATCATGGTGTGGAAGTCGAAAGCTACGCCGATCTCGGAGATCAGGGGCGGCCAATATTGGGCGAATGATAACTACAATTCAGGGCAGGGCGTTGACGGCGCGACGGAAATTACGACGGCGGAATGGGACGGTACCGATTATTTCAACTTCTACAGCGCAAAGTTCTATGATCCCGACTTCGACCCGATCAAGGGATATCAGCTACAATATCAGCTACAAGGTGATGAGAAGATCAAATTCGGCAGGTTATATTGGGACTATTACGGGTTCTACTTGTGCCCCTTGCCGTCGATTGAATATACTAACAATGATTCGAAGAAGTATTATGTTGAGTTTGCGGACAGATCCGATCTGGCAGGCGGGGAAGAGGACAATATCATAAATGCAGTATTGGACGAGGGTCGCCAAAAAGTCATTGTTGACAGAGAGACCTTTAAGGCGATGCTCGGCTATCAAACGATCACCCTTCCCTATGCTATGGTAGGGCCCGGGGAAGACTCGTCGTACAATCACGGCGGACTTAGCAACGTCACGGTCGTGTGGAAAAACGGAATGCTGAATATAGTCGAGAATAAAGATTGAAAGGAGGAAATAGAATGAAGCGTTTACTGAATTTACGTTTAAGATCCGCGTCCCGTCGCGGGGCGACCGTGCTTATCGCTATTTTGGTATTTCTCCTCGCCGCGCTTTCGGGTACGATCGCGCTTACCATGGCGACGTCCAACGCGGGCAGATACACGCACGAAAAAGAGGACCAGCAGGCGTACCTCGCCGTCGCTTCCGCCGCGAAACTTATTTGCAAGAAGCTCGGAACAACGCAGGTCAAACTTACCAGCAAGCTGATGAACGATGGGCATTTGGTTCCCAGAAATTCCAAAGATATTTCTCAAATCCAATTTTTGGCGGTGGAGGAGGGAACGACAGAGCCCGCAGAGAAAGAAATCTCTGCAAATCCAGTTCTGTTTTTTTCGGATCAGCGGTTTAACAACAACGTCAAGTTTATTGCGCCGTATCAATCGGATCCGAATTACCCCGAGGAGCTCAGCTACCAGGAGATTTCTTTCAGCCTTGACACCGCGGAAAGGTCGGACATGGGGACAGTTCACGTCGAGCTGAGCATGGTACAGACGAAATTTGTGTTCCAGCTTTGGCTGGAACAGGGAGACCACCGCGTTTACCAGATGACGATGTGCGTTCCCGTAACATGGTCGAATTGGACAAAGCCCGACGTGAATAGCGAATTCAAATGTTATAACAGCTTGATATGGGATACGAAAAATGTGCAGTTTACCTTTGAGGGCACGGGTCTGACGACCTAATGACAGGAGAAAAAAGAATGAAAAGAATATTTAATAAACTCGGTTCAAAAAAGGGCGAAACGCTTATCGAAATTCTTGTGGCTGTGATCATTATCGCGCTTGCCGCGGGACTTTTTGCCGCAATGTATTCGGCTTCGATGAATATCAATGTCGAAGCGCGCAAACAGGACGAAGCGTTTTATAAAGCCATGGAAAACCTGGAAGATATAATGAACGACGGCTCCTCGAAAACGTCGGAGGGAACGCTCAACTACAAACCGACGGGCGACAACTCCGCCGCCGCAAAATCGCCCTCGGGTGCAGATATTTACTTCTACACCGAGGACGGCGTGACCGTTTACTATGAAAAGGAGTAAGCCATGAAAAAACTTTCAAAACGCGGATTTACGCTTGCCGAAATGCTTATCGCCGTACTTTTGCTTGCGCTGGTGTCGCTTATGACTACTATCATGACTTCGGTGATCTTGACCACCACAGCCGATATGCAGGAGATCGCCCAAGCCGAGATCCTCGGCAACGAAGCGTTGGAAAATTTGCAACGGGTGATCCGCTTCGCTCAAAATATCGAATTCGTCAAAGTAGGCGAAGAAGAGGGGTATTTTAAGTACGACGTGGACGAAAGCAACAAAAACTATACCGTTAAGATCAGCGACGGGAATGCGATCGGCGAAGGCGCTCCTATTCCCAAGGGAATGATCATGCTTACGAAGTTGATGGCTATTAAGGATGGCAACGAGATGGAGTACAGCTTTGACACAGACTCTGATAATAAGTTGATAGGTATACCGCTCTTCGGCGGGGCTTCGTACGGTGAAAATCTGACGATCGGCAACTTGTCGTTTAAGCTGAATGATAATAAGGATAAGGTTACCGTTTCCGTGGAAGTGAAATATGGCGACAAGACCCTTTGGAGCGGTAGCGTTTCCGTCCGCCCAATCAACGGCATGACCGTCAAGCAATAGTTCCGTTATAACCGTGATCTCCAAGCAACTCAAAGACCTGTCGACCTACTTAAAGGGTATTGATACAAAGTCGAGCGATGTCGTGGGCAATCTCGATAAATATATCGATCCGCTTACCAAGGCGATCGACAACTTGGTCGAGCGCGCGGAATCCTCCGCCGCGGATCTGTCGGGGATCAAAAGCGACATCAAGAACTGGCTTGCCGGTGACGGCGTATTTAAGAACTTGGAAGGCTTATGCGCAAGTAACTTAAACAAAAAGGGTATGAGTAACTTGTATGGCAAATTAGGCGATTATCGTGAACAATTATCTTCCGTGATCCAAGAAGACGACGCTTGAACAATTACCGTGATCAATTATCTTCCCTGATCCAAGAAGACGACGCCCTTTTAAATGGTTAGCATTATACAGCCCTCTCCCTCATGTATAAGGGAGAGGGCTTATAAGTTCGACTTTCGCTCTTGTGCGTAGTCGACAAAATCGACAAGAGTGAATATCTTGACGTCATGCATCAAAGTTTCGTTGACGCAACACGAATTTATCGGTCCATTGATTGAGCAATGACAGACAAATATGTTATTGTAGAACATTTGGGGAAGGTCGAATCAAATGGGATATTTGGTTTCAATATGAAAGTTCAGATTGTAAAATTTGGACTTTTCCCATTTTTGAATGAGTTCGAGGCATTCGACATAGGCGGTGCGTTGCCCGTCTGAATATTCGTCGTCTGAACCTGTCCCTTTCAAATGATCGAGTTTGTCGATAATTGCGGGGATCATTTGCGATAGCGTGTATTCGGCGCTGACATCATAAAAGATCATCTTCGTTCTCCTTTGCAAAGTAGTGGGGATCCAAGCCGTGTTTTTGCGCACTTTCCCAAGTTGCGACCATTTTCAAGCAGTCGGTATAAGCCGCGATCTCGCCTTTAATAAAGCCGCTGTTTGCGGACGCGGCTCCAAGGAGCTCGTTTAGCCTGCCGCTGATAAGAAAGATCAAAAGGGAAAGCACTTCATCGTCGGTAAAATTATTCTCGTCCAATGAACTTACACCTCCGAAATGAATAATGCGTTTAATAGATTGCAATAAAAAATGTAACGAATTGCTTCAAATTGTCGATGTTTATCTACATTATATCTTATAAATTTACAAATGTCAACACTTTTATAAAAGTTTTTTAAATATATGCTTATTTTACAATGTTTGTTTTTAAAGAGTTGAGCATAAGGCACTCTTTTTTTATAAATCAATGAGATTTGAAGTAAAAATCCTTGACAAAGCGATATGAAAAGTATATAATGTAAGAAAAGTAATACTTTTAGGAGCATATTATGGAAAACTTTCCCGAAGGTAAATATCTTGCCACCGTAAAGATCGGACCCAAAGGTCAGATCGTCATTCCGAAAGAAGTGCGCGATATGTTTTCGCTCGATGCGGGCGACTCGCTCATTCTTATGGCGGACAAAAATCAAGGGATCGCCATTCAACCGTTTTCTTATGCGGAGTCGTTTTGGAACGCCGTCAAACAAGCCAAAGAAAACAATGAGGAGAAATGACCTTGTACGCGCTTGAAGTCGAAAAGTTAAAAAAGGTCTATCCGAATTTCACTCTCGACGCGCTTTCTTTTGTGGTAGAGGAGGGGCAAATTGCGGGACTTATCGGTCGGAACGGCGCGGGAAAAAGCACAACGCTGAAATCTATCATGCGGCTGATCTCATCGGAAGGTTCGGTCAAAGTGTTCGGAAACGACTTTTTCCAAGACGAGAGCGCAAGCAAAGAACTTGTAGGTTATGTCGGCGGCGGTTTTCGGTTCTATCCGAACAAAGCGCTTTCCGTTATAGCAAAAACGGTCGCCGAGTTTTATCCGCATTGGGACGAAGAGGCGTTTGGGCGCTACTGCAAAGAATACGCGCTTGTTCTTTCCAAGAAAGTGCGGGAACTTTCAGAGGGCATGAAGATAAAATTTTCTCTTGCGCTTGCTCTTTCTCACGGCGCAAGACTTCTCATTTTGGACGAACCGACAAGCGGGCTCGATCCGCTTTCGCGCGAGGACTTTTGCGACACGCTCCTTTCGCTCAAAGAGCGTGGAGTTGCCGTTTTGTTTTCCACGCATATCACTTCCGACCTCATGCGCGTTGCCGATAAGATCATATATCTGTCGGACGGTTCGCTTCTTTCAGATGAGCCGCTCGATGAGCTTATAGATCGTTATCGGCTCAAAATCTTTACCTCGCTTTCGGAGGCGAAAGCGGCGAGGGCAATAGGCGTAAAAGCAGTAAAAGACGGTTTCGAGGGCTTGGTAACCGATCCATTCGGAGGCAGGAAAGCCACGCTCGACGAGATCATGATACACCTCGAATGTGCGAAAAAGGAGAGAACATGAAAGCGCTCATAAAAAAAGAATTATCTCTGTGCCTGCATCCGACGGCATTCGTTTTTTTGACCTTTGCGGCACTCGTCTTTGTGCCGAATTATCCCTATGAAGTCATCTTTTTCTTTTCGGGGCTTTCGGTTTTCTTTATCTCTTTGGCTGCTCGGGAGAATGGCGATCTGACGTTTACCTGCGCGCTCCCTGTCAAAAAACGCAGCGTTCCGCTTGCGCGGATCATGGTTGTTGCGATATTTCAAATCGCGCTTCTTGTTCTGACCGCACTTTGTATTATCGTAAAACAATCGACTTTTCCCGAAACATTGCTTATAAATCTTGCGGGCAATAGCGCAAATCTCGCCTTTTGCGGAGTGGGCGCGCTTGTTTTGGGCGCGTTCAACCTTACATTTTTCCCTTTGTACTTTTCGCACCCGAATAAGGTCGGTGTTCCGTTCGTGATCTCGTCGGCGGTTCAGTTTGTTCTCATCGGAATTTTGGTGGCGATCAGACATTTTCCGTTCTATGCGCCGCTTACTTCGCCCGATCCCGAAAACAGCGGCGTAAAAATCGTAGTTTTGCTTGCGGGACTTGCTTTATATTGCATAATGACCTTGCTTGCCGCTCGGCTTTCCGAAAAAAAGTTTGAAAAAGTGGATTTATGATCGCTCCACGCAATAGGTTCGACGAATGGAGAAAGGGATATTTGTTGCGAATGACTTTTGTTGTGTCAAAAATAAATTACGACCCTATTGACACGAAAATGCTTAACAGACACGGATAATTATGCTATAATGGCGCGTGTCATGATAGCGGAACATTTTGATAAGGAGGGAATGGTGTGGAGCAATTCGGAGATAGAATTTATAAAGCGCGGAAAGCAAAAGGATTTTCGCAGGGATATCTGGCGGATTTGGTGGGCGTATCCCGTCAGACGATCTCCCAATGGGAGAACGACAAATTTCAGCCGAATAGCGACAATATAGATATGCTGTGTCAAGTTCTGGACTTGTCGCGGGAAGAATTTGTCGGCGCAAATAGCGATACGGTTAATAATAGTCGCAAAAGACAAAAGGTTTTTACTATACTTATAGCGGTCATTTCGGCGGCAGCCGTAATTATGACGATCGTTACGGTACTTATGGGCATGATATGTTTGACGACCAACACAGGGGATATGATGGACAACTCGTACAGCATACCGCAATACGTTTTTTACGTTGTTCTCGTTGTTACCGCGATATTGATCCTTATCGACGTCGGCATGATCATATTGAAAATAAAAGATAAAACCAGATCGTAAAGATCAAAGGAGCGACCATAAAGTCGCTCTTTTTTTATAAAAAAGGTGTTGTCAACAAATTGCAAAGAAAATGTCAAGTTAAAAGGCTTGCCATTTTAAGGTAAAACGGGTATAATGATAAAGCTAAGTTTAAGAGCAAGCGCAGACTTATAGGAGAGTATACACCTATATAGGGACAAAAAATATGATCAAAGAAAAAACGGTAGGTCAAATATATAAGAGCGTGATAATAAGAAATTCGATTTTCTTTGTTTTTATGACTGCTTTTATGTTTTGTGTTTTGAGCGACAACCTTAATAACACAACTAACGGCTTGGTGCTGATATTGTTTCTTGCCGTATCGGGTTCGTTTTTCGATTGCTTTTTCGAGATGAGGATCGTCAGAAAAACGGGCGAATTTCTTATGCCGACGGCGAGGATCCTGATGTTTTTGTTTAAGCCGATAATGTTTATTCTCGGCTACGTCGTAATGATTTTATCCTTCAAGTCCGCAATGCAAAATTACTTAAAATATATATTGCTTTTGGTATATATTGTCGTCGCGACGGGTTTGTTTTACTTTTTTGTAATAATGCTCTTCCGCAAAAAAGACAGTAACGAAGTATGTTACATAGACTATAATTTAAGCAAATCGGCAAGATCGAAAAATCGAAATTCGGCGCTTGTCGGGATCATTACGACGACCATATTGCTTATGGGTGTGATAGCATTCTTTACGGTATGCCTTGTAAAACATAAAACCGATCAATTTACCATTATCGGATATTTCATTACCACTTGTCTGCTTATAGGGTGCGAAATGTTTTACATACAAGAGATCGTAAAAAAGATCAAAGCAGAAAAACGCGCGGGCGAGGCGATCGCGGACAAAAACGAAAACAAGGAGAACGACAATGAAACAACCGACCGATAAGCGTAAGTTACTTCCGATCCTGAATGTGGTTATTGTAATGATATCGGTGTTTGTTTGCAGTATTATCGCATCTGCGATTTTCCCGAACCTCGATATGATATTTGTATCGATGATCGGAAGTGTTGTGGGCGGGTGCATTTCACTTCCGATAATGCTTCTGATAAACAAAAAGAGTAAGTAATTGCGTACACCTGTTTAGTCAAAAAGATCTATGCGGAAAAAAGCAAGAGCAAAAAACATAAGGAGAACGACAATAAAAGCGAAGATTTATGAAATAACCTACAATCGAATAAGAGAAAAGTCGGAAAATGGATAATTTTGAATTGGAGAAATTAAAAAGGCTCGTGTTGAATATGCACATATCGGCCTTGTTATTATGCGCGGCTTGTTGGCCTGTCATTTTTTGGGCGTGGGACAATCTTAATTTTGATATTGTTCTTATTGTAATAACCGGGACAATATGTCTATATAATTTTGTGAGGCAAACCATTTTTCTTTCCAAAAATCCGAATTATGTTAAATCAAAGAAAAGATTTATATTTGAATGTATTTCGGTCGCTTGTTGTTTTATTTTCGCTGTGGTAATTGCAGTTGTTCAATTATGTAATCATTTTAAGTCTTTCGGGATCGCTGCTTTTTGGATCGTAAAAGTGTATTATGTTTTGTATGTTTTCTTGACATTCTTTGCTTTAATAAGTTCTGCCGATCGAATGATGAAGATTTTAGCAAAAGCGGAAAAAGGCGAACCTTGGGAAATTGAAACGAAAAACAATTCGAGTATTTTCTCTTTGATGGGGGCTTTCTTGTTCGGCGCAAGTAGCGTGACTATCCTTTGTTCGGGAGTTAATAACTTTGTATTTTATTTTCTTTCCTTGCCGCTATCGGTATCCGCAGTTATTGTATTTCTTTTTTACATAATGAACGAGAGAAAAATGGGTTTTATAAATCGGCAAAAAAAGTACAGGGATATTATAGGATTTGCTTGCTTGATAATTTCAATTGCACTATCTTATGTATTTACTTGCGCAAAAGTGACGGTTGAATATGCTATCAATATATTTACTAACAAGCCAAGCGGCAAGAAATCAAAAAAGGACGATAAAGAGGAACCGAAAGAATGAACGATTTATTATTACACGGTTTTTTGACCGAGATCATAATTGTTGCGATAGAAGCGGTCATATTTTTCCCATTTACCATAATCGATTATTTGATAGTAAAGAAAATTATCGGCATGGGCTTTTCGGATAAAAATCGAATAAAATTCCCCATTGCAATTGCCGCCATGTTCGTATGCGGCTTGATCGTTTTTTGCATTTTGGGGCACGGATTCGATTTTGCCGTATTCGACAATGATATTTACACGGCGCTGGTGGTCGTTTCCGCGCTATGCGCATTTGGAATGGCATTGCCCATATGCGATTTTATACGTTACAAGTTTATATGTTACAAGATCTTAAATAACAAGAAAAAAGCGGAGTGAAGCGAAGATCATCTATATGGCAGAGGCTTATCTTAACAAATTAAAATATCATAAAATCTTGCTTATAGTTCTGAGCGTGATCTATTCGGTTTTGGGAACGCTGATTTTGATCCGTCTTGATTTTGTGAGCGAAGATCCTGCTGTCGATTTTTGTTGGTTTTTTATGCTTATGCTTTTACTTGTCGTCATAGCTTGTTTCGATAAATATGCTCAACCGTATCTATATGTTTATCATAAAAGCCTGAACGTCATACCTTGGATCTATCTTATAGGATTTATAGGAGCAATAGCAATATCCGATTTTGCGAATTACACCTCGCTCAGTATTATTTTCTTTTTTCTGTGCTTAGTCGGCGCATTGGCGTTCTATTGTTTGCTATTTCGGAGTGTAAGAGGATCGAGCGAAGAGGATATAAAGCAAATTATTGTCGGTAGCTTGATAAAAATCGACAGCGAAAACTCGGAGCTCCTGAAAAAAAGAAGAAAGTTCTACAAATGGAACAGCCTTATATCGATTGCCATAATTATCGTGATAGGAAAAATTGTCGCGCAATACAAATGGATATATATGACATTTCTTCTGTTGATTTTTATTTATAATATCATCTGTTATCATAAAATTTATTCCATAAAATACAAGTCATCAAAAGGTGCGATCGGACATTTGGCAATAGACGGATCTATAAGCATCGCCATTTTGGCGCTTTCCGTTTTACTGAACTTCGGCATCGTTTCTTTTGGCAATACCAATATCTCCGTATCGGATATAACAATGTTATCTTGTTTTGGGCTGGTACCGTTTGCCAAACAGAGTTCGTTTGCTTATTTTGCGGTCGAACATGATCGGTTGAGAAAAGAGTTGGAAAATGGATAATGTTATGGCTTTGAATATTTCCGCTTTGATATGTTTTGGGCGAAAAAATAGGAAAAGTTAAACGAGAATTTCGGGAGGGTGTATGACAAATTATTTGCTAACGGTACTTATCGTATTTTTTATCATCGTTACATATTGTTTGTTTGTCGGTTTATACGACAGGCAATACAGGAAAATGACGAAGAAAAGGAATTGGCTCATCGGCATTATAACTGCTTCATCGGGGATATTTTCGTCGATGATCACGAGCGCTTATTACATTGATGGTCTGAATATAAAGTACCTTTTTCCGATCTTATTATTTGCCATGGCGACAGTTGCGGTGATCGCATATGCTTGTTTACTAAAAAAGATCTATGCGACAAAAAACAAAGAAGAACAACTTTTCAAGCCGAACGATAAGAAATAGTAAAGGGGACGCAAGCAAGCCTGTAACTTTGTAAACAATATTGACATATCCTCTGTTTTTGTGCTAAAATATATACAGGCGTATTATTGCCGTGACGAGCGGACGAGGCGGTCGCCGCGGACAAACCGAAAAGGAGAGGAAAGGTATGAAACAAACGACCAATAAGGCAAAGATCTACGAGATAATTTACAAAGTGCTGCAATCGGTATTATATATCGCAATTGTCGGTATAAGCATTGCCTATCTTATTTTCCTATTCATAGGGCAAGAAAAGCGCATTTTCTTTAATATCGAGATCACTTTGATGTTTGCCGTACTTGTGCTTTGGAAAGCGGATATTCTCATTCGCAAAAAACTCCGTAAAAACAATATCGCCTCAGGCAAGCGCGACAAAAAACATTCGATCGCCGTTTGCGTCGCCCTTGTCGGAGCAATGATTTGCGCTGTTTCTTTTGCGATAATGTCGTTTTGCAACGTTTCGGGAACGTTCGCGTTTGCGATGGGCATTGTTACGCTTTTGGCAGCGCTTACGACAGCGATCGCCCTTGCCGTCGAACATTCGATAAATATCGATATCAAAGCCGAGGATCGAGCGGGTAAAGAAGAAGATAAAAAAGCCTCGAATGGGGAAGAAAAGGTCATGCAAAAGGACCGATAATCAAAATAGGGAGGGATAAAGATCGTGAGCGAAAAAAATTTGCAACCAAACGATATAAAAGAATTTAGTCAGCAAATGCCTTATAAAGGCGCTGCTCGCGGAGCCGAAACGCCTTCGACGGGATATGTTGCCAGCACTCATTATCATATTACCGAAAAGGGCAGAAAAGATCAGCTTAAAGATATCGGATTGGAAACAAGAGAGGAATATATTGACGCCGAGATCGAATCGCCCGACGCGGAGAAAGAAATTACCGAAAAAAGAATAAAGAGAATGTGCTTTTTATTCGGAGCAATGTTTGTTTTATCAATGTTGATAGGTATGTTCATAGCCGGCTTTTTGAATTGGGGAATAGCGGTCGGGCTTGGAATAGGCGCAGGCGTCGGGTTCGTTTTGTTCGTATTGCCTATGATAATATTTATAATTACGAAATCAACTGAAAAATAGAGTTGTTTCGTGTATTTCGGAATCTGTATTTAACGATGATATTTTCGCCGCAAAATGCGGCTGCGCTATGCTTGGAATTGCACCTGTATGCGCTTTTATATGTTATAAGATCCTTAAAAAACATCTGTATTCTGTTATGATAAAACCTTATGTCCATTTTATTATTGCGATAATATCGCTTCTGCTTGCGGCGCTATCCGTCTATGCGCTGATGTGCCTCGGCACAGGAAACGTGATCGACTTCATTTTATTGTTGATCGTATGTATAGACGCGATATTTTTTCCTTGGGCTTTTTGCTATCATATCTACCTTCATTTGAATGGCAAAAGGAGTTTTTTGGATAAATTTCCTTTCCATTCGGGATATGTTCTTTTCTTCTTTATCTCGCCGTATTTTGCCTTTTTATATATCGATAAGTGCGTCAAGAGGTGAGAGTTACGATGGCAAAAAAGGAGATCGAGATCTTATATCCCGAAAAATTGCTGCCCTGGATAGGCGGCCCGTATATGGCGGCAGGGACTTTGATAGGGGCGATCCTGATCGTCGGCTTTACTCCCGACCTGCTGTTTGTCAATTATCTGTTTGAAGCGCTGTTCTTGTATTTGTTTTGCTTGTCATGCAAAAACAGGTATAAGGCATACAAAGCCGAGCCGAATTTGAAGATCACCGCATACTTTTGGATAGAATTTGCCATTCACGGCTTGTTTATCGCGGCGGCGACGGTGCAATCCGCTTTGAACGTTTGGATATCGATAAGCGAAGAGGGGCTATTTTACCGACACGATTATTTTTTTGTCACCCTCATTATCGTTATATTGCATGTCGCATATTTTTGCATAGATTATTACGCGACCGAAAAAGCCGCCATAGTCAGATATTGCAACAGAACGAAAAAAAGAAAATAAAGGTTCCCGCTGTGGGACTTCGCGGGCGGTTGCCTTGCATCATAAGCGTCGCGCTTTGTCAAAGCAGATGACCAAATTAAATTCAGGCGACGTTCGGCGCAAAGATCCGAGTGTGATTATTTGTGCCCTAATTCAAGGGGCTTATCGGGGACGAAAGCGTTATGCGTTTTCGCCCTTTTTCGATCGTGACGATCATTGCTGTTCGCCGCTTTCTATGGAGATGTTTTGTATCGAACTTATAAGTTTTTTTATCGCTTTGTGTTCGAGGTTCCTTTCGAGGAACGCCATGTTTACGCCCTCCCATACGAACAGAGTGCCGCTTATGTTGATAAGGTCAAACCAAAGATCGTGATCGCGCAACAGATAGCTTAGTATCAGTATCACCGCGCCCGCGCCTATCAGCGACCAACCGCTGGTCAGCTTTTGATTGTAGGCTTTTATCGTGCGGTACGCGACAAGAGATATGTTTTGTTTTACTATCTCCTCACATTCCTTTTTGGTGTGATCGCCGAAATCATTTATCACGATATGCAAATTCAATTTGAACTTTTTCGGCAATAACGACACGGCTTCGTAAATGTCCGAAAACAACTTGTCGTTCAATTTTTCGATGTTGTCGCCGCCGAAATTGCTGTTGATGAGTTCCGCAAAAGTGTCGTAGACGAGATTGAGCGTCGCCACGTTGTCCTGTATCGAAAAATAATGTTTCAATATTTCCATTCGGATATCTTTTCTTTTACTCATGTTTGCGCCCTCGCTGAAAAAATCCTTTTTATCGTCGGTGCTGATAAAGATCTGCTTTCGCAAAGTCCCGATCCCTTTATATTATACCGCCTTTGACTATATCGGTCAAGCCAAAACCGCAAATAAATTGCGATAGATGATCGCCGCCGTAAAAGTTTGCGTTTTTCCTAAATATTTGTAAAAATGCCCGTCATTCGCTTGACAGAAATCCGAAGTCGAACTATAATTAAAATACGAAATAGAATTTCAGGGGATAGATCATGAACGATCGCATGTTTTTTTACAAGCTCGGAAAGCTCATTTATGGGATAGACGGCGCATATGAGGAGTATGGGAAGAATTGCCGTGTGAGTTCTCCCAATCTTCTTTGGATCCTTTACGCCTTAAACGACGGCGAGCGACACAGTCAAAAGCAGATCTGCGACGATTGGGCGATCCCGAGGAGCACGGCAAACACCATTATCAAGGACTTGGAGAGCAAAAACTATGTCGCGCTCTCGCAAATCAAAGGGGAGAGGCGGGAGTTGTTCGTGTTCCTCACCCCAAGTGGAAAGAAGTTTGCGGACGGAATTTTATCCGACCTCTACCGGCGTGAGAAAGAAATTTATTCGGAGATCGAAGATCCCGAGGCGATCCTTATTGCGTTGCAAAATCTGGCTGCCAAAATGCAGAGGATAGCCGCAAAGAATTTTCGATAAGATCATTTTAAGCAAGGACATAAAAATCGATAAAAGGAGTTTTGATATGAAAAAGATAACACAGGACGCGGGAAGAAAATCGCTCGGGGAGTTCGCTCCCGACTTTGCGCACTACAACGACGACATTCTTTTCGGCGAAAATTGGAACAACGCCGATATCGACCAAAAGACGCGGTGCATTATCACCGTTGTTGCGCTCATGTCGTCGGGGATCACGGACAGTTCTTTGAAGTACCATTTGGAGAATGCCAAAAAAGCGGGCGTGACCAAAAAGGAGATCGCGGCGATCGTCACGCACGTCGGCTTTTACGCGGGCTGGCCCAAGGCGTGGGCGGTATTCAACATGGCAAAGGACGTTTGGGCGGGTGAGGGCGCGCAAGACGCAATGGCGGCGCACGCAAACGAAATGGTATTTCCCATCGGCGCACCCAACGACGGATTCAAGCAGTATTTCAGCGGAAGAAGCTATCTTGCTCCCGTTTCCAAAGAGCAGGTGGGCATTTTCAACGTCACGTTCGAGCCTGCTTGCCGCAACAATTGGCATATCCACCACGCTACAAAGGGCGGCGGACAGATCTTGATCTGCGTTGCGGGACGCGGCTGGTATAAGGAATGGGGCAAAGAGGCGATCGAGATGAAGCCGGGTGACTGTATCAACATTCCCGCGGGCGTCAAGCATTGGCACGGCGCGGCGAAGGACAGCTGGTTCTCCCACCTCGCAATAGAGGTCCCGGGCGAAAACGGTTCTAACGAGTGGTTGGAGCCCGTCGCGGACGAAGAATACAACAAGTTGCCGTGAGGTGCGATATGGCGCTTACGGTAAATATCTACTACACGGGGACTGACGGGAACGCGCGGAAGTTTGCGGAAGAAATGAAAGAAAGCGGGCTTATGGATAAGATCCGCGCCGAAAAAGGCAATCTCCGCTATGATTATTTTCTCCCCATGGACGATCCCGAAACGGTACTTCTGATCGACGCTTGGGAAAACGATGACGCGCTCGATTTCCACCACAAGAGCCCGATGATGAAAGATATCGCCGCCCTCAGAGAGAAATATCACCTCAAAATGCGTGTGCAAAAATTTCAAGAAATAAATCAAATTTAGGAGCAGATCATGAAGAAAAAGTTTGTTTTCATTTTCTCGGCGATCATATTGTGCCTGTTATTTGCTCTTTCCGCTTGCAATGAAACGGGCGGCGGCAACAATAACGATCGCGACGATACATACTACACCGTGACGTTCGATAGTCAGGGCGGAAGCGCGGTCGAAAGTCAGCGGGTGCTCGCGGGCAATCCCGTCACCGCGCCCGATTCCCCCACGAGAGCAAATTTTGATTTCGGCGGTTGGTTCCGTTCGACAAGCGAAGACGCCGCGAGGTGGAACTTTGCTACCGATCGCGTAAACGAAAATCTCACGCTTTACGCCCGTTGGACGGCAAAAGAAGAGCCGCCCGCGCCGAGCGAAACGCTTACCTTTGAACAAAACGGGGACGGTTATGTCGTCACGGGCGACAGCGGACACGCGGCGAATATCGTTATTCCCGAGAGCCATGAAGAGCTTCCCGTCGTCGGGATAGCGGACAGCGCGTTTGCCTATTCGCGGCACACGTCGGACATCATCTCCGTGACGATCCCCGACAGCGTGATCGAGATCGGCAAGAACGCTTTCCACAATCAGGACGCGCTCGTTTCGGTGAATATAGGCACGGACAGCAAACTCCGAAAGATAGGCAACAATGCTTTTTCGGGCAACAGTTCGCTCGTATCCATATACTTGCCTGCGGGATTTTCGGAACTCGGCGACGACGTGTTCAACAATTGCGGCGGGCTGAATGAGATCGCGGTGGCAAGCGGCAACACGCACTATTCGGGCGCGGGAAATTGCCTCATTGATATTGAAACGAACACGCTTATTCGCGGCAGCAACAATAGCGCAATTCCCGAAACGGTAGAGAGGATAGGCGCGGCGGCGTTCCGCAGAGCGACAATGACCGTTCTCACCATTCCGAAGTCCGTTACTTTCATCGATAGATACGCCATTTCCGACAGCGCGATCTCAAAAATCGTCTATGAGGGCACTTCCGCGGATTGGGAGAACATCGAAAAAGCCTTCTCGCGCTATTGGAATATGGGCAAGGAAAGTGTGACGATCGTTTGCTCGGATACGGAAGAAACGGCTCATATCCTCGTCGCATATTTTTCCTGCACGAACCGCACAAAGGGCATTGCCGAAAAAATAGCCGAAGTTACGGACGGGGAATTGTATGAGATCGAGCCCGAGCAGCCATATACCGACGAAGATCTGAATTACGGCGACTCCGGTAGCCGCGCGACGGCGGAACAACGCGATCCGCAAGCACGTCCCGCAATAAGCGGGCAAGTAGAGGACATGGAAAGCTACGCCACTGTTTTTCTCGGCTATCCGATATGGTGGGGCACCGCGCCGAAGATCATCTTCACGTTCCTCGAAAGTTATGATCTTTCGGACAAGACGATAGTTCCGTTCTGCACTTCGGGCAGCAGTGGGATCGCGTCAAGCGTGACCGATTTGAAGAGGCTGGAAACAGGAGCGGATTGGCGAAGCGGCAGACGATTCGAGGCGAACGCTTCGAAAAGCGAAGTGGAGGAATGGATACGTTCGCTCGACTTGGTA
Organism: uncultured Clostridia bacterium; assembly: GCA_947598585.1. Classification (GTDB taxonomy): domain Bacteria; phylum Bacillota; class Clostridia; order Christensenellales; family Pumilibacteraceae; genus CAG-552. Next base: position 19,547 of record CANQFK010000018.1, read on the forward strand.
ATACCCGACGATATAGAGGAGGAAGAAATGGCAGAAGAAATTTATTTGACTATAAACGACAGCAAGATCTCGGTAAAACTCGAAAAGAACTCGGCTGTCGACGCTTTGATCGAGATCCTGAAACGCGGCGATATCGTTTTCACCGCAAGCGATTACGGCGGATTCGAAAAAGTAGGGGACTTGGGATATTCGCTTCCGCGCAGCGACAAGCAGACGACGACCCGTTCGGGCGACGTTGTGCTCTATTCGGGCGATCGGATCGTCCTGTTTTACGGCAGCAATTCGTGGTCATATACAAAACTCGGAAAAGTACAGGGGATCTCCGAGGCGGAATGGAAAAGTGTTCTCACCGCGACAGATACAATCACGGTCAATATCGGTTTGAAATAAATCAAATTCAAGGAGAAATTATATGAGTAAAAAAGTTGTAATCGTTTCATCGAGTTACAGGACTAACGGCAATTCGGCAAAATTGGCGAAAGAGTTTTATAAAGGCGCGGTCGACGCGGGCAACGAGGTCGAATTTATCTCTTTGCACGACAAAAAGATAGCATTTTGCCGCGGTTGCCTTTATTGTCAGCAGGCTAAAAAGTGCGCCATTTCCGATGACGCCGATATGATAAGAGAAAAGATCCAAAACGCGGACGTCGTGGTTTTTGCCACGCCCGTGTATTATTACGGTATCAGCGGCCAGCTGAAAACATTGCTCGACAGGTGCAATCCGCTCTATGCGTCGGACTACAAATTCCGCGACGTCTACTTGCTCTTTACGGCGGCGGAAGATAGCGAGGAATTGGTGCAAAGAACGCTTTTGAACTTTGACGGCTGGATGGTTTGCTTCCCCAATGCGGGACTGAAAAGCTATGTCTTTTGCGGCAATGTCGGCGGCATAGGCGACATAGACGGAAATCCGAAATTGCAAGAAGCCTATAACATGGGTCACGATCTGTAATTTTTTATTGAATTTTATCGCCATTCCCCATAAAAAACCAAGTCGACCAAATGAAAGCCTTCACCATTATAAAAAACAGGTGCAAGCCGACAGAATGAAAGCCTTCACCTCCTTACAGGAGGGGAAGGTGTCACGAGCGAAAGTGAGTGACGGAAGAGGTGGTATAGATGAGGAGAACATAATCCTCACCACCGCCTACGGCGGAGCCTCCCCTTTTACAAAAAGGGGAGGCCTTTCTTTCGACCTAAGGTAATGTTTACAAAGTTTACGACCACAAGAAAGCCCTCTCCCTTATACATGAGTGACGAGGGCTTTCTTTAAGGCCTTTCTAAGCCGTAGACTAAAAAAATTTTTCTATTGTGATGAAAAATGAAAATTGGAAAAAAGGCGCAAAAGGGCGGGAATGCTCGATAAAAACGCGCAAATGGCGTAAATTGTGCTCAAAAGTCGAATGTACGCTATATATTGCGGTTTTTGACGGTGAACAAAAACGAAAAAAAGCGCAAGACATTGCGCTATATGTTCATCGATGAACGTAATCCATGAACATTCCGACCCTATTATATTACCAAAAAACGCGGTTGTCAACTAAAAAAATACTAAAATAAAAATTTTTTCCTGTTTTTTTGACTTATTTCGAAGCCGCTTTCGCCAAAAAAATTACCATAATTTTACTTTTTGTACATCGATTACGTTCATCGGCGAACAAAAATTCCCTTGTTCGAAGCTGAATTTGATCGACGGACTTTCCGACAAAATAAAATAAAAGGAGTAAAATTATGGCAAAAACATTCAAAAAAAGATTGATGCTTTGTTTCGTACTGCTTATGGTCATGTTTATCGGTGCGTCCTTCTCGGCGATAAACGCGTCCAATGTCAAAGCAGACGCAAGCAGCGTCACGTCTTTCATTGCTCAAGTAAACACTATGGCCGAAAATTTGGGCTACACTGTCAAAGACGGAAAAATTACGGTCGGTACAACGGCAGACCTTGTTACCCAAGTTAAGCTCTTCCCCGAAGAATCCCCGACAGATAAAACCCAAAAGGCTTGGGGCGCATACATAAGTGCTAAGGGATTGTATCTCAACGTTTTGGCAGAAGCCGACAAGACTGCGCTCAAAGGCGCTGCTTACACCAAGCATATGGAAGTATATAAGGCGGTAGACAATATATTTACCAATACGGGCGCATATCAATTGTATGCGGACGTTACTTCTACGCTTTACCAAGCCGCAAATGATATCAACACATATTCGCTCAAAGATAGTGTAGAGAAAATTTGCGACACAGTAGACAATAATAAAAAAGGCAAGGGCGTCAGCACATTTATCAAAGCGGCTACCGAATATGCAACGTTGAAGGAAAACGCCAATGCAGCTATCCAAAAAGTTCAGGCGGCTATTAATGCTGTTAGGGATAAGATTGCTGCTATCGGTGAAGTAACGGATATTGATTTTCCTGACACCATCGGAGCAAAGATTACTGCTGCAAGAGATAGCTTTTCGGGAAATACAGCTGCTAAACCCGCTGCTGTCGTAGGACTTCCCGCGGACGTTCAGAAACACGACGAAGAGATGTTCGCTTCTACCGAAAGGGATAAGACTTATTGGGTAGAAAATTATGCGACCTTGTGCAAAGCCGAAAAGAAATACGGTGCGCTTGTTAAAGGCGTAAATGACCTTGTAAAGATATTCGATGATATACTTGCGGCAGATAAAGCCGGTGAAGACATAAAGAATCTTTATTACAATAAGTTTATGCCCGTATACGGTATTTCGGAGGCAGCTTCTACCCTTACCGCAGGACAGAGAAAGACTTTTAGAGAAACACTGGTACCCGATCCGACGGATTCGACAGGCAAAACGAAAGTTCAAAGATTGAACCTTATTGCCGCTCTCGAAAGTAAGATCAACGCTTTGCTTGCAAAAGCAGGCACTATCGATCCCGAGATCGCAACTATCTATGACGCAACCATAGGCAAAAAGCCCGCAGAATGCGTATTCGGAAGCAGAACTAAAATCGATGAGCTTTGGAAAGCATATAGTGATTTCACCGAGCAGGAAAAGCCGTTTGTCAGCAATGCAGAAAAACTCACAAAAATGCATGAGGAACTTGAAAAAGATAAGACTCTTGTAAATACATGGGCAACCGCAACAGAAGCGCTTTATAATAATCCCGCAACGAAGCCCACTTCATTGGATGCAAGCAAATTGACTTTTGTGGATTTCGCTAAAATAGACGAAGCAGTTAATAAATTCAACGATTTGAAGCACGAAGGCGAAACGGTACAAGCAAGCGCCGAATCCTTGCTTCAAAAAGCTGTCAAAGCCGATGATAAATATAGGGATCTTTATACAAATACATACGATGCCGCAACAAAGAAGCAGGCAGACCTTAAAGCTGCTCTTAAAGTAGTCATTGACAAAATGGATAAGATCGACATATCCAAAGTTCCCGAGCTTTGTTCGGAAGCGGAAACAACATGGTTAAGTACATTTAATGAGGCTAAGACCGCTTACGAGGCATTTATCAGGAATACAACGACGTATAAGGGCGCCGAAGCATATATCAAAAGCGCGCACAAGGCTGTATACGACAAATACAATACTGCTTGCGGACTTTACGAACAATATCAGTTGGAAGTCGATATCAATGGTCTCTTCGAATCGGCGAAGGTAACAGGTTACACTACGAAAGCAGCAGACTTGGTAAAGAATAACACAATTACCATGAATGATGTTGAAAAGATAGTTGATGTAAAGACCCGATTTGACAAGAGCAAGGTAAAGGAAGCTGTTCGTAACGCAGCTAAACTCAACGTTGCCGTTGAGGCGAAAGATCTTATTGTACAACCGCTTGATGAATTTATGTTTAACGTTGTAAAACTCGTAGAGAGCGATTTTACAGAGACCGATAGTAAAAAGGTTAGTGCAGAGCTCACAAAACTTACAAAAGATTTCGTGGGATATCCGTTGAATCTCGGCGATTCTAAAAATACGACGGAATTATCCTATCAAAATCTTGATGCGCAATACACAAAACTTGTAGGCGAGGATCAAGCAAAGAAAACTTATGTGCAAGCTGCTAAGACTGCTCTTGATGCGTTCAATAGAAATAGCACCCAAGTGATCAATAACCTTAATTCGAGAATTACAGGTATAGTGGCAAAGAAAAATAGCATAACCGACGCAGATATCGACGAGATAATGGATATCGTAGATACTTACGATGCTCTTCATTCTACGCAACAAGCGAAGGTAACAAATTATAAGCAAATGGAAGACCTTAAAAAGCTTGCAAGCGATTCCTTTGCGGCACGCGATGCATTCGTGAATATGCTCAACGAACTTTACAAGCAGGTAGTGGAGAAAGGTGAGATCACGGCTTACAGCGAATTCTATCTGCAAGCAGTGATAACCGTTTGCGATCAATTCAACCTTAAAGAGAAAGCAAGCTTCAAAGCGCAAGGCTATGATAAAAAAATAGAAGCTATCAAAGCTGCTATCGCTAAGGCAGAAAATGACGGAACGATCCTTTCGCTCAAAACACAATTCCAAGACAAGATCGATAAACTCAATGCGCAATTGACGGATCTTGACAAGCAGATCAAGGACGCAGCAGCAAGCGACAAGACGCTCAAAGAAACTCTTGAAGCTCAAAAGGCAGCGCTTGAAGCAGCTAAGGCAGATCTTACGGCAGCTCAGTCCGACATTGCAAGCGCTAAGTCCGATATTACGGCTCTTCAAAAAGCTTTGCAGGCAGCAGAGACCGAGCTTGGCAAAGTAGATGGCAAGATCAAGGAAGCTAAGACGCAGATCACCGAGGCTTATACCAAGGCTATTGAAGACGCTGTAAAAGCAGCTAAGACAGAACTCGAAGGTGAAATAGCCGCTGCTACCGACGAGCAGTCCAGACTTCAAAAGCAGATCGACGCCCTCAAAGCTCAGATCGCAGGACTTGGTAATGGCGAAGGTTACGACGATACCGAACTTACCGAGAGAATAGAAGCACTTGAAGAAAAGATCGCAGGACTTGACCAGGTCATCTCCAACGCAACCGCAGCAAAGACAACCGCAGAAAAGGCAGCCGCAGATCTCGCACAAGAAGTGACTGACAGAACTACGGCTATAAGCGACGCTAAGACCGAACTCAACAATGCTATAAGCGACGCTAAGACCACTCTCAACAATGCTATCGAAGACGCTAAGAGCGAGCTTACAACGGCTTACAAGGCTTATACCGACCAGGCTATACAGGCATTGAAGAACAAAGAGATCAAGGATGCAAACGACCAGATCGATTCGCTCAAAACCACTCTCGGAAAACTTCAAAGTCAGCTCGAAACTCTTACCGATAAGAACGCAGACGGCAGCTTGCAGAAGCAGATCGACGCTCTTAACGCTGCGATCGCAGATATCAACAAGAAGATCGAAGGCATAACCGAAGCTAAGAACGCGGCAGACGCGGCTAAGAAAGCAGCCGAAGACGCAAACAGCGCAGTAGCTAAGGAAGCCGACGACAGAGCAAAGGCAATAGAGGCAGCCAATAAGGCTATCGACGACGCTAAGGCAGAACTCAACAAGGCAATAAATGACGCTAAGGC
>CANQFK010000019.1 GCA_947598585.1 uncultured Clostridia bacterium
GGGATCGTCATGATTGCCGGCAATGACAACGACGGGTCGCTTTTTGGCAAGTCTCGTCACCGCGGTGAAAAACAATTCCTCCGCCTCGGCGGGCGGAACGGCGGTATCGAACACGTCGCCCGCGACGAGAACTATGTCCGCCTTTTCGCGGTCGCAGAGTTCGTTGAGTTCGTCCAAGGCGGCGCGCTGTTCGACGAGGCGCGACTTGTTTTCGAGTCTTTTGCCGAGATGCCAATCGGCGGTGTGAACGACTTTCATTTTACCTTCCTTTTTTGTGCCGCGGCGGGGCGCGATACACAAGATATTGTAACCCGAAATTTCGGGTTTTTTTTGCTTGAAAAAAAGCTCGATTAATGATATTATATAGCACACGACGATTTTAATCAAGTATTTTTGTTTTGGGAGTTAAAATGTTTGCCAGACTGTCCGGAGAAAAAAATTCGGTGAGGAACGTCGAACTCGACAACCTCTTCATTACCGAGTACATGCCTTACGCGCCCGAAAACTACGTTAAGGTCTACATTGCCGGGCTTAGCCTCGCCTATACGCCCGACAACAGCCTCGATCAACTTTCGGTCATGCTCGCTCTCGACAAGACCGTCATTGCCGAGGCGTTCAATTATTGGAGCGAACAAGGCGTCGTCAATATCCTCGCCGCCGACCCGCTCGAAGTCGAATACCTCGAAGTCAAGCCGCTCGCCTCTGTCATCAAAAAGTTCAACAAGGCGAAGTACGAAACTTTCAACAACCAACTGCACGCCATGCTTCCGCACCGCAGTTTTTTGCCCTCGGAATACAACGAGTATTACAGTCTAATGGAAGTTCTGCACATTGACGCGGACGCCATGCTCGCCATAATCGCTTACTGCGTAAGGCTCAAAGGCGAATCGATCGGCTATCCGTATATCCTCGCCGTCGGTCGCAACCTCGCTCATCAGGGCGCGACGAGTTTTGAGCGCGTGACCGAAAAGCTCAACGAACTTTCGCTGTACGAAAACGAACTCGGCGCGATACTCAAAGCTCTCGGCTCAAAAAAGACCCCCGACCACAACGACAGCCAACTGTACATAAAGTGGACCAAGTCTTTCGGCTTTACTCCCGAGGTCGTCATTCAGGTCGCCAAGGATCTCAAAAAGGGAGGTATGGAACGTCTCGACGCAAAACTTACCAAGTATTACGAAAATCACGTTTATTCCACGGAGGAGATCCGAGCATACAACGAAAATCGCGACAGGCTTTATTCGCTCACCAAGGAGATCAACAGGATACTCGGAATTTACATAGAACAGCTCGATTATACCATAGAGACGTATGTCAATAAATGGTGTTCCTACGGGTTCTCCGACGATACCCTGATACTCATAGCCAAGTACTGTTACGCGCACGACATGCGCACTCTCGGAGCTATGGACGAGACCGTTCGCAAGTTCTATCAAAAAGGTCTCGTCACCCAATCGTCCATAAATTCGTTCATTGACGAGGCGGCGTCCATTGACGAGGATATCAAGCATATCCTCTCGCTCGCGGGTCTCGAAAGAAACATTACTTCGTGGGACAGGTCGTACTATCGAACCTGGACGTACTCTTGGAAGATGCCGCGGGACGTCATAGAATACGCCGCTACCCTTGCCTTGGGCAAGGGCAACGCGACCGCTTACATAAACTCGATCCTTGCCTCGTGGCACGAACACGACGTCGCCTCGGTGGACGACGCCAAGAAATGTTCTTTTGAGGAACCCAAGGAAAAGCAGACGGTGGTCACCGCCAAGAGCGCGGAACAGCTCAACGCGCTGTTCGCCCACCTCGACCCGGAGGATATTTAGGACATGGACTACAAAAAAGCCATAGACAAGTTGACGTCCGAACGCCGCGCGCGCGAGGCGGAGGCGCACATACTGTACCTCGAACTTATGCGGACCATACCCGAGCTTTATGAGACCGAAAAAGCCATTCGCGCCATGCGAATGGATCGAGCCGCCTCGATCGCGATCGACGAGGACGCTTTTGCGCGTTTAGTGGCAACTCGCGACGATATTTTGAAGAAACACGGGGTCACCAAAGACATGCTCGAGCCGCCGTATAAGTGCGACAAGTGCCGCGACACGGGACTTTATCACGGCAAGCCGTGCAGTTGCGTCATAAGCGCGTGCCTAAGCGAGGGCATAAATCCCGGCGCGAAATTCGACGTTTCCAACATAGAATGCTTTCCGCCCGAAGAAAGAGAACGCGTCGCCTCGGTGTACGTTACCGCCAAGGCTTTTTGCGACAAGTTTCCGTCCACCAACAAGCTCAATCTGCTGTTTATGGGCAGGTGCGGCTCGGGGAAAACGTTCATCGCCTCTTGTATCGCCAACGACATTTCCGCCAAAGGTCACAGCGTGGTGATGCTAAGCGCGTTCGCATTTACCAACCGCATGCTCAAATACCACACCACTTTCGACGACGAAAAGTTGAGCTATCTTGAACCGCTCTTAGACTGCAATCTGCTGATAATTGACGACCTGGGTACTGAAAATATGCTGAAAAACGTCACTGCGGAATACTTGTTTCTCGTGATAAACGAGCGCATGACCGCAGGTAAACACACGATCTTCACCACTAACCTCGACGACGGAATGATCCGCGCTCGATACGGCGAACGCGTATACTCTCGCCTCTTCGGATCAAAAGTCAGCAAAGGTTTCGCCCTATCCAATTCAGATCTTAGAAACAACTGAAAATCTATCGGCAACGCATATTTCGTCTGTCGCGATAAGCGGAGTTTGCTTACCGTCAACTCTCGTAAGACCGCACAAAACGCATATACGTATGCCACCTTAATTGACACAAAAGGGACCGCGAAGTCCCTTTTTTTGATATAAAAACAAGCGTCCGCAGTAAGACGGACGCTCGTGTGTCATTTTGAATTACAAGTCGTAATACAGCTCGAATTCCACGGAAGTGGGGATCTTGTTGATCTTATCGAGTTCCTTACGCTTTTTGTCGATCCAGACTTTGATGAGTCTTGCGGGGAATACGTTGTCGCGGGTAAGGTAATCGTGATCCTTTTCGAGCGCGACGAGTGCCTCTTCGAGCGAAGTCGGAAGATGCTGTATCTTCTTCTTGTCTTTCTCGGAAAGGTCAAAGAGGTTGAAGTCGAAAGGACCCCAGCCGTTCTTTTGCGGGTCGATCTTGTTGATAACGCCGTCAAGGCCCGCCATAAGTATCGCCGCGTAAGCATAGTACGGATTGCAGGTCGCGTCGGGATTGCGAAGCTCGAAACGCTTCTTATCGGGCGACTTTGCGTAAGCAGGGATACGAATGACCGAGCTACGGTTGGCGGTGGCAAAGCCGATCGTCGCGGGAGCCTCGAACCCCGGTACCAGCCTCTTGTACGAGTTGGTCGAGGGATTGGTGAAAGCGCAAAGGCTCGCGGCGTGTTTCAGCAGTCCGCCGATGAAGTAAAGCGCGGTTTGGCTGAGATTGGAATATCCGTTTTCGTCGTAGAATACGGGCTTGCCCTCTTTGAGGAGCAACATATGTACGTGCATGCCGTTGCCAGCCTCGCCGTAGATCGGCTTGGGCATAAACGTCGCGGTCATGCCCTCGGCAATGGCTTGGTTTTTGACTATGTACTTGACGATCATGGTGTTGTCCGCCATTCTGGTCATGTCGTCGAGTTCGACTTCGATCTCGACCTGTCCGGGACCGCCTACTTCGTGGTGATGATACTTGACCTTAACGCCCCAATCTTCGAGCATACTGCACATGCGACTGCGAATATCGTACGTGACGTCCTGAGGTTTGCAAGCGTGGTAGCCGCCCTTGTGCGCGGTATGATAGCCGGTATTCTGCACTTCGTCGTCGCCGCTATTCCAATCCGCCTCCCACGCGTCAACGTGGAACATTGCTCTGTCGGGCTTGTTCTCGAAAGCTACGTGGTCGAAAAGATGAAACTCGAACTCGGGGCCGATGATCATTCTGTCGGCTATGCCGGTCTTGCGCATATATTCCTCGGCGGCAATGGCTACATTGCGCGGATATTGATCGAATCTGCTGTTTTCTGCGTCGATAACTCTGACGTCGCCCGACATGGTAAGAGTGGGAGTTTCGGCGAACGGGTCTACCACCGCCGAACTTATTATGGGTATAAATACCATGTCGCTCTTCTCCACAGGCGCGAAACCGTAGTTGGAGCCGTCGAAACCGATACCGTACTTCATGGTGTCATCATTGAACCTCGAAACGGGTATTGACAAGTGATGCCATCTGCCGTCGATATCGATCATCTTAAAGTCGATGAACTTTATCTCCTTCTCTTCGCAAAAAGCAAGAACTTCTTGGATATTCTTAAACATTTTACACTCCTCTCCCATAACAAATAATCGTTATTGGGTTATAATTATATCATACAATAATCTGCTTGTCAACAAAAAACATGACGATTGCATTTTTGCCTCGTCCACCCCCGAAATAAATTTTTTACAATAAAATTGCCAAAACCGACCTTTTTTAATTGACATAGCCCGTAGTTTTTGTTATTATATGTAGGCTGTTTACGCGCGTGGGGGTATAGCTCAGCTGGTAGAGCACCTGCCCTGCAAGCAGGGGGTCAGCGGTTCGATCCCGCTTACCTCCACCATGTAAGCGCAAAAGCGTGATCTTAATAACTCAGTCGGTTAGAATACCTCACTGAAACATTGCGTAGAAAGTACGGTGTGGGTCGAACATAAATAATTGCATAGTTATATAAGATCGTAACTCAGCGGTTAGAACGCCACACTGAAACATTGCGCAGCAAATAAGGTGGGGGGGCGGATTAAAGGATCGTAGTTCAGCGGTTAGAACACCTCACTGAAACATTGCGTAAGCAAATAAGGTGGGGGTGGATATAGAAATAACATAATATAGGATTGTAGCTCAGCTGGTTAGAGCACCACCCTGATAAGGTGGGGGTCGGTGGTTCGAGTCCACTCAATCCTACCAAAAGTGACTTGATGTCACTTTTTTTGTTTTGCAAATACGGTGCGGGGTCGGTGCGTAACTCCGCTTCGCTCCGTGAATACGGCTTCGCCGCATTGACGCGTCCACTCTGTCCTACCAAAAGTGACTTGATGTCACTTTTTTTGTTTTGCAAATACGGTGCGGGGTCGGATATAAAGAATTGCATAGTTATATAGGATTGTAGTTCAGCGATTAGAGCACCTCACTGAAACATTGCGCAGCAAATAAGGTGGGGGTCGTATATAGAAAACAATATAATATAGGATTGTAGTTCAGCGGTTAGTGCACCTCACTGATACATTGCGCAAGCAAATAAGGTGCGGGGTCGGTGCGTAACTTCGCTTCGCTCCGTGAATACGGCTTCGCCGCATTGACGCGTCCACTCTGTCCTACCAAAAGTGACTTGATGTCACTTTTTTTGTTTTGCAAATACGGTGCGGGGTCGGATATAAAGAATTGCATAGTTATATAGGATTGTAGTTCAGCGATTAGAGCACCTCACTGAAACATTGCGCAGCAAATAAGGTGGGGGTCGTATATAGAAAACAATATAATATAGGATTGTAGTTCAGCGATTAGAGCACCTCACTGAAACATTGCGTAAGCAAATAAGGTGGGGGTCGGTGTGTAACTCCGCTTCGCTCCGTGAATACGGCTTCGCCGCATTGACGCGTCCACTCTGCCCTACCAAAGTGACTTGTATGTCACTTTTTTTGTTTGCAAATAAGGTGGGAGCGAACATAAATAGGATCGTAGCTCAGCGGTTAGAGCGCCACACTGAAACATTGCGTAAGCAAATAAGGTGCGGGTCGGATATAGAAAACAATATAATATAGGATTGTAGCTCAGCGGTTAGTGCACCTCACTGAAACATTGCGTAAGCAAATAAGGATCTCCTACTTAAAAGCGTCCAAATTCTATAAATTTTTCTTTTTCAAAATCAATTCACTTTAACCCAATTCAGTTTCATCGACCCATTCTTGTGTATTTTCGTCAAAATATTTTTTAGGCAACTCAACATTTGTTTTTCCAATATCATAAATACGGTATTCTGCATAACTTTCTTCGTCAAAAAAACTTATTTCTTTATTTAAATCTGAAAAAGTAACAAAAAATTTAGAACCTTCTGATCCACCAGAAAATTCATTTAATACATAATCGTAATCTTCTAATTTAAATGAACAATTTTTTAAATTGTTTAAAACTTTTATAATATTCACAGGATCCTTTTTCTCGTAATTCAAATAAGGTTGATATTTATAAGAATCTTCTATAATCGAATATTCAGAATCATTTTCAATGTATTTATCTGAATCTTCATAAAATTTTTCATGACCATCTTCATATATTTGATGCATTTTTGATTCATCAAAAAGAAATTTATATTTTGCAAATTTGTTATAAAAATCAACAGTAAAATTTCTGTCGTCTAAAATTTTTTCAATAACCTTATTTAAATCTTGATTAAACTTATCAACATCAGGTTGAACAGTAAAATCTGTTATATTTTTAGGCAACTCAAGCTTATTTATATTCTTTTTAAATAAATAAGTACAATCATTTTTTTTCAATAAAATTTCATTAGGAAGTCGAAATTTAAGCTCTATATCCTCACCAATCAAAACATCTTCTTTTAGACCCGAAAACATATTTTCTATGATTTTAAAATCAATCATAGGAATTTCAATTTCTTCATTGAAATAGTTTTTGCCCCAAATTCCAGGTAAAACTTGTTTTAATTCAAAAGTTTGCCCATTTTCTGTATAATATAATTTATGTTTATCATCTTGACAACAATGTATTTGATTATCATTTATTCCAAATTTATGGTCTTCATCTACAACTTCTATTATACCTTCGGAATATCTCCATATTGTGGAATCAAAACTATTTTTTAAATTTTGCTCAATTTCAAAATTATTAGAATTGATTATATTTTCAAAGCAATCTTTAAATGCTTTAAATTTTTCTTGAAATTCAGGTGTATCCGGAGTATAAATTTGTTCTGTTTCATTTTGTTCATTATCACCCAATAAGTCACACCCTGCAAAAATAAATGGCGTTCCAAAAGCAACTGCCGTACACAAAAGCGCAACAATTTTCTTTTTTATAGTTTTTTTCACCTTAACACCTCTCCTAAATTAAATGTTCCCCGAAAATATTTTATCATAATCCTTATGAAATTGCAATTGTTTCTTAAAAGGAAAACGACAAAAAAATCGCATTTGCAACTTTTGGTCTTTTATAAAACCCTCCTAAAACTATTAGGTTTTCTTGCGATATATTCTTGGAGTTCGGCAAGCAGTTTTTAAATTTCTTCATCATGGCAACCACTAGTGACAAAAGTGACTTGTATGTCACTTTTTTTGTTTTGCAAAAAAATACACTCTACCCTTTTGTCAAAAATCTTTTTATATCGTCTATTCGCACTTTTATCGCATCCAATTCATCGAGAGCGTCGCTCATATTCCTCAGATTTCTGTCCGAAACGCCCAAAAGATAGTCGCAAGTCACTCCAAAAAACTCCGCAAGTTTAATTATCGCCCAGCTGTCGGGATTTGTTCTTCCCGTTTCATAATTCGACAAGGTCTTTTGATCGATGTTCGTCGCTTTCGAAACGTCGATTTGACGGAGATCTCTGTCCTCGCGCAATTCCCTCAACCTATTCATACTAATATTTTTCTCCATATCAGTAATTTTACTATGAATTTACTTCGTTTCGCTTGACATGGAAATTTTTTACTGTTATAATGAAATTATAGAAATATATTACTACAAAAAGGAGAGAAAATATGTATTGTAAAAATTGCGGAAACAACATCGACGATAATGCGGTCATATGTCCGAAATGCGGCGTCGCAACGGGAAAAAGTGCAATTGATCAAAACAAGACCAACACCCTTGCAATAGTGGGCTTCGTACTTTCGTTTTTGGTTTCCATAGCGGGACTTATCTGCTCCGTCATCGCGCGCAAACAATGTCGGGAATCGGGAGAAAAAGGCATGGGACTTGCCACTGCGGGCATGGTAATATCCATAATCGGGCTGGTTTTTGAAGTAATTTACTTAATAGCTTTTATGGTGCTGATTTTATGATCGAAAGCCAAAGATTCAAAAGACAAAGAAATGACAGGTCTTGCCTGTCGTTTTTTTATGCTTTTATAGTCTTATTCGCGTGTTTTGGCGCCTGTTTTTCCGCAAAAGTGATTTACTTGAACAAAAAATTATGATATAATTCTGATACAGGGATAAGGAGAAGTTTTACGATGAACATTTTGGTTACGGGCGGAGCGGGCTACATCGGCAGTCACACCGTTGTGGAGTTGCTCGAAATCGGACACAACGCCATAATAATGGACAATCTCATAAATTCAAGCGCAAAGGTCATCGACAGGATCGAAGCCATAACGGGCAAAAGACCGACTTTTTACAAGTGCGATATGCTCGACAAGGCGGCGATGAACGCTCTTTTCGACAAGGAAAGCATAGAATGCGTGATACACTTTGCGGGACTTAAAGCAGTCGGCGAATCTGTGCGCGAACCGTACAAATATTATTATAACAATCTTAGCGGATCGCTCGATCTCATAGACGTAATGAACGCGCACAATGTAAAAAATCTGATATTTTCGTCGTCGGCGACGGTGTACGGGATCCCGAAAACGGTGCCCATTACCGAAAACTTTCCGAAAGGAGAATGTACCAACCCATACGGTTGGACGAAATCCATGCTCGAACAGATCTTTACCGACGTTCAAAAGGCGGATCCGAAATGGAATGTCGTTCTACTCAGATATTTCAATCCCATAGGCGCGCACCAAAGCGGGCTCATCGGCGAAACGCCCAACGGCATACCCAACAATCTGATGCCGTATATCACGCAGGTCGCGATTGGCAAACTCAAAGAATTGGGCATATTCGGAAACGATTATAATACCCATGACGGAACGGGCGTTCGCGATTATATCCATGTGGTAGACCTCGCCAAAGCGCATGTAAAAGCGCTGAAAAAGATAACCGATAATTCGGGCTTATCCGTATATAATTTGGGGACAGGTATCGGTTACAGCGTTCTGGACGTGGTAAAGAGTTTTGAAAAAGCCAACGGAATAAAGATCCCCTACTCCATAAGACCGAGGCGCGCGGGCGATATAGATTCGTACTACGCGAGCGCGGACAAGGCGTACAAAGAGCTCGGTTGGAAAGCCGAGCTCGGTATAGAAGATATGTGCAAAGACAGTTGGAATTTTCAAAAGAAGAATCCCAACGGATATGACGATAAATAATATTCGTTAAATATAATTTTCCATCAAATATTCGGCGATTTTTAATGCGCCGTTTTGGTTTTTGTCTATTTTCTTTTCGTTTTGGATAAATTCGTCCAAAATGCTTCTGTCATCGATACAGCTTTCTATAAATTCTCTCGCCTTTACCTTGTTTTTTATCACCAATCCGCAGCCGAGTTTATCCACAAAAAGTTCCTTTGTGGTCTGCTCGATCTTGTTCGCCCAATAATCGATAACGATAGGCACTTGCATATAAACGCTGTCGAGGACGGCGTTGGGACCCGCTTTGGTCACAAAGAGATCGCTCGCTTTGAACAGTTCCTCGATATGCTCCACAAATCCGAAAGGAATGAGCGTGACGTTTTTCGGCATCTCGTCCCTGAGTTTGACGAGCATATCGTATTTTTGCTCGTTTTTGCCCGCAATGGCGAGAACGGTAAGCGGCTTCGTGCAATTTGCGAATTCGCGCACAAAACTTTCGAGTTTGGCTTGCGCGTACGCGCCGTCCGCGATCTTCACCACAAACGCGTTCCTGTCGATATTGTACTTATCGCGGTAAAATTCCTTGCTTTCGTTCGCCGCGATTATATTTTGCCGAGCGATAAACGGCACCTGCAATATATTGCAAAATCCGCCCTTTATAGCCTGTCCGTAGGCTATGTCGTTGTTCACGATAAAGCAATCCACCTTTCGGCACCACCAACCGTGAACGTTGTTGTCGGGATCGTATGTAATGACCTTGCAATTGGGATCCAGCCTGTCGCGATAATAGACCGAAGCGTACGAAGTAAAGTAGTGCGTATCGATAATTATATCGGGGCGGATCTTTTTCAGTTCCTTGACATAAAGCGTCATTTGTTTGCGGTACACGGTCGAGTGCACCAATTTAAGTGTATTTTGCGAGCCGATAATTTTCATAAAGGCAAGCTGTATATTGGAATGAAGAGGCGCTTTGCTTGCTTTTTTCGTTTCGCTTATAAGAAAGTTTTCAAACTTGACGAGCGTTTCGTTCTCTTTGAAAAGGTCCTTGGCGACGATTTCGAACTCGCCGTTATTTTGAACCTTCAAAGCGTCCAAAATAGCTTGGGCTGCCACGATGTGCCCCAAACCGGCTTCTACAAAGGTAACGAGTATCTTCTTCATGTCATATAGAATAGCACAAAAGTTTGCGTTATCAAAGCGTTTTACACGAATATATAAAAAATTTCTTTCATCGAATATGTCGAAATGCGGACAAAGTACTTTTATGTCGAACGAAAACCGAAAAAGGGCGGAAAACTTCCGCCCCACTCTTTTGTTCTTCTTTCGTATATTAACAGTATAAACTTCGATAGCGATCGTTATTCAAAATCTATGCGCCTATCGCTTGATTTTTTATACCGTAAATGTTACAATTAGAAAAAATAATTATATGAGGATACAAACGTGATAAACGAAAGTTGGGATAAATACCTACGTTCCGAATACGAAAAGCCCTATTTTGTCAAACTTATCGAAATGCTCGACGAGGAATACAACACTCACACAGTGTATCCGCCCAAAGACAAGATCTTCGCCGCGCTCGACTATGTATCATACGACGACGTAAAAGTCGTCATTCTCGGGCAAGATCCTTATCACGGCGCGGGGCAAGCCAACGGAATGGCGTTTGCGGTAAACGACGGCGTCGCGCTCCCGCCCTCTCTCGTCAATATCTACAAGGAGATAGAGGACGACATAGGCTCAAAACCAAACCCGAGCGGCTCCCTTATAGGTTGGGCAAAACAAGGCGTTTTGCTCCTCAACACGGTCCTTTCGGTGCGCGCTGGCGAGCCTCTCAGTCACTCTCATCTCGGCTGGCAGGAGTTTACCGACAGCATTATCGCCTGCATGAACAAACGGAGCGTACCCGTTGTATACATTCTTTGGGGCGCGGGCGCAATATCGAAAAAGAGCATCATATCGCCGAGGTGCTATATCGTATCCTCGCCTCACCCAAGCCCGCTTTCGGCATATCGCGGATTTTTCGGCTCCAAGCCTTTCAGCAAGGTGAACAATTATCTTGTCGAACACTGCATGAGCCCCATAGATTGGACGGACACATCGGGCGAAGAAAGACCCGATTATTACAAAACCGCGCACAATATACACAAGGTCTGAACGCGTAACCACGCTCACGCCGCCGACATAATTCGGGCGGCGTTTTTTATTATCCCTCCGCCTGTACCGCGGTAAGCAAAATATCGGTTATTGCCTTGCAACTTATAAAATAAAAGGATATTTTGCCCTGTCTGCGATAATCGACGATCTTGCTTGCGCGCAATTTCCCGAGTTGGTGCGACAGCGTCGTCTGATTGAGCCCCAAAAGCGCCGACAGATCGTTGACGCACATGGAGCTTATCGAGAGCGCCGACAAAATTTTGAGGCGCGTTCCGTCCGACAACATATCGAAAAACATGGCGAGATCTCTCAGATTTCCGTCCGACGGCACATAGTTTTTTACGAGTTCCTGCTTGCGCTTATCCAATAAAATTTCCATACACATATTATAAAATGGCTATATGCGCATATTATTTTTTATTATAACTTTTTATATCTTTTTTTGTCGCAACATACTCGCCGTTTGCTGAAAAAAGATCCCCTGCGATGATACGCGGGAGATCTTTTTTATACTGATCGTTATTTTATGAAAACTCTTAAACGATCTTAATATTCGCCCTCGAACTTAACGATCGGTTTACGCGCAGCCGCCACCTCGTCGGGACGACCTATCGGGGTGTTGTGCGGAGCGTCCTGCAAATATTTGGGATCCTTGAACGCCATATTGTATAATTCGCGAAGAACTTCGACGGCATTGTCCAAAGTTTCCTTGTTTTCCGTTTCGGTCGGCTCTATCATGAGCGCCTCGTCTATAACTCCCGGAATGTGCGGGAAGTACATCGTAGGTGGATGCATGCCGCGATCGATCATGGCTTTTGCCACGTCCTTTGCCGAAACGCCCGTTTCGTTCTTCAACTTTTGAAGATCGATAACGAATTCATGCATACAGTAGCGTTTTTCGGTCGGATAAATGTCTTCGAGTTTTGCCTTCATATAGTTGGCGTTGAGCACAGCATGCTCCGCGCTTTCCTTTATTCCATCTCCGCCGAGCGTCTTGATGTACGCGAACGCCTTGACCATAACGGCGAAGTTGCCGTAGAACGAGGACACTTTGCCTATGCTCTTTTTGGGGCAATCCAACTCGTATTTGCCTTTCTTGTTCACTACGACCACGGGTTGCGGCAAGAAGTCTACAAGTTGAGCCTTGCAACCTACGGGACCGCTGCCCGGTCCGCCGCCGCCGTGAGGCGTCGAGAACGTCTTATGAAGGTTGAGGTGTACGACGTCAAAGCCCATATCGCCGGGGCGAACCACGCCCATTATGGCGTTGAGGTTGGCTCCGTCATAGTACAACAAGCCGCCTGCGCCGTGAACGATCTTGCTTATTTCCTCGATATTCTTCTCGAACAAGCCGAGCGTCGTGGGATTGGTAAGCATGAGCGCTGCCGTATCGGGTCCGACCTTTTCGCGCAGATCGTCGAGGTCTACGCCTTTCTCCTCGTTGGATTTGATATTTATAACTTCAAAGCCTGCCATGACCGCGCTTGCGGGGTTGGTGCCGTGCGCCGTATCGGGCACAAGTATTTTGTTTCGCTTATGATCTCTGCGGCTCTCGTGATAAGCGGCTATCAAAAGCAGACCGGTAAATTCGCCGTGTGCGCCTGCGCAAGGTTGCAAGGTCATGCCGTCCATGCCTGTCAATTCCATAAGACTTGCGCCGAGGTCTGCCATAAGGTGCAGGTTGCCCTGTACCGTATCCGCGTCCTGCAAGGGGTGTACCTTTGCAAATCCGGGAAGAGCTGCGACCTCTTCGTTGAGTTTGGGATTGTATTTCATCGTGCAAGAGCCCAAGGGATAGAATCCGCTGTCCACGCCGAACGCGTTGTGACTGAGTTCGGTGTAATGTCTTGCCATATCCACTTCTGCGACCTCGGGAAGTTTGACGTCCTTTCTCAGATATTTCTTTTCGAGATTATAGGAAGCGACTTCCATCGGACGAAGCGTAGCGCATCTGAGTCCGGCTCTCGATCTTTCGAAAATCAATTTCATATCTTATGCCCTCCTCATGATCTCCGCAACGGCGTCGATATCCGCCTTGCGGACCTTTTCGGTCATGCACCACAATATCTCGTTTTTGCCTATGGGCAAACCTGCCAAGATACCCTTATCGGCGCACTTATCCACTATCTTATCCGCCTTGCAAGGCACAACGGTCACGAACTCGTGGAAGAACTCTCCCTTGTATTTGAGTTCTACCTTGCCCTGTACAAATTGTTGAGCGGCATAGTGAGCGAGCGAAGTACAAGCGGAAGCGACCTCCTTGAAGCCCTCTTTGCCCATTGCGGTCAGGTACATGGACGCGACGAGCGCGCAATGCGCCTGGTTGGAGCAAATATTCGAAAGCGCTTTTTCGCGACGGATATGTTGCTCTCTGCCCTGCAAAGTAAGGACAAAGCAACGTCTGCCCTTATCGTCCACCGTTTCGCCCACTATCCTGCCCGGCATACGGCGCATTGTTTCCTTGGTAACGTGAGTTGCCATAAAGCCGAGGTACGGCCCGCCGAACGAAAGGCTGAGCCCGAACGGTTGAGCGTCGCCCACAGCGATGTCGGCTCCGCACTCTCCGGGCGACTTCAAAAGCGCGAGCGAAACGGGATTGCAACCCATTATCACCTTTGCGCCCTTGTCGTGGATTATGTTGCAAAGATATTCGGCGTCCTCTATGAGCCCGTAATAGTTGGGCTGCTCGAAGTAAACGCACGCGGTCTGTTCGTCTATGACGGAGGCTAGTTTATCCTGATCGACCTTGCCGTCCTTGATAAAGCCGTCCTTTTCGGTAAGCACCTTTATCGTAATGTTTCTGCGGCGCAGATAAGTGCGGATCGTTTCTATGACCTGCGGCTTGACGTTTTCGGGAATGAGGACAACTCTCTTTTCCTTTTCGACGCACATGAAAGCGGCTTCGGCGGCTGCCGACGAACCGTCGTAAACGGACGCATTGGCTACTTCCATGCCCGTAAGCGAGCAGATCATGGTCTGAAATTCGAATATGCTCTGCAATATTCCCTGGCTCATCTCCGCTTGATACGGAGTGTAAGCGGTAAGAAATTCGCTGCGCTGCGAAAGATATTTTACTATTGACGGAATGTAATGGTCGTAAGCGCCTGCGCCGCGCATTATGGAATTATATACGGTATTCTCGTCGGCATAGCTGCTGAGGAGATCGTACACTTCCTGATGCGATTTTCCGCTTTCGAGATCGAACGTCTTGTTTTTGAGCGCGGACGGAATATCGGCATAGAGGTCGGAGCATTTATTGACTCCGATCGTTTCGAGCATTTCCTTACATTCCTGCTCGGTAACTGACAAATAATTAGACATATCTATTCTCCCGACGGAAATTATTTGATGAACTTTTCGTAAGCGGCTTCATCCATAAGGTCGCCGGGGATATCGTCAGCCTCCACTTTGCATATCCAAGCGCCCATGGGATCGCTGTTTATGGACTCGGGAGCGCTTTCGAGGTCCTCGTTGACTTCGATTATCTTGCCGCTTACGGGAGCCATAACGTCCGACACAGCCTTAACGGACTCAACGTCGCAGAAAGCCTCGCCTGCCTTGATCTTGTCGCCTACCGACGGAAGGTTTATGAAAACCAAGTCGCCGAGTTCGTGTTGCGCGTGATCGGAAAGTCCGATAGTTACGACATTGCCTTCGATCTTAGCCCACTCATGTGTTTGGGCATACAAAATTTTACTCATTTTAATGTTCCTCCGAAATGATTTTTTATTTATTTTTGATTGCGCTTTGCAATTAAGCCTTTTTGTAGAACGGGAGCGGGATAATCTCTATCCTGAGCCTCTTGCCTCTTACGTCCACGGTAAGACCCTCTTTGAGTCCTTTCTTGATACGAAGCATGGCTATGGGATAGCCGAGCGTGGGAGCGTGCGTTCCGCTCGTAACTATGCCGACCTGCTCGTTTCCGAGATAAACGGGGCAATGTTCGCGGGCAATACCTCTGTCTATGAGTTTTGCGCCCACTCTCTCGTATTCGGGCTCATGAGCTTCGAGAGCCGCTTTGCCCACAAAGTTCTCCTTGTTCATCTTTATGCCGAAGCCGAGTCCGACCTCGTTGACGGGAATGTCCTCGCCGAGTTCGTGACCGTAAAGGGGCATAGCCGCTTCAAGACGAAGCGTGTCGCGCGCGCCGAGACCTGCGGGAACGAGCCCGTCGTCCTTGCCCGCCTTCATGATCGTTTCGTACATGTTGCAAGCGTCGATGTTGCCGCAATAGATCTCAAAACCGCTCTCGCCCGTGTAACCCGTGCGGGAAATAATGCAACGCATACCGTCTATCACAACGTTCTTTGTGAACGAGTAATACTTTTTGGGAATGAAGTCCTCGCTTACGAGTTTGCGAAGGATCGTTTCCGCCATGGGACCTTGAAGTGCGAGTTGGCTAACCGCGTCCGAAATATTGGCAAAAGTAACGTTTTGGGGAAGTCTTGCCGAGATCCAGCGAGCGTCCTTATCCGCATTGGAAGCGTTGACGACTATAAGATAGCTTTTTCCGCTTATCCTGTATACGAGCACGTCGTCCACCGCGCCGCCCTTTTCGTTGGGAAGAAGCGAATATCTGACCTGACCGTCGTACATTCCGCGAATGTCGTTGGTAAGCAAATTGTTGAGAGCGGTTTCGGCGTCGTCGCCCATTACCAAAATTTCGCCCATGTGGGACACGTCGAAAAGTCCCGCTTTGGTCCTGACCGCCGTGTGCTCTTTCAAAACTCCGAGCCCCTCATATTGAACGGGAAGCTCGTATCCTGCAAAATCTACGATCTGTCCGCCGTATTTAACGTGGATATCGTACAAAGGTGTTCTTTTTGCCATAAATAATATCTCCTTGAATTATTTTTGATTTATATTGGGTAAGGCGTATCGCCCACCTGCTTATCTCTTTTTGGGCGCCATGTGAGTCGCCATACCGTAAATATCCTCTATGCTTTCGCCCACGGCTTCCATTACCGTCGGATGAGGATGAATGACCGACGCCACTTCATGAGTTTTGAGCCCTCTGCTTATAGCGAGCGAAAGTTCGCCGAGGATATCGGTGCCTCGTACCGCGAAGATCTCCGCGCCCACTATCACGTCGTTTTGATCGGCGATGACCTTTATATAGCCGCGGTTTACTCCCTCTATGAGCGACTTTCCGTTTGCGCCCATAAGGAACTTGCCCACTTTTGCGTTCTCCACGTCCGTTTCCTTTTTGCCCACCGAAGCGAGTTCGGGCATGGTGTAAATGCACGAAGGACAAACGTCAAGGTCCATGCTGTGCTCATAGCCGAACATGCTCTCCACCGCCGTGATCGCGCTTGCCGCTGCGAAGTGCGCAAGCTGGATCCTGCCGATGATATCGCCGCAAGCGTATATTCCCGCCTTGCCCGTGTACATATTATCGTCGACGCTTATGAACTTATCCGCATGAAGTCCGACGTTTTCGAGCCCTATATCGAGCACGGGCTTGCGGCCTATCGCCGTGATAACGACGTCGCCCGCAATGCTCGCCTCGCCCTTTTCCGTTTCGTAAACGACGGTGTGATCGCTTTCTACTCTCTTTATCTTCGCACCCGTGATTATCTTTACGCCCTGCTTTTTGAGAACGGACGAAAGTTGAACGCTCGCGTCCTTGCTCATCATCTTGATTATCCTTTCACCGGGCGCAAGCAACGTCACGTTCTTGCCCGTTTCGCCGTAATATGTCGCGAACTCTACCGCGATCACTCCCGCGCCTATTATGGTTATATTGTCGCCGCATACGGGAGAATCGAGCACATCGTCCGAATTGACGGTGTATTCGACGCCGATAAGCGGTCTTTCCTTGCTGCCCGCCGACGGAACGGAGCCCGTGGCAAGCAAAATATAGTCCGCGCTCAACTTGCGATCGCCGACTTTGATCGTGTTGGCGTCCACGAGTGTGCCCTCACCCTCGACGAGTTCGATCCCGTTGGCTTTTATAAGCGATCTTACGCCGTCGCGCAACGTGCCCACTATCTTTTGTTTGCGCTCGTATATCTTTTCCTCATCGAGGCAAACGTTTTCGGCGCGTATGCCGAGTTCGCTCCATTCGTTTTTGCCCGAATAGATCTCCGCGGAATGTAAAAGCGCCTTTGTCGGGATACAGCCTCTGTTAAGGCAAGTTCCGCCGACATCTCTCTTTTCCACAAGGGCGACTTTTTTGCCCAGCTTAGCCGCTCTGATCGCGCCCGTATATCCGCCGGGGCCGCCGCCCAAAACTATCAAATCAAAATCCATTTTTTTGCTCCTTGAACGCGTCGATTATATCGTTTACGCCCTCTTTACCTTTATATAAGTCCGCCCCGACGAGAAGAGCCTCCTTTTTTGCTATCTCGTCCTGATCCAGACAGTCCGAATATATCTTTGCCTTTTCGATCGTACTGCCGTTGACTTTTATCCTTATGTCCGACGTGCCCCAATCGAACCTGACTTCCACTCGCGCGTCGTAAAAGACATTATCTCCTTTACGCCACTTTTCGTCCTCGAAAAATGCGAGTTTGGCGTTAAGCACGTCCCTGTCGAGATCGTCCTCGGAAAGTTCCTCGGCTTTTGCGCCGTAATATCCTACAAACGACTCTTTGAGCGCGTCCGCGACCTTATCCGCCGTAACGGTCGGATCGAGTTCGCCGAGATTTACCACTCTGCTCACCACGCTCGAAACGCCCTTTGCCGCCAGCTTGACCTTTGGAACATTGAGATATGCCGACATTTTTTCGTAATTTGCGCATATGAGCACGGTCCCATGATGAAAGCACGCGTTGCTCCTGTAAAAAGCGTTCCCCGAAAATTTTCTGCCGCCTATCGTGACGTCGTTGCGACCGTTGAGTTCGGCGTCGAAGCCGAGCCTTCTTATGCCGCTCGTCATTATACCGAAGTTTTTTTCGATCGAAAAATTCTTTTTGGACGAAAGAAAGGTAAAGTTGATATTGCCCTTGTCGTGGTATACCGCTCCTCCGCCCGAGATGCGCCTTGCTATGTAGCCGCCGTCGGCTTCGATAACGGGCACCTTACATTCGGTAAAAACGTTCTGATTTTTACCTACAAACGCCACTTTGTCATTCTGCCAAAGATACAGTATTTCGGTATCGTCATCGACCATACCGAGCAAAGTCGCTTCGACAGCCTGGTTAAAATAAGGATACAGCCCTTTGGCACGAATGATAAGCAGTCGCATTAAAATCCGAGTTCCTCACGCGTTTCGACAAACGCCTTTACGCACTTGTCGATATCCTCTCTCGTGTGAGCCGCGGACATCTGAGTACGGATACGAGCCTTTCCCTTCGGAACGACGGGATAGAAGAATCCTACGACGTAAATGCCCTTTTCGAGCATCTTCTCCGCATACTTCTGAGCGCGCACCGCGTCGTAAAGCATTACGGGGACGATAGCGTGACCTGCGCCCGCAAGATCGAATCCGTTCTTTTCCATTTGCTCGCGGAAATATTTCGCGTTGTCCATTACCTTGTCGCGAAGCTCCGTGGACTTCATGAGCATATCGAGCACCTTTATGGTAGCCGCGCACATACAGGGAGCGAGAGTGTTGGAGAAGAGGTACGGCCTGCTCCTTTGACGAAGCAGATCGATGATCTCCTTTCTGCCCGAAGTAAATCCGCCCGACGCGCCGCCCAGCGCTTTGCCGAACGTGCCCGTGATGATATCCACTCTGCCCTGAACTCCGCAATGCTCGAAGCTGCCACGTCCCGTCTTGCCTACAAAACCCGTAGCATGGCTGTCGTCCACGCATACGAGAGCGTCGTATTTATCGGCAAGGTCGCATATGCCTTTGAGATCTGCGATAATACCGTCCATGGAGAACACGCCGTCGGTAACGATTATCTTCTGACGAGCGCCGTCCTTGTCGGCTGCTTTGAGTTGCGCTTCGAGGTCCGTCATGTCGTTGTTCTTATATCGATATCTCTTAGCCTTGCTCAGTCTTACGCCGTCGATTATGCTTGCGTGATTGAGTTCGTCGGAGATTATGGCGTCCTCGGCGGTGGTTATCGTTTCAAACAATCCGCCGTTGGCGTCGAAACAGCTGCTGTACAAGATCGTGTCCTCTGTGGAGAGGAATTCGCTCATCTTGCGTTCGAGTTCCTTATGAATGCTCTGAGTACCGCAAATGAAACGAACGGAAGCAAGTCCGTAGCCGTACTTGTCATAACTTGCCTTTGCGGCGGCAATGACCTCTTTGTTGTTGGCAAGTCCGAGGTAGTTGTTGGCGCAAAAGTTGATAACGTTCTTTGCGGCAGTTGTGTCTATAACGTTTCTCTGCTCGGTAGTGATCACTCTTTCGTCTTTCCAAAGACCCTGTTCTTTGATCTCGCCGAGAGTGGTTTCCATTATCTTTTTGGTGGTTTTATACATAGAAATGTCCTCCTGCTATTTTGTCCAATCGAGAATTATTTTGCCGCTCTTCTTGCTGTTCATAAGGTCAAAGCCCTGTTTGAACTCCGTATACGGCAAACGGTGAGTTATTATCTTGCTTATGTCAAGACCGCTTTGAAGCATTGCGGTCATTTTCTGCCATGTTTCAAAGACCTTGCGACCGTAAATGCCTTGTATCTGCAAGCATTTGAATATGAATTTATCCCAAGCTATGCCGCCCTCTATACCAAGACCGAGAAGAGCTATCTTGCCGCCGTTTATCATGTTGTCTATCATCTGATTGAGCGCGTTGCCGTTGCCGCTCATTTCGAGCCCGACGCCGAAGCCCTCGTCTATGCCGTATTTTTCTCTCACTTCTTTAAGGTCGGTCGTCTTGGTGTTTACGGTGATAACGTCGGGAACTACCTGCTTTGCGAAGTCAAGACGCCAATCCGATCTGTTGGTGATAACGACGCGTCTTGCGCCCGCATGCTTTACTATTGCGGCAGCCATTATGCCTATGGGACCCGCGCCCATTATAAGCACGTCCTCGCCGAGAACGGGGAACGCAAGAGCCGTATGGGTGGCGTTTCCGAACGGATCGAAGATCGCGTACATTTCCTCGGGTATATCTTTATCGCACTTCCAAAGGTTGCTGAGCGGTATCGCGGCGTATTCTGCGAAAATACCCGGCCTGTTTACGCCTATGCCCTCCGCGTTGGGGCAAAGGTGTTTCAAGCCTTGCTTGCAGTTGTGGCAATGCCCGCAAGTAACGTGTCCCTCGGCGCTTACCAGGTCGCCGACTTTGAATGCGGGGCTGTTGCCTTTGATCTCCACGATCTCGCCTACAAATTCATGACCGATTATCATAGGCGTTTTGATCGTGTCCTGAGCCCATTGATTCCAATCGTAGATATGTACGTCGGTCCCGCAAATAGCGGTCTTATGAATTTTTACAAGAGCCTCGCCCTCTTTGAGTACGGGCACCTCGGCTTGTTCGAGCCAAAGCCCCTCTTCGCGATATCTCTTTACAAGTGCGTCCATTTTCATAATTAAATGATCCTCCGATGCGGTAAAAAATATCCGCAAAAAATTAAACATTCTTTTATGGCTTCGGGCAGAGGTCGGGGGTGAACGCCTCATACAAAACTTCTGCCTTTCGACCATGTATTATTATAGTATTTTATATATCGATTGTCAATAAATAAAAGGCATTTTGCTTTTAAAGTTTTTTATCTTTGAGCCGAATAAACGGCGTAACGCGCTTTTTTGCAAACAAAAAGAAAGGTTTTCGCCTTTCATAGGGATTTTATGAATAAGCGGTTTGGCAGTAGTCGACCGCTTATTTTGAATGGGCGGAAAAAATGATGCCTGAACAGGATAAGGATCGTGGGTGGCGCTACCCCAATCGATCCTCAAAAGCGCCTTTTTCGACGATCGGAAAATTTCGTCGAAATGGCATAAATGCCCTTTGAAAATTGCCTTAGAATGTGCTATAATGAATTTAATTATCCGAAGGACACGAAACCGCGTCCTTTCGCGTCCGAATAGGAGTCAGAATGATCAAGACGTCGATTCGATTCTTTGAAGATATCTCGGTAAGGGCCGTTTGGAACGACGAAGATTCCAAATGGTGGTTTTGCGCTGTCGATATCGCCGAGGCTCTTACAAAGAGTAAAAATCCGCGCTCTTATTGGAATGCGTTAAAGCGTCGCCATAATGAGTTGTCGACAATTTGTCGACAACTCAAACTCGCTGCGCGGGACGGGAAATCTTACCTCACCGATGTGGTGGATGCAGGCGGGGTCAACACGATCGTTGCCCTCATTCCCGCCAAGAACCGCGAAAATTTTGTCCGTTGGCTTGCGGGCATAGGTAGCACCATTGACGAAAAGAGCAAGCAAAAAGCATACGAATTGTTTGAAAGCGGCATGATAAATGAGCTTGAAGTCGGCACGGTAAAAGGCTTGCAACAGATCCACGGCTACATTTTCGGCGGGCTATTTGACTTTGCGGGACAGATCCGAGGTTTGAATATTGCCAAAGGCGGTTTTGCCTTTGCGCCCTCCATGTACTTAAAAGAAAATCTTGCACTCATCGAGAAGATGCCCGAAAGCACACTCGAAGAGATCGTCAAAAAATACGTCGAAATGAACATCGCTCACCCGTTTATGGAGGGGAACGGCCGCAGTACGCGCATCTGGCTCGATATCATTTTGAAAAAGAATTTACACAAATGCGTCGATTGGAGCAAGATCGACAAGCGCGCCTATCTCGAGGCTATGCGAAAAAGCCCTGTCGACGCATCGGATATTTTCAGACTTATCGAGGGTGCGTTGACCGACCAGATCAGCGACCGCGAGCTGTTTATGAAAGGCATAGATTATTCCTATTACTATGAGGAGGAATAAAAAAGACATCTGTGCTTGTCTTGCAAGGGCACTTTTACCTTGTATCCAAAAAATTTATTCTCATGAAGAAAGAGCGCGATCGAACCGAGAAAGCCAAACGAAAAAATAGATCTTGATAAAAAATGGATCCAAACAAAGAAGTCGGGAGTTTAGCTCCCGACTTCTTTGTTTGATTTCGCCCAAAGGTGTATTCCGATATAAAATTAAGATTTTTTTAATTCCCTATGGAATACGCCCTTTTTCGCCTTTATTTTTGTTTTTTATTTGCCGACATTTAACCTTTTACTGTTTCGAAACAAAGTTTGATTTCCTTATTTACGTCGTCGGCGTTTACAAGTTCGAGTTCGAAATATGCTACATATCCGTCGCCCTGTTCCTCTACTGTTTCAAACTCATAATTGAGTTCCGCGCCTGTTGCGGTATGTTTTTCGTCTCCGTCCTTTGTTATGCCCTTTTCGATATTGCCTTGAAGTTCGGTAAGTTTGAGTTCAACGCCGCTTATCGTATAGACCTTGTAATCGTATTCGAGAGTGGTAGAATATTCTATAAAGATCTTCTGCTCGGCGCTCGTGAACTTGAAAGTGTAAGCGCAACCGCCTTTGACGGTATCGTATTTCATAACATAAGGATCAAAACTTTCCGCTTTCGTATCCAATTTGTCATCGACATATTCGGCTGTACCGTTGCCATCGGGCGTCAATAAATTTTCGATGATATTTATGGTCTTGGATTCGCCTTTATGCATGCGCGATTCAGACCAACCGTAATACGGCGCAAGTCCCTGTAAGTGTACTTCGACGTGGTCGGTGCCTTCGGGCACATCTTTACCCTCTCCTATATACACAAATACCTGACCGTTTTCGTCCGTTTTCTTGTCCAAAGTATAACACATACCCAAACCACCGTCGGAAGCGACTGTGCACATTTGCACCTGAGTACCAACGCTCGGCTTGTCGTCCAATCCTATGACCGTGATCGTATAGTCCGGAGTATTGTCTTTCGGGTCGCAAGCTACGGCAGTGACCATGACAAGCGCAACGGCAAAGATCAAACTCATCAGAATACATAATTTTTTCATACCGAATTTTTTCATAATGATCTCCTTTCAATTTTTCGACGTCGGCTCTATGACCTCGTATCATATATAATATAGCATTTTTTTCATTGATAGTCAAGCCTTTTATGCAAGGCGCCCGATTTTTATTGTTTTGCCTCTTTCGCTTTTTATGTCCGAATGTTTCAACAGCCACGGGGTGGAACTTCGACAGCAACTTTATCAATATGTACTTCGAGGCGCTCTCCACGATACGTTTTTTATCTGCGCCTTTTGAGGATCTGCCAGACGACGTCAAACAAATCCTTTTTTACGGCAATGGGGGCGAAAAACTCAACCTTTTGTTATAGACATTTTTCGTTTTATAAGCAAAAGCGAGTTCAAAAGAACTCGCTCGTTCGTCATATTTTTACATCCCTATAAAATACGACATATCGCTTTCGGCATACCCTTGCAATGCCGTTGGCTTTTTTGTTGTAGGAACATTTTTTCTCCGTACCATTGTCCCTGATCGGTACCCATACATATGGTCAAGCTATTCGGCATATTGCCTATGCCGTTTGGGCTTTTTAGGTTGTAGGAGCATTAGACGTTCATTTTCATTCAATGCTCTTATTTAAGGTTTGTTTCTTTAATCAAAATACGGATTATATAACCATCGCCAGATTTTTCCGAGCCTGATCCGTCCTCATCATAACTTCCGGTGTCAGCCACAGCAGAAGTATCGTTGCTTGTTTTAGGTTTAGTTGTTAGCTTATCATCGGTTACAACAATTTTTATAAATGTGATATTGCCGTTTTTTGAAACAGTTGCATATACAGCCCAAGGTCCTTTAAGTTCCTTATCAGTTTTATATGTATCGCTCTCCTCAGACAATATTGCCGTTACTGCCGCACCGCGTACCACACGAATATTGGCTTCTTTTACTCTTTCTTCCGCATTATTGAGCGCACCTACAAAGAGAGGAACTGCAATAGCGGTAAGAACTGCTATGATAGCTACTACTATCAAAAGTTCCGCAAGCGTAAAGCCTTTCTTGTTTTGTTTCTTCATTTTTTTCGTTCTCCTTTTAAAAAATCATGATTTTTATATATCCGCCAACGGGATGTTTTGGCGTTTATACCGTTTTTTCGCACATGACATTGTCGCTTTTTATCCCACAAAAATTACATAGAATAAATTGTTCTATGGTCTTAAAACAAATAAAAGTACATAGAATAAAACGCTGTTCGGGGTAAAAATGAGAAAAAATTATGTAATATTAAACAAAAATGCGGTTTTTCGCTTGACTTTACGGAAAATAACTACTATAATAAAAAAGCAATGTACATAGAACAATTTATTCTATGTACATTATTTTTTCTTTCGGGCGAAATCTGTCGCCTTATTTTTTTGCTGTTTTTTAGTTAAATAGATATTAAGGTAACGTGTTCCCTTGACAATATTATAGGCGCTCCTTAGTAAGGGGAGGAGCCGTAAGGCGACTGAGGGGATTGTTTGCT
>CANQFK010000020.1 GCA_947598585.1 uncultured Clostridia bacterium
CATAAAAAGCCCTCTCCCTTATACATGAGGGAGAGGGTGGCGACGAAGTCGTTGGGTGAAGGTGGCGGCGTAAGCCGCTCGTAAAAATGCTTGCATTTTTACGAAAAGGAGCGACCGAACATAAAGGGCTAATCTTGCGCTTTCAGCGCGAGAGTGCCGATAAGTGAGGGTAGCGACGCAGGCGCCACTTAATAAAGGGAAGGAGCCGTAAGGCGACTGAGGGGATTGTTTTGCCCCTCACACCACCCGCGTCGCAGCGCAAGAAAAAAGACCGACGAGCTTTCGTCGATCTTTTTTTGCGCTATGCAATACGCACAACTTTGTTTGCAAAACGCAGGTTATCTTTTTTCACGACCGATATGGTCATGAAATGTTTTTATTTTTCGCTGCTCGGTCTTTTTTTGCGGAGAAGCACCGTAACAAGGCAAGCAAGCATTATCACTCCGAGTCCTATCATAAGTCCCGTGCCGCCGCCATTGCCGAATGCTACCGTACCGCAACTTCCGCAGCCGCTCTTGCCGTCGCTACCCTTTTTGAGTTCGCTGATCCTTGCTTCACATTCGGCAAGTTTATCGAGCGCGCTCTTGTAGTTGGTATCGAACGTCGTCTTGTTTTCGGCGGAAAGCGCATTGTACGCTTCGCGTGCGGCAACCACCTTGCTTTCGTCGTCGAGGGTTATCTCGGACGGCAACGGCAATGCGTCGATCTGATCTCTGACCTTTTCAACGGCGTTTGTCGCGTTGTTTTCGAGAGAAGCAAGTTTTTCCTCGCAGTCTTCGAGAATGTCCACAAGTCCCGCGTCGCGAACGAACGCTCTCTGCTCGTCGCTTCGCAAGCTGTCGAATCTGCCGCGCGCTATGTCGATCTGGTTCTTGTGTGCGAGCGTTATGCTGTTGACTTCGGGCAACGCTCTGATAAGTTCCATGACTTCTTCGGTAGCCGATTCTATAAGTTCGGGAGTGAGCAACGTGCTGTCGAAGTAGTGCGACCATACAAAGGTGTCAAAGCCTTGCGCGTTCTTCGGACGGCTGATCATTATACCATAGTAGTATGCGTTGAAGCCTTCGCCGAGATACGATTCGTTTTGAAGTACTCCGTCACCGTTTGCGTTGTTTACGAGCACGTCATCTTCGGCTTTGATCCTGACGGGATTGTATTTGAAGCCGGGAGCGCTTTGGCTATACGAGAACGGCATATAGAAGTTATCGTATACTTGCCAGAAGTAAATGTCGTTATATTCCGTGGTAACGGTTTCGGACAATGCTTCGAGTTCGGGCGCTTGCAACGTGTTGAAGTTGTAGAGTTTGACAGACGAGCCGTAGAATGCGGAGTTGCCTATCGTTTGTACGGACGCGGGGATATTTACCCTTACGAGATATTCGGACGTATAGAACGAATAAGGTGCGATACGAACGGTGCCGTCGAGTATCGTGTATTCCATAGCGTCGCCCTTGTAAGCGGGATATGCGACAAGTTCGTACGTCTTGTCCTCGTCCTTTATTGTAAGATCTTCGATGTCATAGAGGTATCTGTAAAGCACGCCCTCGCTTGCGAAGTAATGAGTATTATTAACACCTACGGTGAAATATGTCGCTTGCGATTGAGCAAATGCGGACGGATCGATGTACTCCAAGGTGTCGGGCAACGTTACATAGCTTTGCGAACGATAGATCATCGTTACGGCGGTACCCGTGAACGCGTTAGACTCTATTCTTCTGAGTGCGTTCAATGTGGAGCCGATCTCGGTGAGGTTCTCGCAATACATGAATGCGGAATCGCCTATCACTTCGGCGCTTGCAAGGTTGACGCTTGCAAGTTTGGGCTGGAACATGAACGCGCGTGCGCCGATGTTCTTTACATAAGCCAAATTTATGGTTTCCAACGAGCCGTTTGCCGTGAAGCCGCCGGCTGCCTCACTATCCATTATGGGATAGATAGCGAATGCCTGGTCGCCTATCGTTTCGAGGCTTGCGCCCGTCGTAACGGTAGCAAGATCCGCGCACATTGTGAACGCATTGGCTGCTATCTCTTTACATCTGGGGAGGTTGATCGATTTGATAGCGCTGTATGCGAACGACTGTTCGCCTACATACTCTACATAAATGGTAACGTCTACTTTTTCGAGTTTGGTGCAGTTGTAGAACGTGCCCATCTCGATCCTCTTGATGTTTCTGTTTAAAGTTATTTCTGTAAGTTCTTCGTTGGTTGCGAATGCAAATCTGTCTATTTTATTTACACTGTCCGGAATTTTTATCGTCGGGATAGCGGTAGACGTGAATGCAAATTCGCCTATTTCTTTAAGACCTGTGAGAGCCTCGATATTGACGTCGGTAAGGCTCGTGCAGCCGTAGAATATCTCATCGGGGATCTTGGTAAGGCTTGTCGGCAATTTTGCCGATACGAGGTTTTGACAAGCGAAGAATGCGCCCGCGCCTATCTTCTCTATATCCGAAAGGTCGATCGTCGTAAGGCTTGCGTTGCTGTTGAACGCGCCGCTACCTATTTCGCTTACGCCATTCAAAAGTTCGCTTGCGTCGCCGATCTCCTTAGCGCAGGGAACGCTTATGATCTTGGAGCCGTCCTTGTTGTAAAGCACGCCGTCCTTTTCGGAGAAGTTAGCGTTATCAGCGTCTACTTCGAACGATTCAAGGCTCGTGCAACCCTCGAATACAGCGGGTTGAACGTTCTCGGACACGAAGCTGTGAGCGATCCCGAGTTCGGTAAGTTTGCATTCCTCGTCTATCGTAACTTTTGCAAGTTGCGCGCAACCTACGAATGCGCCGTTGCCGAGCGTCGTTAAATTCTTGGGAAGTTCTATCTCTTTAAGATTCGTGTTGGTGAACGATTGAGTGCCTATCTTTTCGCAACCGTCTTCGAAAGTTACTGTTTCGAGCTTACTGAAAGCGAAAGCATAATCGCCTATCGACTTAACGGAGCCCTCAAATACAACTTCCTTAACGCTTGAATCCATGAACGCCAATTCCTCGATGACGAGGTTGTCGGCTGTGAACGTTATCTTTTTAAGTTCGCCGTTGTAGACGGGATCGTAAACGGGTTCGCCGAGCTCATCGACGCCGTTTTCGTAAGTTTCGCCGAAGAACATCTGCGAAGAAATTCTTCTCATGGGCAATACGACTTCGCCAATACCCGAGCCTACAAATGCGCCCAAGCCTGCGGCGGAGTTTTCACCGAACGTAACGGTAGCATAATGATCATCGCCCAAGTACTTATGGAGTCCGGAGCCCAAGCCGTAGAATGCAGCCGTATCGGTCGAACGAAGTCCCGAAAGATCTACCTTTTCGACGAAGTTCAAGCCGTAGAATGCGTACTCGCCGACTACTCTTACCATTTTGAGGTCGAACACCTTATCGAAGTCTTTCAAAAGGACGATGGTATTCTGACGATTTGTGTCGTCGCCTCTATCGACGATATGACTCTGTTCGAGGTCTACGCCGATATATCTTTGAAGAATGAACGCTTGCGGAGCCACTTGAATGGGCTTAGCGCACTTGGAGAAGTCTACGACGGAAAGAACCGTTTCGGGACCGTCGCCGCCTGCTACATTGTATGCGGCAAACGCATAGCTGTCTATCTTTTCCAACGTATCGGGAAGCTCTACCTTGCGCAAGTTAGTCATGTATGCGCAAGCGGCGAATCCGACAGTCGTCATGTTGTGCGGGAATTTGATCTCGGTGATGAAATCGTTTTTGAAGAATGCGTTATTTCCCACGGTAACGATATTGAGGTTGTCGGGAATTACCACTCTGCCCTCAACAGGTTCGCCGTTTTCATCGAGGTCGTTGGGAGTACCGTGGTACTCTTTGAGCTCGCTGCCCTCTACATGGAATTCTTCCAATACATAGAACGGGAACGAAGTAGCGTATCGCGGAGAGGACGAAAGCGTACCGTCCGCGCGCTTTTCGAATATTTCGACATAGACATATTCGGGAAGTTCGGAATCGGGCAATACGGAGTAGTTCTTCACATAATTGCCGTTTTCGTCATACGAACCGTCGCTCGCGGTCACCCAAGCCTTATACTTGTAGTCGGGATCTGCGGGATCTTCTTTGAGCGGCTCTACATTAGCTGCAAGAGAGTTGCTGACAGACCACTTGATCTCATATTGATCGAGATCGATATCGAGATACCACGGATCGGGTTCGAATTCGAGCATATATTTTTCGCCCGCATTGAATATCTTGTAGTTCTCGGTAAAGCCTATCTTTGTTACGGATTGCGAAGACTGCAATCTGTCTACGTTGATGCCGTATTCGATAGCTTCCTCTTTGGACAATACCTGTACATTGAGGTCTGCGTATACGCTTGCATTGGTGCGTGAGCTGATCCTTACGGTCGAGTTGCCCGCGCCTATTGCGTAAATGGAGCCTTTCTCTTCATCGAGTTGCAATACATTGGGATCCGTAACGGTGAAGTGGAAGTCCTCTCTCCAAGCGGTAGCGGGAGAAGCTACGACCGCTCTCATCAAGTCTACTCTCTGACCCTCGAAAATAGTGAGGTTTTCGAGATTTCTCGGATTGCCCGAAGCGTCGGTAGCGACTTCATTGTTCGTGGATATCAAAAGGTTTACGGATTCATCCGTTCCGGGCTTGGTATACTTAGAATAGTTACCTATATCGCCGAACGATACGCCCGTAAGGTTTTCCATTATATCATAAAGGTCTATCGTGTAGTAAGATCTGTTGTACGCGTAGTCGTATATCTCGATCTGGAACGTGTTGAGATATGTTCCGAGTTCGGGATTATCAGCTATCTGCTGAACATTGTGAGTCTTTCTGTATATTAAGCCGTCCTGTATCTGCTCCCATATGTCGCCGATATTGAACTGCATACGAGTGGTCGAGTTGCGTTCGCCGTTGAACGGACGAAGTCCCTCTTCGCTGAAATATGTTACGAACTTTTGTTGAGTCTTGTCGTAATATCTTAGTCCGAGACCCATTGCATAGTGGTTATCGGTAACGTCGATATTGAGAAGATATGTAGCGTCATCGTTGCTGTTTCGTACGACATTTACGCCAACATTGGAGATGAACGGAGCGTCCGTATCTACCCAGAAGTCGGAGGACCAATAATACCTGCGAGCTTTTTCGGGATTAGCGGTGTTGTATGCTTCGTTTGCCGCAACGATCTTATCTATACTTGCCTGTACATCGTATACCTTTCGGTTGTACTCGTCCAAACTGTAAACCACATAATCATCTTCTTTCCAGTCGATGACAGGATATATCTCCATGTTGTATCTTACGTTGTTGCGGACTTTCATGTCACCGATGTCAAGTTCGAGCCAAGCGCCGCCCACGCTTCCGGAGCCGTTAGCCTTACGAGCGCAGCTGTATACGCCGTTGCTTATTACTTCGCCCGTGAGCGCGTCGGATATTTGCCAGATCAATCTCTTTGCACCGCGGAGGAAGCCGCCTACGCCGTACAATCCGCACATACCCGAATCCGTATCGAAAGTGATCGCGCACTTGTCTGCGGTAGCGTCGGGAGTTTCGCCCTCGTACTCGTCGGGAATGGTGAACGGATATTGTCCCATGCCGAGAGAATATTCGCTACCTTCCTGTATGAGTTTACCGATAAGCATAAGAGGCTGAGCGCCCGCATAACGCTTGTCGTCCTCGGGGATCGTGTCGTCGTTGTCGTCTTTGGACGTCTGATATACGTCATAGTCCATTATGGGAGCCTCGCCCCAATCGCCGTAGAATGCAAGATACGGGATATTGAGGTTTATGCCGCCTTCCTGCTGATTTTCGAGGCAAACAAAGCCCTCTACATACATACCGTTGGGGAACTTGGCGAGCCAATCTCTTGCGCTCTGTCCAAGCGTAACGGTATAGGATATCTTCAATTCTTTCTGAGCCTCAACGGTGATGGCGCCGTCGGTGACCGCCGTGCCGTCCTCGCCCGTCTTGATCTCTACCGTGTATTCGTCGTTAGCCTTGAATACATGGCTCATTTCGTTGACCGTCTTTCCGTCCGAAGAAATACCCTCGGTCATGACATAACTGCTGAGTTTGTAACTTACGGGAGCCGTATCGGTATTCTTTACATAGAAAGTGATATCGTATACGCCGTCCCTGTTCGGATCGTCGTAAAGTTCGACCTTGGTGCGCTCCTGCTCTACTTCATTGCCCTTTTCGTCTTTTGCGGTAACATACAAGTATTGCTTGGACGCTCTCGATCTTTCGAGGTCGGCAAGACCCGCGCCCTGCTTACGAGGAGAATACGGATTATCCTGTTCGTTATGAGCGAGCGTTGCGGTGCTCATAAGAAGTTGATAAACTCTGCGCTCCAAAAGGTTCCTGTCTATCTTTTCATTCTCTTCATCCCAAATGCCGAATGCCTTTGCGGTAGCATATTCGTTTTCGGGGTTCTGCAAATATTGACGCATGATAAGTACAACGCCTGCGCTGTTGGGGCAAGCCATCGACGTACCGCTGAGTCTTGAATATGCCGTTTCATCTCCGGGGATAGAGGAGTAGATCTCGCCGCCGTGTGCGGTGATCTCGGGTTTGAGCGAAAGGTTGGGAAGCGGGCCCCAGGACGAGAAGTCACTGATGAACGGTCCACCCTCAAAACTTTCGTTTATCGTCATGTAAGCGGGACCTTGCGTATCCTTATTCTTCATATTGTCCGCAGCGTCCATGGTGATCGCGCAAGTGGGGAATCCCAATACCGCGTCGCCAAGCTGCATGTGGAGCATACCTGCCGCATTGTTGTATACGATGCAGGCAAGCGCGCCCATCGAACGCGCGTTCTTTACTTTGTCTTCGAAGTTTATATCGCCACGTTTTACAAGAGCGATCTTGTTTCTTACGTTGATACCCGAATAGTCGGACAGTTCGCCTACGCCGGGAACGGTCGCATATGCTATCCTGTACGATCCGTCGCTCTGTTTTATGGAATTTTGAGTGTTCGCGTCAAGAGCGGAGATAGCCTTTTTGAGGTCTTCGATGAAGTCGCAATATTCGCCTGCGAGAGTAGCCGATTCATAATAATATGCCGCGCCGAATTCGGTGCTTGCGCCGTCGCCGGCAAGCAAATATCTGGACTTAACGCCGCTTATGGACGCTACGGTGAACGCAGCGTTATAGGAAGCGGGGCTGCCTATCGTACCTGCGTCGGGGTTGGATATAAGGTTAAGACCATAGTGGGAGTTGAAGCCCGAGCTGAACGAGTTGGATGCAGCGACAACTACCGAAATGCCCGTATCTTCGAGTCTGCGATAAACGTTGAAGATACTGTCCTTAGCGTCCTCTTCGTCCTGGAAGCCGCATTCCGCGCCAAGGCTCATGTTTATAGCGTCTACGTCCAAGGTTATGCAATCTTCGAGAGCCGCGAGAAGGAACGAACTTTCCGCACCTACGTCGCGCTTATCCGAGAACACCTTGAATATTGCAAGCTGAGCGGCGGGAGCAACGCCCGTAATACCCGTTATCTGCTTCTTCGTCTTTTCATCTATAATATCTTCGAGATCTTCGTCATGTAAGTCATTATCGTAAACTCTTTCGCCGTTTACTCTCTGATAATACTTAACTTCCTGAACTTCGGGTTCGCCGTTATCGTTTCTCTTGGTTTTGCCGTCGGCTTCCTTAGCGTAAGTAACTTCGCGAAGATATATCTCGCCTGCTTTCTCGCCCGATATGACTTTGCGCGGCGTATCGCTGTGACCTGCGATGATGCCGGCAACGTGAGTACCGTGCGAATTTTCTATACTTGTATTGACAATGGGATCGTCGTCCGCATAGTCATATGTAAAGGGAACTTTTTCGTTTTGATAAACGTCGTCTACGGTAAGCGTGTCCGAAAGCGCGCTTGCGGCAAGCATGGGCAAGCCGTATTCGTCTTTGCCTTCAACCAAATTCTTTATATAGTCCTCTGTAAATCTGAGCGTATTGTTTTTTCTCTGATTCTCAACGTCGAAAAGCGGGTTCTCGGGTTCGAATGCTATATGTTCGAAGTCAAGACCCGTATCGAGAACGCCGACTACAAGACCTTGTCCCGCAAAGCCGTCGTCTATGCTCGCGCTGGAATCGAAAATACCCGTTTCCAATGCGCTGACATGGTTCTCGACAACGGAGATAGCCTCCTGCGTTTCGGGAGCCTCATAGCGTTCGCCTACTATGGTATTGAAAACATTTGCCTTGTAAGCGATCTTATCTATAACGTCGCGGTCCCCGTAGGTTATCTCTATCGCGAAACCGTTCATAACGTTCACATAATTGTATTTGAGTTTTACGTCTGCCTGACGAGCGATCTTATTGTATACGGCATTTTGCTTTTTGATAAGAGCCTCGGCAGCCTCGATACCTTCGGGCGATACCCTGTATTCCGAGAAAGTGGCATATCCCTTGGAATCGGCAAGGTACATGTCGATAAGCGATGTATCGCTCAGTTCGACTATCAAGCTGACTTTTTCGCTCTTGCCGATGATCGGCGCGTCAATGATCTTGTCGGGATCGAGAGCCGAGCTTATGTCGCTATCAAAGCGCCCTGCCTGAATTGCCGAATTTGTCGAAATGATCGGATCGCCGTTATTCTTTCCGTTCAACGACGTGACCGCGGCTGTTACGCCCATCACGCCCACGAGAAGAAAAACCACAAGCGAAGCCAATTTGCTTCTGAAATTCTTTCTTTTCATAGGTCCTCCTTGACTTAATGAAATGTATTATTATAATGTTGTTTTTCAATATAAATATCGAAAAATCACCCTATAATGTCAGTGTAGAGATTATACCACACGAACGACCATATTGCAAGCGTAATTTTTAAATTGCTTTCAATTTGTCCGAAATCAACGCTTGACCGACAAATAACTTCACTTATATATAATATTTGTTTTTGTTGGTGATATTTTGTGAAAATTTTATATTTTCATGCCGTAATTATTATTATAATTGCGATTTTATATTCTTTTTTCGGCTATATCGGCGTGCTGCGGCGCCACTTTTTTCCGTCCCGACAGCAACGTTCCGTCCGCGGGCGCATGATCGTTTTCACTTAAATTCACATACAGCGTAAGTTCGGTCGCTCCGTCGCTGCGCTTTACGGCGAAAATCTTTTCGCTCGGCGAAACGTCCTCCGCGCTCCCCGCAAACACCGTCGCGTACTTGCGCCTCAGCTCTCCCAGCGCGACATAGTGATCGATGAGTTCGGAGTTTTCTCTGCCCCACGGGTAGCATTTGCGGCAAAACGGATCCT
Organism: uncultured Clostridia bacterium; assembly: GCA_947598585.1. Lineage (GTDB taxonomy): Bacteria > Bacillota > Clostridia > Christensenellales > Pumilibacteraceae > CAG-552. Next base: position 9,220 of record CANQFK010000020.1, read on the forward strand.
CGTGACCGAAAAGTCCCGCCTCGTCGCCGTAATAGACGCACGGAACTCCGGGCAGAAAATATTGTATGAGCGAGGCGAGTTCGAGCCTTTGCACCGCCTCGGCAACGTCGGACTGCAAGTACGCCGCCTTTTCCGCCTTAGAAGTCGGTCTGTTATCGCGGGACAGCGCGGTCAAGATCCGTTCGGTGTCGTGAGTGCCGAGAACGTTCATCGTGGAAAGGAACGCCTTTTGCGGATAGTCGTTGATAAGTTTGCGCATCGTTTTGCGCAACAACATATCGTTGCCGCTCATGATATAATCTATGACGGCGTTTCGAATGGGATAATCGGTGACGCCGTCCAGCTGTCCGCCCCAAAAATATCTTCTTCGCGCTCCGTATGCGTATTTTTCGGCGGCGTTCTCCCAAACCTCGCCTATAAGGGACGCGCGGCTCCGACGCCTGAGCGCATACAGAAATTCGTCGGGCAATTCGTCGGCAACGTCAAGACGCCAGCCCGCAATGCCCTTTTTCTCCCACTTGTCCACGATCCCGCGTTCGCCTAACATGTATTCCATATACGACGGCGACGTTTCGTTCACTTCGGGCAAGTTCTCGAACCCCCACCAGCACTTGTAAACGTCGGGGAATCTCATAAAGGAATACCAGGAATAATACGGGCTGTCCGTCGATTGATACGCGCCCGTCGAATCGTAGTTCCCGTATCGGTTGAAGTACTTGCTGTCCGCGCCCGTATGCGAGAAAACTCCGTCCAAAATGACCCCCATGTCGCGTTTTGAAGCTTCGCCTATCAGTTTTTCGAGATCGCTTTCGTCGCCGAGAGTTTCGTCTATCTTTTCGTAATCGCCCGTATCGTAACGGTGGCTCGACTGCGAAGAAAACACGGGATTGAGGTAGATATAAGTCACTCCCAACTTCTTCAAGTAGTCGAGATTTTTGATTATGCCCGCGAGATCGCCGCCGAAAAATTCATTGTTGTATTTTCCGCTTTCGTCGGGAAGATAGGTGGGAACGGCAAACCAATCGGGCTGAAAATTCCCGCCCTTTTTCACATGCGCCTTTCCGCCTATACAAAAGCGGTCGGGCATTATCTGATATATCACTCCGCCTTTGAGCGGTCTGAAATCCCCCTCGTACACAAGTTGAAGATAGTCGTTGCCGCCGCAGACGAGTTCGAGCATGTCGTTCGCGCCGAATCGCACCCCATCTATCGAAAAGTGATAAAAATACAGCCCGCAAGTGGTTATCACGAGTTCGACCTCGAACCCGTTTTCCGTCGCGCGCATGGGATAGTGAACGGGCACGTTGCCCTCGCCCTCCTTGGTGAGCACGAGCGTGACGGCGTGCGCTTCGCACGAAATAAATACGGTAAAAGGGGCGTTTGTCTTTATTCCGCCCACCACGCTTTTGAATTTTGTTTTACACGGATCGTATTCAAACATCTTTCAGACTTTTCAAGCCCCATATGCGGTCCGCGTATTCTTTTATACATCGGTCCGCCGAAAATACTCCCGACCTCGCGATATTCAAAAGCGAAGATCTGTTCCACGCCATGGAGTCGGCATATTTGGCGTCCATAAGGGACGCGGCGCGCTTGTAATCGTTGTAATCTTCAAGGCACATATAGGGATCCGCCATGTCCCCGATAGTGAGATATGTCGCCAGATCGACAAAGCTCTCCCCGTCAAAGCCTTTTTTGAGCAGTTCGACCACGCGCCTTATCTCCTCGGAGTCGGAATACAGAGCCGAGGCGTCCACCTCGTTCCACGCCCTTTGCGCCTCGGACGCCGTAAGCCCGAAAGCGAACATATTTTCCTTTCCGACGCGTTCGAGGATCTCGACGTTCGCGCCGTCCACCGTGCCGAGCGTGAGCGCGCCGTTCATCATAAGTTTCATGTTGGACGTGCCGCTCGCTTCCTTGCCCGCGAGGCTTATCTGTTCGCTCACTTCGCTTGCGGGAATGAGTTTTTCGGCGAGGGTGACGTTGTAATTTTCGACGAAGATCACTCTGAGTTTATCTCTGACCGACGCGTCGCGCGCGGTTTCCTTCGCAAGGCAATTTATGAGCATGATAACGCGCTTTGCGTGCGCATAACCGCCTGCCGCCTTTGCTCCGAATATGAAGGTCTGCGGCGTGAAATTGCCGTCGGGATCGTCCTTGATCCCGATATAGTAGCTTATGATTTTCAGAACGTTCAGAAGTTGACGTTTGTATTCGTGCAACCGCTTTATCTGAACGTCGAATCGCGAATAGGGATCTATGACCTCTCCGCTCTCCCTTTTTATGAAGTCGGCAAAATCCTTTTTGTTGCCGAGTTTGATTTCGCCAAGCGACGCGAGCACTTCGCTGTTGTCCGCAAATTTTTCGAGTTCGATGAGTTTGCTTGCGTCGAATTTGTATCCGTCGCCTATTAGCCCATCCACAAGCGAGGCAAGACGCGGATTTGCTTGTATAAGCCAGCGCCTGTGCGCTATTCCGTTGGTCACGTTGGTAAACCTTTGCGGAAAAACGTCATACAGGTCCTTGAAAACGTTGTTTTTTATTATATCTGAGTGAAGTTCGGACACGCCGTTTATGCTGTGCGAGCCTATAACGCTGAGGTTCGCCATGCGCACCTGTCTGTCCCATAATATAGCGGAACAAGGCAGGATATTGCCCTTGCCCGCCGCTTTGATCCCCTCCGAAAAGCGTCTGTCTATTTCGGCGATTATCATATAAATGCGCGGCAGACGCGACTGAACAAGTTCTATATCCCACTTTTCGAGCGCCTCGCTCAGCACCGTGTGATTGGTGTACGCTATTGTGCCGACGGTTATGTCCCAAGCCTCGTCCCAGCCGAATCCGTGCTCGTCCATGAGCAGTCGCATCAATTCGGGAATGGCGAGCGCGGGGTGCGTGTCGTTGATATGGATAGCCGCCTTTTGCGGCAACAGCCTGAGATCGCCGTACCACTTTATGTGATCCTTTATAATGCTCTGTATCGACGCGCTGACCAAGAAGTATTGCTGGCTCAATCTGAGTTGTTTGCCCTCATAGTGGTCGTCGGACGGATAAAGCACTTTGCTTATAAGTTCCGCCTCGCTGTCCGCCCTCATTGCGGTGAAGTAGTCGCCGCGCGAAAACTTCTGCATATCGAAGCTGCGATAGGCGGACGCCTTCCACAGTCTTAATACGCTGACACCCTTGCCGTCCGCTCCGCTTATCATGACGTCGTACGGCATAGCCTCCACCACTTCGGCGTCCTTATGGATAAAATGCAACGCCCCGTCTACGGCTTGCGTTTCCACATAGCCGCCGAGCAACACCTTGAAATTCTTGTCCGATCGTGGAAGCATCCACACTTCGCCCGACGGGAGCCATAGGTCGGGCAATTCCACCTGCATATTCTCGACTATCTTCTGTCTGAACAAGCCGTAATCGTATCTTATCGAAAATCCCATGGCGGGATAGCCGAGAGTGGCAAGGCTGTCCATAAAGCAAGCCGCCAGACGTCCGAGCCCGCCGTTGCCCAGCCCGGGATCCGCTTCCAGATCGTACAATTCGTCGAGATCGAATCCCATGGACGCGAGCGCCTTATCGAATTCCTCGGTAAGGCTGAGGTTGAAAAGGTTGTTTTTTAAACTTCGACCCACCAAAAATTCCATACACAGGTAGTAAACGCGCTTCAATCCTTTCTTTTCGATCTCCGTATTGTTGCGCTGCTTGCGCTCTATGAGAATATCCCTTATGACAAGGCACGTCGCCTTATATACCTGCTCCTTTGTCGCGGTCGAGGGAGAAGCGGCAAAGTTGCCGCTCAGTTTTTCGGTTATAAGTTGTTTGTAAAATTCGTAATTCATAATTTTCAATTGAGGTCTTTGTACAGTTTTACATATTCTTTGGAACTTTTGCGCCAGCTGAAATCGGTCGTCATTGCGTTACGGCGTATCTCTTCCCACTTGGGAGTGCCGTAAATGCTCAAAGCCGTTTGTACCGCAGACAAAAATTCCTCGGTGGAATATTTTTCAAATAAAAAGCCGTTGCCGCCTTTGCGATCATAGCTTATCACGCTGTCTTTCAGCCCGCCCGTCGCGCGCACCACGGGAACGCTGCCGTAACGGCACGCGATCATCTGGCTAAGTCCGCACGGCTCGCTCTTGCTCGGCATCAAAAGTATGTCCGAACCCGCATACACCTTTTGCGCAAGGTCCTTGTTGAACGCGATCACGGTGCATATTTTGCCCGGCGAAGTCTGGTGCATATACGAGAAATATTCTTCATAATATCTGTCGCCCTTACCGAGCACAACGAGTTGCACGTTCTCTTTGAGAATATCTCCGAGCGCATATTTTATTAGGTCGATGCCCTTATGCGCGGCAAGACGGGAAATGACGGCTATAACGGGCGCGTCCGAAACAGGCAGATTGAGAAGTTTTTGAAGCTCTCGCTTGTTTTCCGCCTTTCCCGCGATATCTTCCGCCGAATACTGCTTGAATACCGATTTGTCCGTTCTCGGGTCGTAAAGTTCCTCGTCGATACCGTTGAGGATCCCAATCATCTTGTGCGCGTTCTTTCGAATTATATCGCTGAGCCCCATGGCATAAAAGTTGTCGCCGAGTTGACGCGCGTACGTCGGGCTTACCGTTGTGAGTTTATCGCAACATTCTATGGCACCTTTCATCAGGTTTATGCACCCGTCGAATTCGACGAGGTTATAGTCCGATCCGCTTATGCCGAACACGTCGCCCAGAATATTCTTGTCGAATTTGCCCTGATATTCGATATTGTGTATCGTAAATATGTCTTTTATGTTGCCGAGATCGGGATACATGAGTTTGTGATATATGGGAACAAGCGCGGTCTGCCAATCGTTGCAATGCACTATGTCGGGCTTCCAATCGAGGAAGCGCACCACTTCCCATATGGCGCGCGAGAAGAAAGCGAACCTCTCGCCGTCGTCGAACTGTCCGTATATGGATTGTCGCTTGAAATAGTATTCGTTCTCGACAAAGTAATATGTCACTCCGTCCCTTTCGTGCGAAAATATACCGCAGTATTGATTTCGCCAGGAAACGGGAACGTATATCACGCCCTCTTTTTTCAAATTGTTCTTGTCGACGCCCGATTCGAAAAGCGGCAATATCACGCGAATGTCTATGCCCGAATTTCTTATGGCGCGCGGCAAAGAGCCCACAACGTCGCCAAGTCCTCCCGTTGACCAGAAAGGACTGCATTCCGTCGCCGCAAACAAAACTTTTTTCATTGTCTTTTTCACTGTTTTTACTCCCTTGAAATCATATGATAGTATTTTTGCTTATAACATAAGGATTTGTTTCATGTCCGCTGAGCATGCGCGATTCGAGAATATGAACGTTCTTGTCCGTGATAACGCAATTCAAAAACGATCCGTCGCCCACCTCCGTATTCTGAAAGAGTATACTGTTTTTTACAATTGCGTCCTCGGCGACCTTTACGCCTCGGAACAGTATACTGTTTTCCACTCTGCCCTTTATCACGCAGCCGTCGGCGATTATGGAATTTTTGACCGACGAGGACGCGGCAAACCTGCACGGCGCGCTGTCGCGTACTTTGGTGTAGATATTTGCGCCGTCGTTGTCGAACAGCATCATGCACTTGTTGCGATCGAGCATTTCCATGGAGTGACGATAATAGTTTGCCACGGAATCCATGCTCGCAAAATATCCCGTATGCTCGTAAGCGTATATCCTGTACTCGTTTACGCCGCGACACAGCACGTCCCTGTCGAGGCTCGAAATATTCCTTTCTTCGCTGTTTTCGAGGAGCGAAAGCAAAAATTCGCGACCCATTATGCACATATAAGTGCTGACGTTCTGTATTCCTCTTGCCTTGTCGCTCTTTACCGCTTCGACAACTCTCGAATCGTCGTCGAGGCTGTAACACAACTTGTTCTTTTCGTTTCCGTCGCCGAGATCCTTTTTGCGATAGATGACCGTAATGTCGCTCATTCTTTCCTCATGATAGGCGAGCGCTTTTGAAAAGTCGAAGTTGCACACAATGTCGCCGTCCGCAAGGACCACATATCTTTCGTCCGCATTGCGTATGAAGTTGGAAAAGTACCTTAGCGCTTCCCACCTTGTATTGTACGTCTTGCCGATATTGGGCGGAAGTATTCTCAGCCCGCCTATCTTGCGCGAAAGATCCCATGATTTTCCGCTGCCCAAATGCTGCATGAGCGATTGGTAATTGCTTCGCGTTATGACGCCCACGTTGTAAATGCCGCTGTTGGACATATTTGAAAGCGTAAAGTCTATGAGCCTGTATCTGCCGCCGAACGGCACGCTTGCAAGCGATCTGTTCACGGTGAGCTCGCCGACCTGCTTTTCGTTTACGTTTCCGAAGATCAATCCGAGCGCTTTGTTATTCATTGTCCGCCTCCCTGTCTATCATCTTGCCGCTCTCCACCTGCGCGCCGCTGGCTATCTCCACGTCCCTGCCTATGAGCGTGATCCTGTTTTTGCTCGACTTATCGTCGCCTATCGTCGCGCCGTCGCCTATCGTGACGTCCTCATCGACAATGGCGTAACTGAGGTTCGCGTTTTCGCCTATTATCGTGCCGCGCATAATTATGCTGTTTTCGACGACCGCGCCCTTTGCCACGGTCACCTTTTCGCTGAGTACCGAATTTATGACCGTCCCGTAAATTTCGCAGCCCGAAGTGACGAGCGAATTTACCACTTCGCCCTCTTCCCCGACAAAACATGGAGGAAGCGCCTCGTTTCGGGAATATATCTTAAAACTCTGGTCGCCCAGATCGAATCGTGATTCGAGAAGATCCATATTCGCTTCCCACAGCGAAGTTACGGTCCCGACGTCTTTCCAATATCCGTCGAACTCGTATGCGTACAGCATGTAACCTTTTTTCAGCATCGTGGGGATTATATTCTTACCGAAGTCGTTGCTGCTCCTCTCGTCCTTTTCGTCCTCGATAAGTTCGTTTATAAGCACGTCCTTGCGGAAGATGTACACGCCCATGCTCGCATGATTGCTCTTGGGAACGGGCGGTTTTTCCTCAAACGAAGTTATGAGGTTGTTCTCGTCATAGTCCATTATCCCGAATCGACTCGCGTCCGCCGCGGGCACGTCGATGACGGCGATAGTGCAATCCGCTTTGGTCTTTATGTGTTCGCGGAGCATATCCGAATAGTCCATTTTGTAAATGTGGTCGCCGCTGAGTATGAGCACATGGTCGCTGTCGTACTGTTCGAGAAAATGAAGATTCTGATATATGGCGTTTGCCGTACCCTTGTACCATTCGCCACCCTTTTTTGCCTGATACGGAGGGAGCACATGGACTCCTCCGTCCGATCTGTCGAGATCCCACGGTTCGCCGCCGCCGATGTATTCGTTCAATATCAACGGCTGGTATTGAGTAAGAACGCCTACCGTGGTTATGCCCGAATTGGAGCAGTTGCTGAGCGTAAAGTCGATTATCCGATATTTGCTGCCGAAAGATACGGCAGGTTTGGCGACCCTCGAAGTCAACGAAAACAACCTTGTACCCTGCCCGCCGGCAAGAAGCATTGCGATGCACTTTTTCTTCTTCATGATTTTTTCTCCTTCTGCCCTCGTAAAATTATAACGTCATAACCGCACAGATCCACTGCCATTCCGTCTGTCGTATAACGATATTCCGTTGTTTTGCCGTAAAGATTGTCGCATAAAAGCGGCTTGTACTTTTTTATGTCCGTCTTTATGGGATAGTTGTCGTACCCTACGGGCGAAAAGTTGACGGCGACGATAATGCTCTCGCCTTTGAACCTACGCTCGACGACAAATACGTTGCGATCCCTGTCGTCGACCTCTTTCCAATTGAAACCGTTCCAGCTGTCGTCCGCGAAAAATGGTTTATACTTACAATATATGTTACATAGCTTCTTTACATACTCATGAAGCTGTCGGTGCGTATCGTACCCGAGAAGCCCCCAGCCTATCTCGCCCCTGAAATCCCACTCGTCGAACTGACCGAGTTCGCAGCCCATAAACAGCAATTTTTTGCCGGGGTGCGCGTACATCATGGCAAGATACGCCTTTACCGCGCCGAATTTATGCTCATAGCAGCCCGCCGCCTTGCTTATAAGCGACCTTTTGCCGTAAACCAATTCGTCGTGCGAAATGGGCAAAACGAACTTCTCGTTGAACGCGTACATGAGCGAAAACGTCATCTTGTTGTGTTCGTATCTGCGAAAGAGCGGATCGGTGGAAAGATAATCGAGCGTGTCGTGCATCCAACCCATGTTCCACTTGAAGTCGAAGCCCAGCCCGCCGTTTTCCGTGCCCGTGACGTGCGCCCAATCCGTCGACTCTTCGGCAACGGTGAACGCGCCCTTTTGCAAATGCACGGCGTAATTGAATTGACGCAAAAACATTATCGCGGCTATATTCTCCTTGCCGCCGTACTCGTTTGGCTCCCACACGGACCTGCCGTAGTCGAGATACAACATGCTCGCGACGGCGTCCACTCTCAATCCGTCGATATGATATTCCTTTATCCACATGGTCGCCGAAGATATGAGAAAACTCCTCACTTCGTTGCGCGCATAATCGAAACAACATGTGCCCCATTCCTTATGCTCGCCCATTATGCCTTTCTTTTCGTAAAGTTCGCCGCCGTCGAAGCGGAAGAGCGCCTCGTCGTTGCGCGGAAAGTGCCCGGGCACCCAATCGAGGATAACGCCTATATCGAACTCATGAAATTTGTCCACGAGATAAGCGAAATCCTTGTTGTCGCCGTATCTGCGCGTCGGCGAAAAATATCCCGTGACCTGATATCCCCAGCTGTCGTCGAGGGGGTATTCGCTTATGCCCATGAGTTCGACATGAGTAAATCCCATATCTTTTAAGTACGGCGCGGCGGCGTCTGCGAATTGCCTGTACGAAAGCCCTTTCTTCCAGGAGCCTATGTGCGCCTCGTAAATGTTCATGGGCGATGAAAACAGGTCGCGTTTGTTGCGCTTAGCCAGATATTTTTCGTCCGTCCAGGTAAAGTCATGCACCGAAACTATGCTGTTGGTAAATTCCCTTGTATTTGTCTGCTTAGCGTAAGGATCGGACTTGTAATGCTTGCCCGCCCCCGAATAGATAACGAATTTATATTCCTGACCTTTTTTTACGCCGTCCACGGATATTTCCCATATTCCGTTAGCCGTTATCCTTTTGAGGTCCCATTCGTTCCAACCGTTGAAGTCGCCTATCAGGCACACTCTGCTCGCCGACGGAGCCCATACCCGAAATACCGAATTTTTCTCACTCCAAATACAACCCATAAAATCATATGCGTCGTACAAAGTTCCCTGATGAAATAAATATTCGTATTCCTCGTTTGTCATCGTTCTATTTTACCATAAAATCATTGAATATGCAATACCTTTTTGTAAAAAAAATGTAATTATCCCGTAAATAAAACACATTCGGAATTATTGTCAACCTATCTGCCGATCATGGTTGACAATCGCCGCCGCTTATGCTACAATGTCACAAGGAGGTCGACATGGACACAAAAGGATCTATCCTCTCGCTGCTCGAAAAGCGCAGAGGAGAGTTTTTATCGGGCGAAGAGATAGCCGCAAAGCTGAATTTGACCAGGACCGCCGTATGGAAAGCCGTACGAGCGCTCGAAAACGACGGGCATGACATTGTCGCGCTGAGAAACAAAGGGTATTGTTTATCGGTAAGTTCGGATATAATATCTGCCGTCGGCGTAAAAAAATACCTCAATGAAAATTGCAGCAACTTTCGCATAGAGGTCTTTCCGACGCTGACTTCCACAAACACCTATGCGCGCGAAAAGGCTGATTGCGGCGAAAAAGAGGGTTATGTCGTGATAGCGGCGTCGCAAACGGACGGCAAAGGTCGCAAAGGACGAAGTTTTTATTCTCCGCCGGGGAGCGGACTATATATGAGCGTCCTTTTAAGACCGACCGATCTCGCCGCCTCCGACGCCGTGAAGATAACCACGATCGCCGCCGTCGCCGTCTGCGAAGCGATCGAATCGCTCTCCGACGACAAAGCAGAGATAAAATGGGTGAACGACGTGTTTTCGGGCGGAAAAAAGGTTTGCGGGATATTGACCGAAGCGGCTTTTTCGCTTGAAAGCGACTGTATCGATCACGCCGTGCTCGGCATCGGCGTCAATGTATCGGAGCCCGAGGGCGGCTTTCCTCCCGAACTCAAAGATATAGTCGGCTGCGTTCATTTGTCGACCTGTGATGGGAAAAATCGACTTGCGGCGGAGATCCTCAACCGTTTTTCCGAATATTATTTCTCACGAAAAAACTATGTGGACAAATATCGCGCGCGCAGCATGGTCATCGGAAAAAAGGTCCTTGTGCTGAGAAACGATGAGGCTGTCCAAGCGGTTGCGACAGGCATAGACGACAAATGCCGACTTATAGTAGAATACGGGAACGGCTCGGTCGAACACCTTTCTTCGGGCGAAATAAGCGTAAAGATCGAGGAGAATATATGACCAAAAGCAGGACAAAAGACATTGTATACATAGCGATGTTCGCCATGATAATCGCCGTATGTTCGTGGATATCTATACCCACCGTTATCCCGTTTACCCTTCAAACGTTCGGTGTCTTTCTGACGGTGAGCTTGCTGGGCGGAAAGCGAGGCACGGCATCGGTCGCGATCTATCTTCTGCTCGGACTTATAGGCGTTCCCGTGTTCGCCAACTTCAAAAGCGGAATAGGCACGCTTTTGGGCGCGACGGGCGGATACATAATAGGATTTATATTTACCGCCATAGTAATGTGGGCTTTCGAGCGTATCTGCATCAAACGCGCTTGGTTCTTGCCCGTTGCCATGGCGATAGGACTTCTCGTATGCTACGCGTTCGGAACGGCGTGGTTCATGATCGTTTACGCCAAAACGAGCGGAACTATGGGGATATGGTCGGCGTTGACTTTGTGCGTTTTCCCCTATCTCCTGCCCGACGCCGCCAAGATCGCCCTTGCGACTTTGCTCACAAAAAGACTGCGTAAAGTTATAGATCGCGACAACTGACGCGGAACGTCGTCCATGATAAAAAGGTTAAAGATTTTTTATCCAAAAGACAAATTCGCTTATTGACAAGTGCGATTTCGTGTGCTATCATATAGGTACAAATTTATTTTCTTTGGGCATGGTGCAATTCCATACCGGTGGTAATGCTTTTTTGTAAGACGAGTCCAACAGCCCCAACAGCCGATGCGGTGAGATCCCGCAACCGCCAGTAAAGTCTGAATGGGAAAGAAAACTATATAAGCAAGACGTTTTTGTCTTGCGTGTTTGGTTTCCTTTTCGCGCGAAAAGGATTTTTTTCGCCCAAAAAAGGAGTTATTATGAAAATCAGGAACAAGACCAAATGGCTGGTGTACACCGCGCTTATGACCGCGCTTACCGCCGTCGCCACTATCGTGATCCAGATCCCCTCCGTGGGCGGCGGATATACCAATCTGTCCGACACAGTGATCTTTATGACCGCGGTCATTATGGATCCGATCGCCGCCATGATCGCGGGCGGCATAGGCACGATGCTCGCCGATCTGTATCTTTATCCCGCCACAATGCTCTTTTCGCTGCTGTTTCACGGCGCCGAGGGGCTTGTCGCAGGTCTTTTGATACGCTTTTGCCTGCCGAAAAAGAACAATAAGGCGACGATCGCCGTTCAATGTCTGTACATGGTCATAGGCGGGCTCATTATGATGGGCGGCTACTTTATGGCAAAATCGCTCGGTTGGTATGGGACCAAAGGCGACGCCACCGCTCAGCTTGCTTCCGCGCTTACCAGCTTATGGCGCAACTCATTGCAAGTCGTCATTTCGGTAGTCGTCGCATATTTGCTGCTGTATCCGCTCGGGCTCAAACGCCTCACCGACAAAACGGAACTTTACGGCAACAAAAAATCGGATACATCCGCCCCGCCGAACGAAAACTCCGATTAACTTCTCTAAATAATTGATAAACTTCTCCGCATAAAGGAGCACCGCGCAGGCGTTCTTCATGATCTCAATGGACAACTCCTACGCGGTTTTTCTTTAATGTATATGGCAACGTCACGCCCCTTTCCGTATAATTTTTCTGAACTGCCGCACACATCCTCTTAATGATTATAATGAGCACCGCCTACGCGTTTTTTCCGTAATGTATGGCAATGTCGCATGGATCATAGGGCAATACCGCAGACCCTCTATAATTTTTAAGGTTGTTCCCAAGGATATCGCCGCGATTTTCGTGGGCAATACCGCGCGAACGGTTTTTCATATTTTTTCAGGCATGCGTACGCGTGGTCCCCCTTTTAATTCTGCGTCTTTTTGTGTTTGCTACTTTGTTCTTTTCCGCACATCATGCTTTTGCACTTAAACTCTCACGTTACAGCCAACCGAAAACGCCGATTTATATTTGCTCTCCATGATTTCTAATGTGCATTACTTCGTTAGTCTTTTCATTCGCGCCCCTTCACCGCTTTTTTTAAATCTGCGCCTTTTTGTGTTTGCAACCTTGTTCTTTTCCGCACATCATGCTATGCGCTTCGAAAAAACTCTTTAATTATTCTCGAAACAGTTTAAAAACAGTTGCTTTTTTGCCTCTTTTGTGTTAGAATACGACTTGCGATCGGCTTTTGAATACAATTGTGCCGAACGCGCGCCGTTTTGCGCTAAATATTTAATGTTGTTTTCGACGTGGAGAGATGGTTGAGCGGTCGAAGGCACACGCTTGGAAAGCGTGCGTACCCTTACGGGTACCGCGGGTTCAAATCCCGCTCTCTCCGCCAAGTGCAACTCGTTTGAACTCTTTTGGTTCAAGCGAGTTGTTTTTTGCTCTGAATTTTCGTCATATTTTGTTTATTTCAGCGAGATTTTGATCTTCAATGTTTCGCCGAATATGCCCATGTTGCTTTCCGGCTGAATGACGATGCAGAACACGCCTTGTTCTTCGGGGGCAAAGTCAAATGAAGTGGTTTTTGTTTGCGCCTGCAAGTTGCGATAACTCGTCTCTTCGCCCTCGCCGACTTTATAAATGTTGTAATGCCAAACGTCGCCCTCGGATCTGTTCCAAGACAGGCTCAATTTTCCGTTTTCAAATTTGATTTTTGCGTTTGACGGCTTGCCGGGTCTGTCGTCGGGAGTGTATTGTTCGAAGGTCGAGCCGAGATCTCTTTTTGCCCAACTTGAAAAATCCGTGCAAAGGGGAACAAGCGTTGCGCTTTCATCGTGGCCGTATGCCGTTTCGTCCAGGCAATTGAAAGACGACAGATCTTTTGCAAAATATTTGTTGCTATAGAATTTGTCCCAA
>CANQFK010000021.1 GCA_947598585.1 uncultured Clostridia bacterium
CTATAATAAAAGAAGCAACGGAATGTTAAGTTCGTTGCTTTTCTTTTTGTTCTATACGCCGTTTTTGCCATACAGGTACCTATCCTGCTTATTTGCGGCGCCCGTTAAGCAAGTGTTTTACGGAGCGAAAATAAGGCGATTTCGCTTATCAAGGCGAAAAATGCACGCGGAAATGGCGTCAATGGTCGCCCAAATCGGCTTTAAGTCGTTGACGACGTTATATAAATATGTTATAATGAATATAATACCGTCACCGAAGTGCTTCGGGAAGATAAATATCGTCCCGTTACGGATATCCGCGTCGGAAAAACGCATAAGGAACAATTATGAAACCGAAACATTTTCTTATCGCATTATTGATATGTCTGTTGATAATACCCATTATCCCCGTAGCGTCGACCGTGCATGCAAGCGGATCGCCGATAAGGGTGGGCTATTTTGCGTTCCATGGATATCATATGCGCGACGAAAACGGAAAGCGCGACGGTTACGGCTATGAATTTTTGCAGCTCATTGCGAGGTTTACCGATTGGACATATACATACGACGCTTACGAAAAGTCGTATTCCGATTGCCTTGATATGCTTTATAGGGGCGAGTTGGATATAGTGACTTCCGTTTCGGACACGCCCGAGCGCAGGGAAAAATTCCTGTTTTCCGAGCGAGATATAGGCACAAACTCCACTGTTTTCACGGTGAAAGCGGGCAACAGCAGCGTAGTCAAGGATAATTACGCTACATACGACGGATTAAAGATAGGCATGCTCAAAGAAAATTCCAAGAACACCGTGTTCAAGGATTTTGCCGACGAAAAGGGCTTTGCCTGCGAATATATGGAAGATTTCGAAACGGAGCCCGAACTTATCGCCGCCCTGCAAAGCGGCGAAGTGGACGGCATAGTCACGGGTAGCCTTCGCGCCATGCAAAACGAATGGCTCATCGAATCTCTGTCGCCGCAACCGTTTTACGTTTGCGTCAACAAAGACAACGTCGAACTTATGGAGGAGATCGACGCCGCTATCGAAAAGCTCGATCTTTCCGAACCTGATTGGCGAACCGTACTTCACGATAAATATTATTCCACCGATACGAGCGGGAATATCGTAATAAGTCCCGAGGAACGCGGCTATCTCGAATCCCTTGCGTCCTCCCAAACCGAACTGAAAGTGCTCGTAAATCCCGATATGAAACCGTATTCCTATTTTGAGGACGGAGAAGCCCACGGGATACTTCCGTCGCTCTTCGAAAAGATGACGGAAAGCGTCGATATCCCTTATAAATATGTTCCCGTGCAAAACCACTCCGAATATTATTCGCAGCGCGAAAAGGGGAATGCCGACATTGTGCTCGATTTCGACGACGATATGTATCTTGCGGAAAAGAGCGGATACAAGATCACCGACACTTACTATACGACGACGCACACCATGATAAAGAGAAGAAACTTAAAGGGCGATCCCAAAAAGTTCGCAATAATGAGTTATAACGATGGTCCGTTCAACGATTATATATCCAAAAATTCAAACGAAAACATTACGACGAAAGAATACGATTCCCTCGCAAAAAGCGTAAATGCGGTCAAAAAAGGCGAGTGCGACGCAACTATCACGCTCTCGTATGTCGCCGAATTGTACATTTGGCAAGACGATAAAGGCGTGATCGCTTCCGAACTGATAGGCGAAACGTCGTCCGCTTACACGATAGGCGTGAGCAGCATAAACGACGGGCATTTGCTGCTCTCCATTCTCAATAAGTGTGTGGCGGGGCTCGACCGCGGCGCCGTTTCGTCGATCGTCACGGGGCAGGTGACAAAGTTCCGACCCGCTTTCGACAGCGGACTTGGCACATTTCTGCGTCGCAACCCCGTTTATATAGGACTTATCGTCGCGGCTGTGCTCGTACTGCTTTTTGTCGTCGCAATGCTCGTAATAAGGACGTTGAACCAACGCAAGTTGCAAAGAAAGGTGACGGAAGCTACAAGCAAACTCCAAGCGCAGACGGAAGAACTTTACGCCGCCTTGCACGCCGCGGACGCCGCCAACCGTTCCAAGACCACTTTCCTCAACAACATGTCGCACGATATACGCACGCCCATGAACGCCATTATCGGATTTACCGCGCTTGCCACCGCGCACATCGACAACAAGGAACGCGCGCTCGACTATTTGTCAAAGATCTCGCAAGCCTCCAATCATCTGCTTTCGCTCATAAACGACGTGCTCGACATGAGCAGGATAGAATCGGGCAAGGTACATATTGAGGAACGACCCGAAAACCTTGCGGATATCTTGCAGGGGCTTCGCAATATCATTCAGTCGGATATCCATTCAAAGCATCTCGAACTGTTCATCGACACAGTGGACGTGACGCGCGAAGAGGTCTATTGCGACAAACTCCGCCTCAACCAGATCCTTTTGAATCTGACGTCCAACGCCATAAAGTTTACCAAAAGCGGCGGATCCGTATCTATCAAAGTCACTCAAAAGCCGGCCGAAAAAGAGGGATACGGTTTGTATGAGTTCAGCGTCGCCGATACGGGCATAGGAATGAGCCCCGAATTTGTCAAAACGGTGTTCGACCCGTTTACGCGCGAGCGCAATTCGACGGTGAGCGGCATACAGGGAACTGGGCTCGGCATGGCTATCACCAAGAACATAGTTGACATGATGAACGGCGTTATCACCGTGGAGAGCGAACAGGGCAAAGGCACGGAATTTGTCGTCGCGCTCGAACTGAGATTTGCCGCCGACGAGCCCGAGGAAACGTCGCTTGCCGAATTGCACGGTCTTTACGCGCTCGTAGTCGACGACGACCTTGTGTCGTGCCAAAGCGTATCCAAGATGTTGCGCAGGATAGGTATGCACGTCGAATGGACTGTCACGGGGCAAGAGGCGATAGTCCGCACCCGAGAAGCTATCGAACTCGAACACCCGTTTGAAGTGTATATCATCGATTGGGCAATGCCCGACATGGACGGCATTGCCACGGTAAAACAGATCCGTTCGATAATAGGTGACGATTCTCCCATAATTTTGATGTCGGCATACGATTGGGCGGACATAGAGCAGGAAGCGCGAGAGGCGGGCGTGACGGGCTTTGTCAGCAAACCGCTGTTTGCCTCCGATCTTCACCGCGCCCTCGAAAAGAATTTGGGCAAGGCGACTGTCGTGTCCGAACCGACGCAAAGGGAAAACAGATTCGTGGGCAAGCGTATTCTTTTGGTCGAGGACAACGAACTCAATCGCGAGATCGCCGAGGACATTCTTACGGAATCCGGTTTTGAGGTCGAATCGGCTGAAAACGGCAAAGTCGCTTGCGAAATGCTCGAAAATTCAAAAGCGGGGCATTTCGACATCGTTCTTATGGACGTGCAGATGCCTATAATGGACGGATACGAAGCGTCGAGATACATACGCTCGCTCAAAAACAAAGCGCTTGCCGAGATACCTATCATCGCCATGACGGCAAACGCCTTTCAAGAGGACAAGGCAAACGCTTTCGCCGCGGGCATGAACGGACATCTTGCCAAACCTATCGATATAGACGCCATGTTCGCATTGCTCGAAAGTTTGCTCGGTAACGACAAGGCAAAAGGCGAATAGTTTGGTCGGCAATTTTGTCAAAATCGGACATAAAGGAAGATAATTATAAAGCAACGGCGACCCCGTTGCTTTCTTTTGGCTTTTGCAAAACATTTTCACCGTATTACCCTTGACTTAAACCTTTTGTAATGGTATAATTTTACACGGAGGTATATAATGAAAGTTAAGGATCTACCATATAAAAGGTATACGATAGAGGAAGCGGAAGCCGCCATAAAGAGCAGTACCCAAGAGGTCGAAAACGCAACGTCCGTTTCGGACGTGTTGAAGGCGCACGATAAAATGGTCGAAGCGCTGAGCCAATTCAATACCATGGGCGCGCTTGCCAACATGAGATTTACATTGAACTCGTTCGACGAATTTTACGACAAGGAGCGCGAATACTATGACAATATTTCGCCGCTCGTTACCGAACTTGTAAACGATTTCGGCAAGGCGATGCTGAAAAGCAAATTCATCGACGAAGTCAAAAAAGTCGTTTCGCCGCTCGTACTGAAAAAGTACGAGATCCTTGCTGCCGCCTCGGATCCGAGGATAGTGGAGGACAAGCAAAAGGAAGCGGAATACGTTACCATGTACAGCAAACTCATGTCCGAAATGACTTTTGAATATGACGGAAAGGAGATGACGCTTGCGGAACTCAAAGGCTATCTTGCCGAAAGCGACCGCAATGTGCGCAGGACCGCTTGCGAGGCGCTCGGAAGAGGGCTCGGAAAACATTCCGCGGAACTCGACAAGATATTCGACGATCTTGTCAAGGTGCGCGATCGCATGGCGAAAAAGCTGGGATACAAAAGCTATGTCGAACTCGGCTATCTAAATATGGAACGAATGGACTATGACAGAGAGATGGTGGAGCGATTCCGCAGCAGCGTTCTTACCGACCTCGTGCCCGTAGTTACCCAAATAAAGAAACGTCTTGCCGAAAAGCTGGGCATAGACAAATATATGTTTTACGACGACGCCGTATGTTTCACCGACGGCGAGCCAAAGCCTATCATATCTAAGGACGAGATATTCAGGCAGGCGCAACTCATGTATGACGAAATGTCGCCCGAAATAGGCAAGTTCATGAAGTCCATGCTCGACGCCGAGGCGTTTGACGTAGACGCCAGAAAGGGCAAATGGGGCGGCGGATATTGCACGAACTTCGACAATTACAAGCAGACGTTCATTCTTGCGAACTTCAACGGTTCGTCCGATGACATCGACGTTATAACGCACGAATTCGGACATGCGCTTGCCATGGACATGGCGATGAAGTTCGGCGACAAGGAACTTGGCGTAGGCGGAATGGAAACGGCGGAAACACATTCCATGAGCATGGAATTTTTGTCCTGGCCGCAAATGGACAGATTTTTCGGAAAGGACGCGAGCAAGTACAGATACAAACATCTGCTTTCCGCGCTCAGCTTTATCCCGTACGGTTCGATCGTGGACGAATTTCAGCATATCGTATATTCAAGGCCCGAACTCACGCCTAAGCAACGCAACGAAGAATATCTCAAACTCGAAAAGAAATACAGACCATATCTCGACTTTGACGGGATCCCGTACCTCGAAGAGGGAACGCGCTGGCAATATCAGATGCACATATTCGAAACGCCTTTCTATTATATAGACTATTGCTTGGCTCAAACCGTAGCTCTCGGATTTTTGATCGCTTCTCGGGAAAATTACGGCGACGCGCTTAGTCGCTATCTCGATTTTTGCAGAGCGGGCGGCACGATCCCGTTCGGCAAACTTTGCGAAAGAGCGGGACTTGTATCGCCTTTCAAGGAGGGCGCGCTAAAAAAGATAGCCCTGCAAGTGCCCGAGATCCTCGACAAGGAGCTTTGATATGGAGCAAAAAGACAATAACAACGCAAACAACGGCAATGGTCCTCAAAGGATAACGTATCGGGAAAAGTTCGATTCCAAGACCGACCGCAACGATCCCGACCTGCTTGTCGGGCCGTACAAACCGATAGAGGGGCAGCCGAACACCGTCAAATGCCCGCATTGCGGAGAAGAAATGCCTACCACCATAGACACCTGCGTCAATTGCGGTCATTATCTCAAACGCGACGACGACAAATATAAACCCATGGACGAAAAAAAGGCGCGCAAGATACGCTGGATATTGGGCGCGGTGCTTTTGGTCGGCTTTGCGGTGTACCTTATAATCAAAAGCGCGATAAGGAATTGAAAACGTAGCTTACAAAAAGAATTATAAAGTAAAAAGGCTCTCGGATATGAATTTCCGAGAGCCTTTGCATATAGTCAAACTTAATATATCATTTTATCACTTGGCAAGTTCTATGCCGCGACGGATAGCCGCCTTGTTGAGTTCGATAAACTGCGGTTTTACGTTTTCGGTAAGAATGGCGTCCCAATCTATATGAGTAAGTTCCATCGAACCGATTATGGTCCCGAGCAAGATCATATTCATTACCTTGGGACTTCCTATCTTTTCGGCTTCCTTTTCCGCCTCGATGACGGTCGTGTCGGCAAAGCGTCTGAGTTCGTCGAGTATTCCCTCGGGATATTCGACCTGACCCGAAGTAATGGGTATACCGGGTATTTCGAAGTCGTTTACGAATACCTTGCCGCCCTTACGGAGATAGTCGAGGTAACGAAGCGCCTCCATTTTTTCAAAGGCGACGATAATGTCCGCCTGACCGAGTTCGATAACGGGGGAGTAGACCTTATCCTCCGAATATCTTATATGAGAAGTGACGGATCCGCCGCGTTGGCTCATGCCGTGTATCTCGCTCATTTTAACGTCGTAATTGGCTTTTTGAAGTCCGAGAGTGAGGATCTTGCTTGCAAGAATGGTACCCTGACCGCCTACGCCCACGAGAAGAATATTTTTAGTCATACTTTACCTCCTTAATTGATAGCCGATTTGGGGCAGATCTGCTTGCAGACCGTGCAACCGACGCACATGGTTTTGTCGATGACCGCTTTTTTGTCCTTTATCGATATAGCGGGGCAGCCGCTTTTAAGGCAAGCCTTGCAACCGATACATTTGTCGGCGTTTACCTCGCACTTGGTCGAATAAACGTCAGGCCATTCGTTCTTGTCGTAAACGCTCATCTTTTTGAGTACGCACGGATAGCGCGTGATGATAACGCTCGGCTCATCGAGCGACGCCGCCCAGTCGAACGTTTCGCGCACGAGTTTGAGGTCGTTGGGATCGATGACCCTTATGTTCTTTATGCCGAGCGCCTTGACGATCCCCTCTATATCCACCATTTCGGTAGGTTCGCCCTGTGCGGTGAAACCCGTACCGGGGTTTTGCTGATGCCCTGTCATGCCCGTGATACGATTGTCGAGTATAACGGTTATGCAGTTGCCTTTGTTGTAAACAACGTCGAGGAGCGAAGTCATGCCGCTGTGGAAGAACGTCGAATCGCCGAGAACGCCGACGACGCGTCGCTTGTTGCCCTCCACCATATTCAACACTTTTTGCATGCCGTTGGCGCCGCTTATCGACGCGCCCATGCAGCAGTTGAAGTCCATGGCGTTGTACGGCGAGGCAAAACCGAGGGTATAACAGCCTATGTCGCCCGAAACAACGAAGTCCTTGCGTTTTCCGAGTTCATAGAAGAATCCTCTGTGCGGGCAACCTGCGCAAAGAGCGGGGGGACGACCGATGACCTTGCTGCGGTCGTAAGCGGGCGGAGTAGCTTCCTTGCCCGTAACTACCTTGCGAACAACGTCCGAAGTGAGTTCGCCGAACGCGGGGAAAAATCTCTTGCCGTCGGGCGTGAACTTTCCGTAGCAAATATCTTTGAAACCGAGCGCTTTGACGGCGTCCTCGATAAACTCATCGTTTTCTTCGATGACATATACCTTTTTGAGCCCTTCGAGGAACTTTTCCGTAAGTTCGGACGGCAGGGGAAAGCTGAAACCTATTTTAAGATAGTTGACGTCATTCCCGAAAACTTCCTTGGCGTAATTGAACGCCATTCCGCTTGCGATAACGCCCACGTCTTTGCCGTTATCCTCTATGTAGTTCCATTCGCAGTTGCTCGAATATTTTTTGAGCAGATCGAGCCTTTTTTCCACTTCGGCTCTTCTTATTCTCGCGTTGGCGGGAACGCAAACGTATTTGGAGGCGTTCTTAACATAAGGAACGATCTCTCTTTCCTGCCTCGGTTCGAGCTCGACAAGGCTCTTGGAATGGCAAACTCTCGTCGTAAGCCTTATAAGCACGGGTGTTTCGTACTTTTCGCTCATTTCAAAGGCGAACTTGGTCATGGCTTTGCACTCTGCCGAATCGGACGGTTCGAGCATCGGAACTTTTGCGTGACGCGCATAATTGCGGTTGTCCTGTTCGTTCTGAGAAGAATGTTGTCCCGGTTCGTCGGCGGTGACCACTACAAGGCCGGCATTTCCGCCGGTATAGGCAATGGTAAAGAACGGATCCGCTGCAACGTTCAAGCCGACGTGTTTCATGCTTGCAAAGCTGCGCGCTCCGCCGAGCGAAGCGCCGTAAGCGGCTTCCAAAGCGACTTTTTCATTGGGCGACCATTGCGCGGAAATTTCCTTATGCGTAGCGATATTTTCGAGGATCTCCGTGCTCGGGGTGCCGGGATATGCGGCAGCAAAGCGAACGCCGGCTTCGTAAACGCCGCGCGCAACAGCTTCGTTGCCCGTCATAAGTTGTTGTTTAGACATAATACCTCCAAGTCTTGTCATTCTGTAATGTATTATATAACAAATAAAACATTTTGTCAAATTTTAAATGAGAGGAAAACATATAAATATGCTCCGATTTCTCTGTTTGCCGTGCCCAAAAAATTTTTTTAAAATTTATGTCACAAAATGCCTTTTAGAATTGTCTTTAATATAGAGGGATACGAGGAGGTGGTTGATTATGATTTGTATTGACAAAATTTGTGAATAGTGTTACAATACAAGCAGAAATGCTTGCTTGCAAGGGCATTTCTGCGAAGTAGATGAGCAAAATAGGGCAATAGCCCACAAAATCTATGATTTTGTAGCTTTTAATGCTATAATAAAATCATAAATGCACAAATAAAATACATTTTACGCCATAAATGGCAAAGGAGCTCAAAATGAGTACTGTTTTTAAGAAAATTGTATTTATCACGGTAATGATTCTTACGGTAACGGTGGCATTTGCGGCATGCGTATCGCAACCTACGGAAAAATATACGGTAACGTATAATGCAAGCGAGGGCGGATACATACAGGGCGAAGCTACGCAAGAAGTGGAAAAAGGTTCTGACGCAAGCGCGGTAACGGCAGTTGCAAACAGCGGTTACAAATTCAAGAAGTGGTCGGACGGCAAAGAAGAGGCGGAACGCCACGACACAAACATAACCGAGGACAAGGAAGTAACGGCGGAGTTCGAACTTTTGC
Organism: uncultured Clostridia bacterium; assembly: GCA_947598585.1. Taxonomy (GTDB): domain Bacteria; phylum Bacillota; class Clostridia; order Christensenellales; family Pumilibacteraceae; genus CAG-552. Next base: position 8,976 of record CANQFK010000021.1, read on the forward strand.
CGCAACCTACGGAAAAATATACGGTAACGTATAAAGCAAGCGAGGGCGGATACATACAGGGCGAAGCTACGCAAGAGGTGGAAAAAGGTTCTGACGCAAGCTCGGTAACGGCAGTTGCAAACAGCGGTTACAAATTCAAGAAGTGGTCGGACGGCAAAGAAGAGGCGGAACGCCACGATACAAACATAACCGAGGACAAGGAAGTAACGGCGGAGTTCGAATTTTGCTTTGAAAGCGGCAAAGGCACGACGGAAGATCCGTATGTTATAAGCGAATACAAACACCTTATTGATATGAGGCTATATCCAACCGCAAGCTATAAACTGAAAAACGATCTGGATCTGAGCAGAGAAAAGCATGAGCCCATATTCGATAACGACAAAAAGTTTACGGGCAAATTCGACGGCGACGGCAAAAGCATAAAAAATCTCACCATAAACAGCGACAGTGAATATCCCTCTTTGTTCGGGTACATAGGCGAGGGCGCCGAAGTCGGCAATTTTAAGTTGGAAAAGGTCAATATCATAGTTAATGGTCAAGGCGCAGAATACGAAGTGTTTGCATTGGGAGCGTTAGCGGGAATCAACTCGGGCTTTATTCATGATATGAAAGTCGAGGTCGATATAACGATCGGAGAATTTCAACGACGCAATACGTCGATTGGCGGACTGGTAGGATGCTCCGAATTCGGAAAGATCGATAATTGCGAAACCGATATAAATGTCAATATCGGAGAGAAAGAAAAAAAAGTCGGACAAAATTTTATTTTGGGAGGTCTTATAGGAGAAAGTAATAGCTTATCTATTACAAATTGTGTTGCAAACGGAACCATAAAAAGCCATTCAAGCGAAGAAAATGCCGATATGATCATAGGTGGGCTGATCGGTAGTTGCGATGTGACAATATCTTCTCAAAAAATATGCAGTTGTTCGACAGACGTGGAAATAACCGCGTTCTCCAATGTGTTTTGCGGAGGATTTATAGGGAGAATATACGATCATGCCGAAAAAGAAAATGTATCTATACTTATTTCCGAATGTACGGCGCAAGGCAATATTGTTTCAAATAAGGGCGGTGCAGGAGGCTTTATTTATGAATTGAATATGTTTAAAAATTCACCCGTAAATATCGAGAAATGCTACGCAAAAAACGATGTAACGGCAAGCGGATCCGTAGGGGGTTTTATAAGTAAGTTTTACAACACTAACGCAGCCGATAAAATTTCGGAAATTACGGATTGTCATGCTTACGGAAATGTTGTCGGTCATAATGCCGCAGGCTTTTGCGCCGAAGTCTATGCATATAAAAATGAAACGAAGAGCAACATTTTAATTTCGGGTTGCAGTGCAAACGGATCCGTAGCAGGCACGGGCGATGGCGAAGCTGCGGGTTTTATATATCAGTCATATCGGTTGGATTTGGAGAAATGTTGTTCTACGGGGCAAGTAACTGCCTTGTTACATGGCGGCGGTTTTGCATTTCTGTTTGCATACGGAACTTTGAATAATTGTTATTCCGTAAGCAATGTGGAGTTGACGAATACCGATCCCCAAAACGGCAGAACTCTTGTAGGCGGTTTTATATTCGGCCTTATCAGATCATCTCAAATCAATAATTGTTATTATGCGGGCGATGTAAAGGGAATAGTGCGCTCTCATAATGCACAGACGGACGAGCCGATAGTAGGTGCATTTATCGGATACATTGAGGCGGATGCAACGGTCGTCAATTCTCATTGTTTGCATCGTGAAAAAACTTTTGCTACGGATGTTATAGAAGGAGATCACTCTATCGGTGAATTGGGGCTCACCGTATATGACAGCATAGAAGAGATGTATTATCTCGCCGATACTTTAAACGGCGATAGTGGAGATATATGGGTAAATGTTCCCGACTCCACTCCGAAATTTAAATAATTTTATAAGTGACCGCAAACTTCGGCCGTTCCGCGAGGGACGGTCATTTTTTTCGTAAATTTACGGTCGCGTATAAAAAATCCCTTGACAGCATATATTTTTATTGATATAATGTAGGTATAAATGAGGGAGTAATTCCACACTTGTGAGATAAGTCGTCATCTCGGCGAAAACCCGGTTTATCTTTAAAGAATAAGACTCATATGCCTTTGGTATATGAGTTTTTTGTATGGAGGGAAACAAATGCATTTCAATAAGACCGTTTCGGAAGTTTTGCGGGAACAAAACGCAAACGAGAATGGACTTTCGGGTCCCGACGCCGTCGTACGCGAAGCGCAGCTTGGCAAAAATAAGCTGGTCGAACCGAAAAAGAAGTCGCTTATAGTGAGATTTTTGCTCGAACTTGCCAATCCCATGATAATAATACTCATCGTCGCGGCGGTCATATCGGGTCTGACGGCTTTCTATTCGGGCGAATCTTTCGCCGACGTCTTGATCATTATGGCGGTCGTCATAATAAATGCCATTTTGGGAGTGGTGCAGGAAAATAAGGCGGAGAAAGCTATCGCCGCGCTCAAAGAGATGACCGCGGCTACGAGCAAAGTCGTGCGCGACGGCAAGCAGATCGTCATAAAGAGCGAGGATATAGTTCCCGGCGACATAGTTATTCTCGAAGCGGGCGACAGCGTTCCCGCCGACGGACGAATTATCGAAAGCGCGGGACTGAAAATCGAGGAAGCGGCGCTTACGGGCGAATCGGTGCCCGTGAGCAAGATCGTCGATAGGATACAAGCCGAAAAGGTCCCGCTCGGCGACCGAAAAAACATGATGTATATGGGCAGTACTGTCGTTTACGGCAGGGGCAAAGCCGTCGTTACCGAAACGGGCATGCGTACCGAAATGGGCAAGATAGCCGACGCGCTCAATCGCGCAAAGGAAAGCGAAACGCCCCTTCAAAAGAAACTTACTCAGCTCAGTAAATTGTTGAGTTTGCTCGTAATAGGCATATGTGTCGCGATTTTCGTCATCGATCTCGTTCGTACATATCCCAATATCACCGTCGGTTCCACGCTCGACACGTTCATGGTGGCTGTTTCGCTCGCCGTGGCGGCTATCCCCGAGGGGCTTGCGGCTGTCTTTACGATAGTGCTGAGTATAGGCGTTACCAACATGAGCAAGCGCAACGCGGTCATACGAAAACTCACGGCGGTCGAAACTCTCGGCTGTACGCAGGTCATTTGTTCGGACAAGACGGGCACGCTCACGCAAAACAAGATGACGGTGGTCGAATCTTCGGGCGATAAAGAGATGCTTTGCACGGCAATGGCGCTCTGCTCCGACGCCGAACTCGTGTCGGGCAAGGCGGAGGGCGAACCTACCGAATGTGCGCTCGTCGATTTCGCCGCCAAAGAGGGCTATGACAAAAACAGGATAAAGGCGGCTTATCCGCGTATAGGAGAGGCGCCGTTCGACTCTTCGCGCAAGATGATGAGCACCGTTCACTCCGACAGCGGAAGAACGATACAGTTCACAAAGGGCGCGCCCGACGAAATAATCAAAAGGTGCGAATATATATTCATGGGCGGCAAGCAAGTCAAACTCACGTCCGCGATGAAAGCCGAGATCCTTGCCGAAAACAGACGCATGGCGCAAAAGGCGCTCCGTGTGCTCGCGTGCGCATACAGGATACACAACGAAATGCCCATGTGCGACGCGACTTACCTCGAACGCGATATGTGCTTTATAGGGCTTGCGGGCATGATCGACCCCATTCGCCCCGAGGTCATAGGCGCGATAGAGGAGTGCAAAAGGGCGGGCATACGCACCGTTATGATAACGGGCGACCACCTCGATACGGCAGTGGCTATCGCGAAAGAACTCGGTATTATCGAGAGCGAAAAGGAAGCGATAACGGGCGCTATGCTCGACGAGATGAGCGACGAACAGCTTTCGGACAAAGTGGAACTTTATTCGGTGTATGCCCGCGTTCAGCCCGAACACAAGGTGCGTATAGTAAAGGCTTGGAAGCGCAAAGGAATGGTCACCGCTATGACGGGCGACGGCGTAAATGACGCTCCGTCCATAAAAAACGCCGATATAGGCATAGGCATGGGAATAACGGGCACCGACGTGACGAAAAACGTCGCGGATATGGTGCTTGCCGACGACAACTTTGCGACGATCGTCGCGGCGGCGGAAGAGGGACGTAGGATATACGACAATATCCGCAAATCCATTCAGTTTTTGTTGGCGTCCAATCTGTCCGAAGTGCTTTCGATATTTACGGCGATGATCCTCGGCTTTACCATTTTGCAACCCGTTCATTTGCTTTGGATAAACCTCATCACCGACTGCTTTCCCGCGCTCGCGCTCGGAATGGAAAACGCCGAGGAGGACATTATGTCCCGCCCGCCGCGCAACAGCAAGGACGGGATCTTTGCGGGCGGAATGTTGTTCGACGTGATATTGCAAGGCGTGCTCGTCACGGCGATAACCATAGCGGCTTATTTTGTCGGGCATTATATGGAGTCGGGTAGGTGGGAGATAGCGAACTCCGTCGACGGCATGACCATGGCGTTTCTCGCGCTTTCCATGGCGGAGATCTTCCACTCGTTCAACATGCGATCGCGCCACCGATCTGTCTTTCGCATGGATCACAACAAATTTATCTGGGCGTCCACGGCGGCTTCGCTCGTATGCACGACGCTCGTTATCTATGTGCCGTTCCTTTCAAAGGCGTTCGGGTTTGCCTCGATCTCGCTCGCGGAATATGCGGTCGCAATGGGACTTGCGGTGCTTATCGTGCCCATGGTGGAACTCATAAAACTTATTCAGAGAACGATAGCAAAAAAGAAGAGGATAAGTCTTGACTGAGCATGGCGTTGCGCGTCGAATACGCTTATAATTATTGTCTCTACCTTATATTTTAGCGTTTAAACGCTTGCAAAAATCGCCGTTTTGTATTACAATATAGAGTATGAAGTTTGTCGAGCTCAAAAAGAGTTTGGAAAAGGACATAAAGCCGTGCTATTTGCTGAGCGGTGACGATCCGTTCGTGATAAACAGCGCTGTCAAAGTTTTTTGCGACATGTGCGAATTGCCCGAAATGAACCTTATCCGTCTTACGGCTCCGACCGCCGATCAGATAGTCGGCGCCGCTCTCGTTTTTCCCGTGATGAGCCCGATAAGATTGGTCATAGTCGAGAACTTCGAAAAAGACTCGTCCGATCTGAAAAAGTACCTCGAAGATCCGTCGCCGCAATCGGTCATAGTTATCGTCAGCCCGAGCCCGACCAAGAATCTGAGCGGACTGAAAGAAATTACGATAGTCGATTGTTCCAAGCAAAGCGAAAGCGTGCTTACCGCCTATATCGCAAGGGAATGCAATAACAGCGGCGTGAACATTACGGCTCCCGCGGCAAAACTTCTCATAGACAGTTGCGGCAGAGCCATGACGAGGATCTCGATAGAACTCAAAAAACTCATCGCCTACAAAAGCGGCGGAGTTATCGAAAGCGGCGATGTGTCCGCGCTTGTAAGCGCCGACCTCGAATACAAGGTGTACGAACTCGGCGACTGTCTGGCGGCGCATAACGGCGAAAAGGCAATGACTATCCTTGCGGACATGCTCGACGGAGGGGCGGCAGGCGCTTTCGGCATGATATATTCGCACTTCCGCAAATTGCTTTATGTGGCGATAGCCCGCGAGGACGAACTCAAAAAGTCATTCGGCTTCGGCGATTATCAATTAAAGAGGTTGAGGGCGCAGGCAAAGGAATATTCTCCCGTCAGATTGAAACGCATATGCGACGACTTGCATAAGGTGGATCATGATTACAAAAAAGGACTTATAAGCGATAAACTCGCGATAACGTCGTTCGCTCTCAAAATCGTAAATGAAGGAAAATAAATGAATATAATCAAGGAAAAAAAGATCAACAGCAAAATAGTCGGTTTTGTATTGTACCTTACGTTTTGCTTCGCCGGGTGGTATTCGTCGCGTTCTTCGCTCACAGGCTATTTGGGCATGAACGGACAGTTTTCCTTTATGTGCAATGATATCGTCGCATTCTTCATAGCGGGATTGGTGCCGATACTCATATATTTTTTGGTCATGAAAGTACTTACGCGCGCGTTGAGGCAGGTGGCGTATTTGCCCGTCGCGCAAATGGAATACTCGTTCCCGTACTTTTACATCGGCGCGAACATCGTGATAGGACTTTTCAACGTGCTTTACTTCTTTTTGCCTATCGCGAGCATATGGGGCGGGATAATCGTGCCCGTAATTTCCACGGCGTGCTTCTTTATATGGTATTTGGCTTTTATTTGCAAAAACTATGTTAAGAATTACAATTGGAAGACGATCGTCATGTACTTCGGCAGATTATATATCATCATCGCCTTGTTATACACCGTATTCGGCATAATAGCGGAGGTGCTTCTATGAAAAAGTTGCTCATAATACTTATCTCCGCGCTTATCGTCATTACGCCGTTTTTTAAGTCGGGCGACGTGATGGCATACAACGCCTCGTCCGACAAGTACATTTCGGCGGAAGAGATCGCCGCGTTGACTGAGGACATATGCATGTCCATTCCGGACAGAACTTCCTTTTCTGACGCGTGCCGCGTTGCCGCCGAAAGGATAGCGGGCGAATCGTCCGGGAACGTCGGCGAAGTCGTGGCGCTTAGTGATGACGCCGAATATTTGTCGCGAACGAATATGGATATAGAGATAAGATCTTATACCGAAAAGGTCACTGTTCAGAGTGGATTTGCTTACAACACGCTCGATATCACGGCTTATAACGTAGTTGCCACTCCCAAAATTTACGACCCCGAAAAAAAAGTCGTGCTCATAGCCACCGATTTTACCGATCACTATGCTTCGATAGAAGATATCGTTACCAAGGGGACGGGCGCAGAAGGCGCTTTGGGAACGGCGGCAACGACCGCGCTTTTGATAAAACTTGCCAACTATCTTTCAAGACCCGAAGTTATAAGTTCTTCGCCGTACAATTACGAATTTGTTTTCTTTTCGGGCACCGACGAGGGCAACTTCGGCAGCGAGGCTTACGTCAAGGATATGGACAAGGAAATAATGCTTATGATCAACCTCGAAAGGTTGGGGTGCGGCAACACATACTTTTATACCGACGAGGCGGAAACCGAACACGGAAAGTTCATAAAGCAGTTCGCGGCGGATAGCGAATTAAAAGAATTTCCTCTTACGGGCAGAGTACTTCTTCCCATGACGACGGTGGACGACCTTCCGTATTCGCACTACGCAATGAAAGGGAACAACGCCACGTTCATGTCGAGGGACATAGCTTGCCTCGAACTTTTGGGCGGCGATTTCAGAGGACTTACCGACAGAGAGGGCGGAGAAGAGAATCTGACCAATACGAACATGGACACGTTCGGAAATCTTACGAAGTACTATCCCGATTATGCGGAAAAACTTTCTTCCGTGGCGACGTTCGTCATCGAACTTACCCAAAACGCACAGCTTGGCAGCGTGTGCAACGGGGCGGCAAGTTCTTATAAGGTGTTTACAAAAGGTTGGATAGCTTATGTTATCTGCCTCGGCGTAATTATTATTCTTATACTCATTATGATACTTTTAGTCAATGTTTTCGAAAAAAAATATCCCATTCCCGCCGCGCCCAAGGTCAAGATAGCGGTATTCGGCAAGGAATTCGAGGACATCGATGAAAACGATATTATAGTGGACATAAAACGGAACGACGACGATTCGGATCCGTTCGACATATAAATATTAAACAGAGGGTGAGGTATGCAGGATATTTTAGAAAAAATTGCAAACAGATTCACGGGTACAAATTTGATTTGGACCATTCTCGATATTTTGCTTGTGACTATTTTGCTTTATGTCGTGTTCAGTTTTTTAAAACGCAAAAACTGTACCAGACTTATCAAGTACATAGTTCTGTTTATCATTGCGGCGGCGGTGCTCGGGAGCGGGATCAACAGACGCGGCGGATTGCAAATGATGGGATATCTGTCGTCGATAGTGTTGTTGCTCACTATCTTATCCGTCGTGATAATGTTTCCGCAGGACATCAAGCGAAAACTCTGGAAGATATCTTCTCCGCGCGACGAAAGCGAATTTTTTCAGACCGACTACGGTTGCACCGAAGAGGAATTGCACGACGCGATAGGCGAGATAGTAAAGGCAGTGCAGAACATGGCGAAAAAGAACGTGGGCGCGCTCATCGTAATAGCTCCCACCAATGTTCCGTCCAATATCATACGAAGCGGAACGGAACTCGATTCCAAACTTTCGTATCAGCTGCTTGAATGCCTTTTCAATACCAAAACGCCTCTTCACGACGGCGCCGTTTTCGTTCGGGGAAACGTTATAGTGGCGGCAGGTTGCTTCTTGCCCCTTACTCAAAGCCTCGAAGTGGATAAAGAACTCGGCACGCGACACAGGGCGGCGATAGGGATCACCGAAACAAACAACGTAATGGCTATAATCGTATCCGAAGAAACGGGCGTCATTTCGGTGGCGATCGACGGATTGCTTACAAGATATTACGACAGTGAAATGCTCAGAAACAAACTTGAAGAAGTTTACGGGCTCAAAGCCACGAAAATCGAGAAAAAACACGGAACTTGGAGGAAACGAGGATGAAGAAAATCGGAAAATTTTTCAAGTCGGTCTTTGCCGACAATATCGTATTGACGCTGCTTTCGCTTACGCTTGCAGTCGTATTGTGCTTAATAACCGCCGCAATGGCATAAAAGGAGATAAAATTTATGAAGTTACCTATTAAATTTGACGAAGTGTTGCTTCCTCGCGAGGGAATAGACATGGAAAAATGGTGCGTTGTCGCTTGCGATCAATTCACCTCTCAGCCCGAATATTGGGAAAAACTCAAAAGTTTTACAGACGGGGCTCCCAGCGCGCTCAATCTTATCTATCCCGAATGTTATCTTAACGATCGTCCGCAAGAGCGTATCGCGGGCATTATCGAAAACATGAACGACTACCTCAAACGTGATATTTTCCGCGTGGTGGACGACGGCCTGATCCTCGTCGAAAGAACGACGTCGCACGGCAACACCCGTTACGGTCTTATGATGATAGTCGATCTTACCCAATACAGTTTCGATCCCAAGGACAAGGCGCTTATCCGCGCGACCGAGGGTACGGTTATCGAACGTATCCCGCCTCGCGTAAAGATCAGAGAGAATTGCCCGCTCGAACTCCCGCATATCTTGCTTCTTATCGACGACGAAAAGCGCAGCGTCATCGAGCCGCAAATAGGGGCGGACAACGAACTTTTGTATGACACGGACCTCAATATGAACGGCGGTCACATCAAAGGATATCACGTTCGCGATCGCAAGGGCGTGGAAAACGCTCTTACCGAGCTTTTGAGATCGAGCACCGAGAAGTATGGCGAACCGCTGCTTTTCGCAGTAGGCGACGGCAACCATTCGCTCGCTACCGCAAAGGCATGCTATAAGCCCGAAAATCCGCTCAGCAAATATGCGCTTGTCGAAGTGGAAAACATTTATGACGACGGCATAATTTTCGAGCCCATTCACAGAGTCGTTTTCCCCAAGGACGTAAAGGACTTCGTGGATAAGTTCGATAAAGCCGTAGGCGGAAAGGCAAAGAGCAAGATGTTTGTAGGCAAGGAAGAGCGCGTTATCTCCCTTCCCGAAAACTCCATCGAGGGCGTGGACAAGGTGCAGAAGTTCATCGACGCATATATCAAGGAGAACGGCGGCTCTCTCGATTACATTCACGGCGAGCAGGATCTTAAAAATATTTGCGCAGTCAAGGGCGGCGTAGGGATCGTGCTCAAACCGATGGCAAAGAATACTTTGTTCGGCTATATCGTCAAGAACGGCGTGCTTCCGCGCAAGACTTTCTCCATGGGCGAGGCGGACGAAAAACGCTATTATGTAGAGGCCCGCAAGATAAAATAATCGTGCCGATAGGCAAAACATAGTAAAAAAGCAAATAAAAAAATACCGTGCATAACGTTATGTACGGTATTTTTCATGTGCGATCTCAGTCTATTTCCACTATCCGTGTATATTCGCGCAAAGGATAGGTGCCGTCGTGAGTTTCGCCGAAGAACGTGCGTGAAAGGTCGCTTCCCGTAATGCGTACCACTCCTGCGCTTATCAGTCTGCTTGCAAGGTCCTGTTTTTCGGACGCGTCGCAAAGCAACCCGCAGGTCTGCAAATATCCTTTTTGCTTTTTGAGCGCTTTTACTATGTTGTCATGCGGCAACGACTTTATCCAGACGTTGCGGAAAGTATAGGACAATTCGAGTTCGCTATCGTCTTTTACGATCACCGAAACGCCGTTTCCCTGCAATATCAAAGGAAATTTGTTTTCGAGTTTGTCGCAGTACAGGTTCACGGTATTTCTGCCGCGCATTCCCATATCGGCCGCACCGAATGCCGCGCTTTCGGCTTTGAATATTTCGAAAAAGCGTTTTGCAAAGCGTTCGAGTTTGTCGCGATCCGAAACGTCGTAAAATATACCTTGACAGGACGAACATAGCACCTGTTCGGTCGCGCAGATGTGACGGGCGAGGGCGGCGAGTTGATCGTCGGTCACGCTTTCGGTCGCATAGGCGAACGATAATTTGTGACCCCAGGGTATTATTTTGGTATTGGGATCGCAAATATTCCGAGCGGCTCGTTGAGCGGCGTCGCCGCCCCATACGACAACTCCGTCCGCAAGTTTGGCAAGCTGTTTCAGAGTTTCGAATTCGGTGGACGGTACGTCGAAAACGTATATATATTCGGCAAGGGAAGGTTCCTGCTCGATTATATCCGAAAGTATTTTTATCGAAAGTCCCGAATCTCCCGACGGGAGTTTGAGAATGTTTATGTTTCCGCTAAGCAATCCCTCGGCGACGCTGAAAGCGGGCAGTCCGTCCATATTGCCTGCGGCGACATGAAAGAGTACGCCGAGCGGAACGATCTTTCTTTCGGTCCCGCTCGTGAGCGGCGGAAGATCGCCGTGATCTTTTCCGAGTTCTATGTCGCATTTGTATTGCAGAACTTCGGCGGAGAATGCCTTGGCCATGGACAGGTAGCGTTCGTATGGAATGCCGAATGATCTTATAAGGGGCAACGCGATATCGTCGTAATAGCCTTTCATTGCCTTTTGATACATTTTTTCGCTTGCGGCGATAACGTCCTGCATGGTAAGTTTTCGCGGTTTGGAAAGCGTTTCCACGATGTCGGAGGGCAGCCTTTCTATCAATTCGGCTTGCATGAGATCGGGATATATCTTACCTTTATATAGTATCATGATTTTCCCCCTGTTATCGAATTAAGGATCTCTTCGGCGCCCTGCGCGCAGGTGATTATGTCCTTTATTCCAACTCTGCCGAGTATTTCGAGATAGGGAGAACTTTCGCCGCATTCGCAAGGTCCGTCGTGCAATATGCCTATATCGTCCGTAAGTATGCTCAGCATGGGCACGCTGTCGAATATGGGCGTAAGCAGATTGACAAGCCCCGGTCTGCCGTTTTGTACGGGTTCGAGCGTGTCCACGTCCCTTATTATGACTCTGCCGTATACGGGAATGTGAAAGTGGTGTTTTCGACAGTCTGTATAAAGAATGGGGTGCTCAACGGCTCCGAAAAATTCTATGATATGTTCGTCGTCCACGCCCAATACTTCATAGGCGAGTTTATAAAAATCTTCCTTTTCCACCTTTTCGGCATAAAACTGTTTCCAGCCGCCGCCAAGACAAATAAGGGAGCCTTTGGGCAACTTTACCGACAAATTATCTTCTTTCATTTGCCTTAGCAAGAAGTAGGTGTAGGCGGGGAAGCCCATAGTCCTTACGGGCATTTTGCCCTTTGAATATTCGATCAATTTGTTTTTTATGTTGTCAAGGTCGAGTTTATATTCGCCGTCCTTCCATTCGAGCGCGTATATGCGCGATGCGGCGGGCGCGAAAAATGTGAACCCGTATGCCGTTTTTGCGGCTCCGAGATCGTTGTCCTTGCGCGGTCTGTACCCGAAGATCACATAGCGCGTGAATTTTGCGGACAGCAGATGATGATATTTCGCCACACGCATGACCATTTTCAACGCGCGCGAACCCGTTTTGAGGTCCAATCCCACAAATGACCGTACACCGCCCGTTCCGCTCGAAGTGGCTTTTATCGGCATGCTCTTTTCGGATTTCGACAGCATGCGATGCCGTTTGAAGTACAGCGTGGGAACAAACGGTAATTTTGCCAAGTCCTCGGTGGTCTTGATGTCGTCGGGCGAAAAGGCAAAATTGTCCAATATTTCTCTGTATTCTTTGCAGCGATCGTAATGGTAACGGCAGTTTTGCGCCATTGCCTTTACGAAAAGCTCTTCTGTCTTTTGAGTGTTGTACGGTTTGCGTACCGAAAAAAGTTTGTGTATGTAAGACATGTATAAATTATATCAAAATCGCCATACATAGTCAATACCTTTTTGTCAAATTTCACAAAAGTTTTTTGCTTAGCGGGCGTTCGCTCCAAAAGGGATCCCGCCGAAAAAGGCATTCCCTGCGTTCCGCTCGGCTAGCGAACACTTGCTCATTAAATTCGCAAGTGGGGTTCTTAGCTCCCCTTAGGGGGACCAAAGACGAAGCCCACCCGCTATTGTTATTATTTGCAACGGGGGAATGCTCGCCTATGGCTCGCGGTGTTCGCTTCACTGCGTTCCGCTCGGCTAAGCGAACACCACTTGCTCATTAAAATTCGCAAGTGAGTTCTAAATTCCCCTTAGGGGGACCAAAGACGAAGCCCACCAATAAGGTGGGCTTCGTCTTTGTGGTACACCATTTGATAACAAATCCGAACGCTCGATTTCCTCTAATGAGATGCGAATTGTTCCGTCCTTGTAGTTG
>CANQFK010000022.1 GCA_947598585.1 uncultured Clostridia bacterium
TTCCGTCTTGAACGTTACGCTGTACTTTATGTCTTTCCAGAACTTCAACGGCATGTTCTCGTACGTCAACGTGATGTTCATTCCGTCATGCGTACCTTCGATCGCCGCGTCGCCCTCTCTGCTCGAAGTGAGCGTCAGCGCGCCGCTTTCGATCTTGTACTTGCCCGTCATGTTCTTTTCGCCGATGACCAACGTGAATTTATTGCCGCCGAAAAGCGAAAGAATGTATTCGTCGTTTTCGGCATAACTATAATAAATGCCCGTTTCCGGTCCCTCGACCTTATTTCCGCCATCGTCTTCGCGCTTGCAAGCTACCGCCGTAACGGAAATTGCCGCGATCACCATTATAAGCAGCGCCAAAAACAATTTTTTCGTCTTCATATAGCCCTCCTTGTTTATTTCAGTGCTTACGTTATATTGTACAACATTATAATCTTTTTGTCAAGTATTATTATATAAAATTACATTAAATAACACAAAGGCTTTCACAAAACGCGAAAGCCTTTAACATTTACATTTATAAACAAAATAAATTCGGACGCGCCCTTTACAAAAGCAATGCGAACAACGCGTAAAGCCAATGCGCGCAAAATCCCGCCACAAGACCGCCTATCGTATGGAACAAAATGGAACTTGTGGTGAGTTTTCGGAAACCGAGGCTATCCATCATCGCGACGTGCGTGCTGAGATATCCGCTCCAAAACATACACATTGCGGTAAATACAGCTATCTCCGTCGCTGTGAAGCCCTCGCCCACAAGAGCGACCGCCGCGCCCGCGCTGCCGAGCGCCGTAATGGGCACGCTTATTGCCGCGGGAGATTTGAATCCGAACAGGAAGTTAAACAGAAAACCGAGTTTTTCGCCCACCCAAGGAAGCAAAGCCACGCCTTGATGAACACCGCCGTTATAGCCATCAACAGGTTTGCCGTCGGTAAGAAGCATGACCAGATTCGCGATTATGAGCACGCCGGGGATTATTGCCATGCCTATCTTTACGCCGCTTGCGCCGCCGTCGAGCAGACTGTCGAAAAAGCGCTGAACGATCCCGCCCTTGCGCACTTCGCGTTGATTCACCGCGTCGAAAGAATGTTCCATATCGGGGACCGCCTCGGCGTCCTTGCCGAAAAGTTTTTTGGACTTATGGAGCATGAACCTCGTCGCCAAAACGCTGCCTATTATCGCGCCTACCACGCCCATTGCCACCGCAAGTCCGACGGACCCCTCTATAACGGTCTTGCCCGCCATGGTGATGACAACGATAAGTCCCATACCGAACGCGGTGCCGAGGTTGGTAAGTCCGCAAAGTTGATATTTTTTGAAATAGCGTCGATATCTTACGTCGTCGGCAAGAGTTAAGACCGCGGGGTTATCCGAAAGGAAAGTGGAGAATATCGCAACGGAAGTCGCACCCGGCATTCCGTAAAGAGGCTTCATGAGCGGCGAAAGCGCCTTGTTTGCAAGCGATATCACGCCGAACTCGGTAAGCACCGAACTCAACGCGCCTATTACGACCGCAACGCCCATAAGGTAAAAACATGTATTGAGCAAAAGATCGAGCGCATTGCCGAAAATGGTGTTGAGCATATTTCCAAAGCCCATTATTATACCTATCGGGATAAAGATAGCCAGCACTACCGCAAGCGTAACAAAGCCCTCTACGCTGACAGCCTTTTTTACAACGTACTTCTGCCCGTCGTCCTCTTCCTCATGACCGCGTATACGTCTGCGCGGACGGCGGAAAAAGTCGAGCATGTGTCGGCGGCGATATTCGGGCGGAAGTTGTTCCACCGGATCCTTGTTGACCTCGGAACTGTTTTGCTTGACTTGTTCGACAGCCGCTTCTTCCTCTTCGGGAGCGGGCGTCTGTTCTTCGTTCTCTGTCAATGACATAGTTTTCTCCAAATAAAATCGATAAAAAAATTATAATAATTTTGAATAGACATGTCAATCGATTTGACCTGAAAAACCGCCTCGGAGTATAATATTTTTCGACAGGAGGTCTTTATTATGGAAAAAATCGCATCTTTTAAGATAAACCACCTCGATCACCCCGCGGGCATATATCTTTCGCGAAAAGACGGCGATATATACACTTACGACGTGCGCATTTGCAAGCCTTACGGCGACGAACTTATGACAAACGCCGAAATGCATTCTCTCGAACATTTGCTCGCCACCGTGATGAGGAACGGCAGGCTAAAAGACAAGACCGTTTACGTCGGTCCCATGGGTTGCCAGACGGGTTTTTATGTGCTGCTTAATGATGTCGAGCCGCGGGACGCTTTCGACTATATAACTGAGAGTTTTGAGGAGATAGTGCGCTACGAGGGCGAAATGCCCGGCAAATCGAAAGAGGAATGCGGGAATTATTACAATCTCGACGTTTCGTGCGCCAAAAAAATTGCCAAAACTTTTTTGAACAGGATCGGTAAATAAACGCGCGGCTTTATTTGCGACTGACAAAATAAGGCAAAACCTTTTAATTTCGTTTGACTAATACAAATCAAAGTATTATAATGGTTAAGTTGTTATTTATAATGACAAATAACCGAGATAAAATCCAATCATGGAGGTAAATTATGAAGAAAATGACAATCGATGGCAATACCGCCGCTTCGCACGTTGCATACGCGTTCAGCGAAGTAGCAGCCATCTACCCCATCACTCCGTCTTCTCCCATGGCAGAATACGCTGACGAATGGTCCGCTCAGGGAAGGCTCAACATGTTCGGCGAGCCCCTTCGTCTTGCGGAAATGCAGAGTGAAGGCGGCGCAGCAGGCGCAGTTCACGGCTCGCTTGCGGCAGGCGCTCTTACGACAACTTATACTGCCAGCCAGGGATTGCTCCTTATGATCCCCAATATGTACAAGATCGCGGGCGAATTGCTGCCGTGCGTGTTCCATGTAAGCGCGCGCGCACTTGCCGCTCATGCGCTCAGCATATTCGGCGATCATGCCGACGTTATGGCTTGCCGTCAGACAGGTTTCGCCATGCTCGCATCCAACTCCGTTCAGGAGGCTATGGATCTCGCGCTTGTGGCTCACCTTTCCACGCTCAGAGCAAAGGTACCGTTTATCCATTTCTTTGACGGATTCAGGACCAGCCACGAGATCTCCAAGATCGACGGTATCGAATATGACGAGATCAAAGCTCTTTGCGAAAAACTCGGCATAATGGAGGATATCAGGGACTTCAAAGCCCGCGCGCTCAATCCCGAGCATCCGCACCAGACAGGTACGGCTCAGAATCCCGACATTTACTTCCAGAATCGCGAAGCCGCAAACAAATATTACGAGGCTACTCCCGCTATCGTCGAAAAGATGATGGAAGAAGTCAGCGCTCTCACCGGCCGCGAATACAAACCTTATCAATATTACGGCGCTCAGGACGCGACCGACGTCATCGTCATGATGGGTTCGGGTTGCGAAGCCGTTGAAGAAACGGTCGATTACCTTTGCGCAAAGGGCAAAAAGGTCGGCTTGCTCAAAGTAAGGCTCTATCGTCCTTTTGCTGCGGAAAAATTCGCAGCCGCTATCCCCGCTTCGGTAAAACGCATAGCCGTTATGGACAGGACCAAAGAAGCAGGCTCGCTCGGCGAACCTCTCTACCTCGACGTTGTGGCAGCCCTTAACGAATGCGGACGCAAGATAAGCGTTATCGGCGGCAGATACGGACTCGGCTCCAAAGAATTCAACCCGTCCATGGTCAACGCCATTTACGAGAATCTCAAAAGCAAAGAGCCTATCAACCACTTTACGGTGGGCATAACCGACGACGTGACTCACAAGTCGCTCGATATCAAGACGTTCATCAACGCTTCGCCCGAAGGAACGAGCAGATGCAAATTCTACGGACTCGGCAGCGACGGTACGGTCGGCGCAAACAAGAACAGCATAAAGATCATCGGCGATCACACCGATATGTACGCTCAGGGCTACTTCGTTTACGACTCCAAAAAGAGCGGCGGCATAACGATCTCTCACCTCCGTTTCGGCAAGACGCCCATAAGGTCGAGCTATCTCATCGACCAAGCCGACTTCGTGGCTTGCCACAATCCGTCGTATGTCACAAGATACAACATGACTTCGGATATAAAGAACGGCGGCGTATTCTTGCTCAACTGCAAGTGGTCGCTCGACGAACTCGACAAAATACTTCCCGCTTCCATGAAAAACGACATTGCAAGCAAGAAGCTCAAATTCTATACCATCGACGCATTGAAGATAGCGAATGACGCGGGCATGGGCGGAAGAATCAACGGCGTTATGCAGGCGGCATTCTTCAAACTCGCAGACATAATCCCCTATTCCGACGCGGAAGAATACATGAAACAGGCTATCAAAAAGACTTACGGCAAGAAAGGCGACGACGTCGTAAAGAAGAACTGCGACGCGATAGACAATGCGATCGCAGGACTTAAAAAAGTCGATTATCCCAAGGATTGGGCAACCACCAAACAGGGCGGCATAATGGAAACGACTTCGGACGACGCATACTATCGCAATTTCATTCTTCCCATCGTTTCTCAGGAAGGCGACAAACTTCCCGTTTCCGCGTTCAATCCCGACGGCAGCGTACCTACCGCCACCACGAAATACGAAAAGCGCGGTATTGCGGCTAAGGTTCCCGCCTGGATCCCCGAAAATTGCATACAATGCAACATCTGCTCGCTCGTTTGCCCGCATGCTTGCATAAGACCCGTACTCGTAAAGAACGGCGAAAAACTTCCCTCGGATTTTGCGGTTAAACCCGCCACGGGACTGGAAGGATATTCGTTCCGTATGCAGCTTTCTCCGCTCGATTGCACAGGCTGCGGAAGTTGCGCAAACGTTTGCCCGTCCAAGAACAAGGCTCTCGAAATGAAGCCTCTCGACGCTGTCGCTCCCACCGAAGAAGCAAACTACAAGTTCTCTCTTTCGGTCGCACAAACAGACGTAACGAACAAATTCAAGCCCGATACGGTCAAGGGCAGCCAATTCTTGCAACCGCTTTTCGAATTCTCGGGCGCTTGCGCAGGTTGCGGCGAAACACCGTATGTAAAACTCGTCACTCAGCTTTTCGGCGACAGAATGGTAGTCGCAAACGCTACGGGCTGCTCGTCTATTTACGGCGGTTCCGCTCCCACCTGCCCCTATGCCGTCAACGCAAAAGGTCATGGCCCCGCTTGGGCAAACAGCCTCTTCGAGGACAACGCCGAATTCGGCTACGGCATGAACCTTGCGTACAAGGCTCGCAGAGCTAAACTTTCTTCGCTCATGAACAAGGCTATCGAACTCGGCGCATGCAATTGCGTTGCGGATCCGTTCAAGCAATGGCTTGCCGACTGCGACAACGTTCAAGTTACCAAGCAGGTAAAAGAACTTGTAGACGCAAATATCGACAAAGCTATCGCCAAGGCAAACGGCGAGCTCAAAGACGTCCTTTCCGAGATCAAGGAAAGCGCCGACTGCATAGTAAAGAAGTCCATATGGATCTTCGGCGGCGACGGTTGGGCTTACGATATCGGTTACGGCGGACTCGACCACGTTCTTGCGAGCGGCGAAGACGTCAACGTCCTTGTGCTCGATACGGAAGTTTATTCCAACACGGGCGGACAATCATCTAAGTCCACTCCTACCGGCTCGGTCGCTAAATTCGCCGCAAGCGGAAAACGCACCAAGAAAAAGGATCTCGGCATGATGGCTATGAGTTACGGTTACGTTTATGTCGCTCAGGTAGCTATGGGCGCTAACCAAAACCAACTTATAAAGGCTATCACCGAAGCGGAAGCATATCACGGACCGTCGCTCATCATCGCTTACGCAACGTGTATCAACCACGGTATCGACATGAGCAAGGGTCAACTCGAAACAAAGAAAGCGGTAGACGCAGGTTATTGGCAGCTTTATCGCTTTAATCCCGAACTTGCTAACGAGGGCAAAAATCCGTTCACCCTTGACTCCAAGGATCCCACCGGAGATTATCAGGAATTCCTCGCAGGCGAAACGCGTTATAAGACGCTCAAAGCGTCCAGACCCGAACTTGCGGCACAGCTCTTTGCCAAAGCGGAAGAAGATTCCAAGGCAAGACTTCTCAGCTACAAGATCAAAGCGGAAAAATAACAATTATCGCTTATCGATGGGCTGCCCATTCGGGCAGCCCATTGTCATATAAAAACGCGCCACAATAAACGCAAATATCATAATTACAAAGGCTCCCGAACGATCCATTCGAGAGCCTTTTTTGAATATTGATTTTTTATTATCCATGCCTTTAAGGCAAAACGATCATTCGGAACACTTGCGCTTATTTGACTATCATTATAAGAATAAGATCTTCCGTCATTATATAGGTGTAATTTTCTTGCAAAATCGACCTTATTATGATATCCAATTTGATCCTGTTGAAATTATACTCGATCTTTGCGCGCTGCGAAAGTTTTATCTCCATACAATAGAAGTCCCTTTCGGTCACGTCGTCGCCTATTTTTACTTCGTATGCAATGTCTTCGATAGCGTGCGTCAACGCTCCCGAAAAGCTGTCCTCGCTCGCGTCGCCGACGCTTATTCCGTTTTTGTCGTACCAATCGTAAAAACTGTCGCATCGGGGATAGAGCTGGGGATACAATTCGATATGCGTGGGCATTTCGCAATCCGCTTTGAGATAATAGTCGTGCAACGCTCCTTCAAACGTTCTGTTGCCCAACGATATTCTCGAATCGCTCCATGTCGCGTCCAAAATATACCACTCGTTCTCGATACACACTTTATTCCAGGCATGACGACCGAGAGTTCCGTTGTCGGCATATCCGACCACTCTAATGCAGGGAATGCCCGCCATATTGCAAAGCAAACTCATAGATTTTGCTATTCCGTCGCAAACCGCGTATCCCGTATCGAACACGCCCTCCGCATAGAACGCCGGTTGGCGCACGGCGGAAGCCACGTCGTATGTCACCACGCTGTAATCGTATACCGTGTTCCACATTATCCAATCGAATATAGCCCTTACCTTTCGTTCCTCGGTCATGTCATCGGACAAAATGTTCCCTATCACCCGCCTTGCCTTATCGTAAATGCGCTCGGCAGCCGAACCGCTCGTAGGCTCGGGAGAGTAACCCTTTTGCACGACATAGCAAAGTTCGTCCGAAGTATATACTTCCCCGCCGCTTTTGCGGTCGTCTATGGGCAATGAGGTCATGCCGCCGCCGAATTTGGGAGAAAGAAGCGAAACGTAGCTTTGCTTTCCGTCGGTGGAAAAGTTGTCCGGTTCGTCGCTCGTCATAAAGAATATCTCGAAGTTGACGACGTTCCCCTCATTGGTCGCGCCGTCTGCGCGCATACGATAGCTGCCCGTCTGCTCGGTCTGCGCCCACGCCTTGCTAAGCAGCATAGCCGCGGACATATCACTGTCGTAACCCATATAAAATTCGAGATCGATCCGTTCGCCTTTATCCGTTTGTTCCGCCTCGGGACGGAATATCATTGCATATTCCACAAGATCGAAAACTTCCTTGTCCGAACTCATGTAATAATTGCCGTCGAAATAACTTTTGCCGAGATATGCGAGCGCCTTTGTCGAAAGTTTGGGAGTGTGAACGACGACGGGATCGGACGCCGTAAAATATTCGCCGCCCGTACATCTGAGCGTAATTTCGCTCGATCTGCCGAGGTCTATCATATCGCCGAGGTCGAATCTGTCGGTATT
The DNA here is from genome assembly GCA_947598585.1 of uncultured Clostridia bacterium. Classification (GTDB taxonomy): domain Bacteria; phylum Bacillota; class Clostridia; order Christensenellales; family Pumilibacteraceae; genus CAG-552. The sequence goes on from CANQFK010000022.1 coordinate 7,688, forward strand.
GCCCACCTCGTACGCCTTGCCGTCCACCGTCACCTCGTAAGAGGCGCCGTCGAGCATATCCCACTTCAAATAAAGATCGGGATATTCCGAATCGAAATCGAATCTCGCGTTTTTTATTTCCGCTTTTCCGCTCGCCGTGAATGATATGACGTTCGTACTTATCCCGTTGACGAGCGCATAGACCTCGTAATTCCCCACATAAAGAGGAGAAAACGCAAGGTCCTCGCCTCCCGACTGTTTGAGTTCATCGTTTATATACCATTCGATACACGGCGCGATACGCGATCCCTCGCAATGCAACGAAAAATTTACTTCCGTTCCCGCGGCGACCGCTTGTTTTGCGTCCGAAGTCAGTTGCGGCGACTGATCGAAAGACTTGTCGCATATAACGATCAACGTCTGTTCATCGTCGCGAACCTTTGCAGTCACTTCGTATCTGCCGTAATCGTAAAGCAAAAACGAATATATCCTGCCTATGCCTGTCATATTTCCGTTAACATACCAATTCACCTGCTCGGAACCGTCGCCGTAAAGCCCGAGGTCGGCGGTAAATCCGATCGTTTCGCCTTTGAGAGAGTTATATAGAGGCGAATCGCACGATATATTCAGCTTGGGTTCCGCGTACTCTATTTTTACGTTTATTGTATGCGAAAACGTGCCTTTCGTGATATTTACTACGGTATTCCCCGGCGCCGTCGCATACAGCACCGTTTCGCTTATGACCGAAACGACACGTTGATCCGAAACGCTCATGTCGAAGTCGAAATCCGCATAGTCGGCTATATCCACATACTCTCCCACTCGCATGGCGATCTCCTCGACGGCGACCTTGTGCGTAAATTCGCACGCGATCGCGGCAAGCGCGCATAGCGCGGAGAGAATACATAAAATTGTTATTTTGATTTTTTTCATTTCACCGTCCAGAAAACAGCTTATTTTTCGCTTTCATGAAAATATTTCAGATATGATTTTTTGCAATAAGAGCAAACTTGCTCATCGGTGGCGGGTTCCGCTCCGAAAAAGTAGCTTCCGTTTACTCTCCAACCGTTTAAAACGGAGATCTTTATCGCATCGTTCGGACAGTTGAACGAACACGCCATACAGCCAACGCACACTTTGCCGAACTTGGGCAGGTCGTCGCTTAGAGTGATATTGGATACGGGACAGAGCGAAACGCAAGTTCCGCACCCAGCGCACTTCTCGTTATCCGCCTTGAAATGCTTGCCGAGCATAGGCATGGCGGGCTGCTCGATCCTGAGTACTGTCGATACGGCGCGTTTGAAAACGTTTACCTTGACCTTGTTGCGCTCGCCGTTCGCTATTGTTTTTGCGTCGTTGCCTATTCTCTTTATGGCGCATTTCCACATTCTCGCAGCCATTTGGTCGCTATGCTTGAAGATTATGTTGTACGGCATAACGTATGCAAATTCGCCCAGCACATCAAAACCGTGTTTGCGTAATATTCGTTTGGGCAAAATACCCGCGGCGTCGTTGAACTTCAACGCTTTCCCCGAGGTGTGGAATATATACGCCTTTTTGCCGCTTACATGCGGAAGTTTTTTCAGAAATTCGAGCATTACGGCGGGCGTGTTAAAGGCGTGAACGGGATAACCGAAAACGATCGTGTCGTATCCGTCCATTGCGGGCGGTTCGGTGTCCGAACGGATATTGTATATTTCGGTTTCCGCTCCGTGTAGTTTAAGTTCGTCGGACAGCCTTATCGCGATACGCAAAGTATTGCCTGTCCCCGAAAAAATGCAAAACAGCGCTTTCAATTGTTTTCCTCTATTTCTGTCATGATCGCTTTTCCGTCTTTATCGTAGTCGTATCGTAAATTTTCGTCCTTATCGTGCGAATCATACCATACTTGCGCGATAAACGGATTCTTCTTCGCCTGTCTGTCGAAGTCCCACGGCGTGGGCTGGCAACATTTGGGGCACCAATGCCCGCCTTTAAGCACGGTAAAAGGAGTCGCCTCGAACTCGTGTCCGTCGGCGCAACGCCATACGATCTTTTCGTAGGGACCGTTGTCCTTGGTCGAAACGACCTCGCCGCCTCGAAACGCCGCCGCGCTTTTGTAGTCCTCCATATTCCAATCTTCTATCGATTTTTCGTCGTCGTAGCCGTGATCCAAAAGATCCGATCTTTTGAGTTTATTCACGTCGCGAAGGTCGTCGTAATCGCCGAAATCCCCTTTGGATATCAACTTAACGTCTTTCCAATCCTTTGGAATGTCGATGTTTTTTCCGAAAGAGGCGGTCGTACGAGCCTTGTCGCCCGACACGAGCCACTCATAGGACGAATTATTGTGATACAACAGCTTTTTGAACAATCCGAGGTAGATGAGTTTGGCGGGAACGAGCCTTCCGAGCGAATATAATTTATGCTGCTTGCCTATCTCGTGCCAATATTCGGTTATGCCGTCGCGTTGATAATCGAACAGGTCGTTGAGTTCATTGCCGTCCGCGAACCAAAGTCCGTGAAAGTTCCTTGTCGCGAACCAATCGGGCTTAAAGAACTTTTCGGGCGAACCGCCTATTATCCCGAATCCGTCTTTGAAAGTATCGTAGCCGGTGTCCATTCCCTTTCGCCCCGCCGCAATGTTGTATATCTTTTTCCAGAATCCGGGGATCTCGCCCTTTGCGTCCCGCTCGAAAATGCGCTTTATAAGATATCCGCTGTCGCGCGCCGTGACCCATTCGAGCGGCGCGTTGAGCACGGTATGGAACATAAGACCGTCCTTTATGTTGTCCGCCATCATATTGTAATGGACCATAGCCGTCTGACGCAAGACCGCAAAACAATTAAGTCCCGCTTCGAGCGCATATCTTTCGCCTTTGAGTTTGTGCATAGCATAGCGATCGAACGGGCTTACGATAAGAGGATCTCCCACTCGCCCGAAAAGGTGTTTATAGTTGCGATTGCCATACAGAGCCATAGTGGATATATGGATATATTTTGGTTGCGGTTCGCATCTTTTTATCGCGTCCACCAATGTCATGGCGCCTATATAGTTGCATTCTTCGCTCGCCTTCGGATCGGCGTCCGAAGCGGGCGGAATGACCGCCGCCATGTGCAGAACGTAGTCGACGCCATTTACAAGCCGATCGCAATTCCGTGCGTCGGCTATCGTACCGCGCACTATTTGTATTCGGTCGCCGTACGTCTTTATAAGCTGTTTGGACAGTTTGTCGTTTTTCTTTTTGTCTGTAAGAAGTACCCGAACAAATTCGACTTCATTGAGTTCCAAAGTCTGTTTGAGCGCTTCTCTGCCCATGTTGCCGCTTGCGCCCGTCATTGCGATCTTCATAACTCCACCTCTCTTTTTAATATTTTATCATTCGTCGCCTTTTTCGTCAACTGTTACTTGCGTCTGTTGTATTTTTCGACCAGATATTTGATATTTTCTTTACATTCGTCATAGCCTTTTCTTATCCTTATCGACCAATTCTTTACGGACACGGTGGACGGAGCGTTTATTCGATAGCTTTTTCCCTTGTGCATAAGATCCGCAAGCGGCACGACGAATATCTTCGCCTCCGAACCGCAGCCCGTTTCTATGATAGCGTCGACCAGATCATCGACGTCCGATCCGACTCTTTCGCCATACTCGTCGGACGTTATATCCGAAACGCGTTTTGCTTCTTCCTCATTAAGCGAACATATAAATTCCCGTAAGGTCATGTTATCGTGCGTACCCGTATAGCAAACGCTGTTGTAGCATATGTTGTGCTTTAAATGCGGGTTTTTGTCGTTGCCGTCAAAGCCGAATTGCAGGACCCTCATGCCCGGATAACCCGTTTGCGAAAGAAGTTTTTTGACCGAATCCGTGATCGTTCCGAGGTCCTCGGCTATTATGGGCAAGTTCGTCTTGTCCTTAAAGAAATCAAAGCCGACGCCATTTTTCCACTCGCCTTTCTTGGCGTTGACGCTCCCGTACGGGATCGCGTAATATTCGTCGAAAGCCCTGAAATGATCGAGCCTAAGCATATCGAAAAGGCTCAATGCGTTGTACAATCTCTTGTTCCACCAGCTATGGACCTTCTTGTTATGCCACGCATAAACAGGGTTGCCCCACAGCTGTCCGGACCTACTGAAATAATCGGGCGGTACTCCCGCGACCGATTCGGGCTTCGTTCCGTTCATCGAAAAAAGCCGCCTGTTCTTCCAGACTTCCACGCTGTCGTACGCGACATAAAATGGCAGATCGCCCATTATTTGTATGCCTTTACTTTCGGCGTAATCCTTTAACGCGCGCCACTGCGACAACGCCTCCGTAATGACGAAACGATGAAATCGTATTCTGTCGGCGTTCTTCTTTTTAAAATCGCTCACCTCTTTCGAATCGGGATCTGCGCAATCCCCCCATTCGTACCAGGGCGCGCCGCCATGAAGATCTTTGAGCGCCATAAAGAGCGCATAGTCGTCGTGTCCGCTCAACTCGCCGTCAAATCTCTTGTAAGCCTTTTCGAGAAGTTCCGTTCTTCCGTTTGCAAGTTTGGCGTAATCGACGCGCGAAGTGTTGCCGAAATCGTATTTATCACATTCCGCCTCGGTAAGCAAACCCTTTTTTACGAGCAGGTCGAGGTCGATATAATACGGTTCGATCGCGTCCCCGCACGGCGAACTGTATGGCGACGCGCCGTATCCGACTGGACAAAGCGGCAAGACCTGCCAGACCTTTGCGCCGCCGTCGCAAAGAAAATCGACAAAATCATACGCCGCCGCGCCGAACGTCCCTATTCCGCGCTTGCCGTTCAATGAAAACACAGGCATCAATATTCCGAATTTACGTTCCATAATCACCTTACAAAAAAGTTATTAAGCCATATTTCGCTTTATATATAGTATCATTATCCACAAAAAAAGTCAATATAGTCTTATGTCTATACACATTTTTACAATGGCGCATAGATTTTCGCGTTCTACATTTACTAAATGTATAAAAAAGGACATTCGGGAAAGAATTATGAGCAAATATATTATCGAACTCGACGGAGAATACGAAAAAATGCTTATTGATGGCGCAAAAAGCCGCAACATTTCGGCAGAACAATTTATATCGGATATTATTGACCGTTACTTGCCCTTGATGCATATTATAAACCAAGAGGATATGGCAGAAGGTTATAGGAAAATGGCGGAGATAAATCTCGACCTTGCCAAATGACAAAAGAAGTTCGTTAGAGGCAGAGCAATGGAAAATATCATCAAACGTGGCGAAGTATATTATGCCGATCTTTCACCGGTCGTGGGCTCCGAACAAGGCGGAGTGCGTCCGGTGCTCGTTATACAAAACGACATAGGCAACAAACATTCGCCCACCGTCATAGTTTCGGCTATCACAAGCCAACTTACAAAAGCTAAGCTACCCACTCATATCGAGCTCAAAAAGGGTCAATTCGGGCTGCCGAAAGATTCCGTCATACTCCTCGAACAGATCCGAACTCTCGACAAGCGACGCCTTAAAGACCGCGTGGGTATGCTCGACGAAAAATATATGCGCTATGTGGATCGCGCCATGCTTATATCCTTGGGCTTCAATACATAGGATATTTCGAACTTTAACGCATCATTTGTCGGTGCGTTTTATTTTATTTCGCCTTATCTTTGGTCATATGAGGCTCAACTTGGGCGTCGAATATCGCTCCGAGTTCGGCGCGCAACGTATCCTCATATGCGGTCTGCGCCTCTATTTCTATTGTATCCCCTGCGCGAATGATCCTTTCGCCGCGAACGTAAAGTTCGGGATCGGCATTGCCGTCCGACGCGTTTACATGAACGACTGTCGTGACGATCGACGGAAAGAGTATGTCGCGCAGAACTTTGCCGACCGCATAGGAGCCTTCGGCTACAACGACCTCGATCTTTATCGTCCTTACTTCTCTGCCCTCTCTGCGCGTCTTTATTATGTTTTCGAGCATTGCGTCATAGATCGCTTTCGTGTGGCACAATTCGGTGACAAGATACGCCGACACGACCGCGAGCAAACTGACAAGGAACGACGCGGCTCCGCCCGTCAGTTCCACTACGAGCACGACGGCGGTTATGGGGGCTTTGAGCACCGCGCCGAGAAACGCGCACATGGTGATCGCCACTATCGTCGTATAATACGCCTCGTTCATGCCGCATAAAAGCATCAACTTCGCCATCAGCCCGCCGACAAGCGCGCCTATACACATAAACGGGATAAACATTCCCCCGCTTACTTGCGACGAAACGCAAACGATAAGCAATACGATTTTGACGATGAGCAGCACTATGATGATCTGCCATTCTATGTCCATACTGCCTACCTTGCGAATGAGTTCGGCGCCGCCGCCTATAAGGTCGGTACATAGCAGGCATGCGATCCCGCTCAAAAGAAAGGCAATCATTATCTTTACCATAGAATGGATCTTTATCTTGCGAAGATACGGCGCGAATTTGCAAAGCAATAACGAGAATATTACGGCGGCAATGCCCGCTACGATCCCCGCTATAAGCGTAAGATAGAGTTCGGGGACCTCAAAACCGACAACTTGAAATGGATAGAGCGCGTGCTCGCCCATGCCCGTAAAATGTCTGAGTAGTCCCGACGTTATCATGGCGAACATGACGGAAACAGAGGAAATGAGCAAGACCACGGGCGAAAACTTTTTATGACATTCTTCAAGCGCAAAAAGTATGCCCGCAAGAGGCGCGTTCAATGCCGTGGCAAATCCCGCGCTCGCTCCGCCCGTTATGGCAAGTCTGGACCAAGCCTCTCGCTTACGATCGTGCTTACCTCCGAGCGAATTTACTCCGCTGCCGAGCGCTCCGCCTATTAGCACCGACGGTCCCTCGCTGCCGAGCGGCAGACCGCAGAAGAACGACAAGAAGCTGCCGAACATAGCCGTCGGAACGGCGCGGTACCATTTGAGCGGCAATATTCCGCGCGCCGCGCCCTCTATGTAAGGAACTCCGCCGCCCTTAGCTTCGGGCGCGAGTTTTGTGTTGTAGTAACTCAACATTCCCGCGATGAGCAGTCCCGCGATAAGCAGAGGCAAAAACGCAAGATTCTTCGTTACGAAAGTGTATATTTTAGTGCTTGCCGACAAAACCTCTTCGGCGAGAAATTGATATCCCCATATCACGGCGCCCGTAATTATGCCCGTGATCGCTCCGTAGAACAGAGCGGGGACCATTGTATTGAAAAAATATTTCTTTGCTGTCATTTTATCTAACCTTTATGTATGTTATGCCTGACATAATCTGCAATTTATGCGTCGGGATCATAACATATGAACTAAATTTTCAGTCTTTTGAATAGCATGGGCGCAAGTAAGGACACAAAAATACCGATAAGAAAGTATCTTATGAATTCGGTCAACAACAAGTTCCATACGCCAAAAGCGAACAGTCCGAAAAGCGCCTTTAAGCCCTCTTTTATGGCAACGACTATGATAGCGCCGACCGCAAAACGCACGAAATAGCGCCATATTTCCTCTGAGCGCACTTCGTATTTTATGCGTTTTTTTTCGATATAATACCCTATGACGAATGCGGAATAAGTTCCCGCTATTTTCATGAGCGAATCGGGAGCCTCGCCTTTTTTTACAAAGAATACGATCGCCGCGACGAAAAGCATAAAACACACGGGCGCCACGACAAAAGCCAATCTTTCTTCCTTGTCGCCGAGTATCTTATCGAAGAACAAGCAGCCTATCAAACTTATCCCCACGCCTATCGCGGCTCCCGTAAGCACGTCGGTCGGAAAATGCTGTCCGAGATACACTCTCGAAAACATAACAAGCAAGATCGCGACGCACGTTACGCTAAGGGCGGGAACGAACGCTTTTTTGCCCCTCTCTCTCATCGTAAGGCTTGTGGCGACTACGGCGATATTATCGCTGTGCCCGCTCGGAAAAGAATATCCGCTCGTTTCCTCGATTATCCCCTTTATCCCGTCGTAATGATAAGGTCGGGTGCGCTTTACAAGCACCTTGATAACGCCCACAAAGAGGTTTGCTATCATAAATAAATTGACGAGCCGAAAGCCTTCACGCTTATCTATGCACCAATACAGCGCCATGACGGCGATCATAAAGAATATCTCGGTGCCGAATTGAGTTATGAAGTATAGCAAATAATCGAGAAAGGTGTTGCTTCCTCGTTGCAAAAATTCGATAAATTCGAGTTCCCACTCCATTATCAGATCCTTGTGATATTGTCGCCGTCGTCCCAAAGGCGTTCGAGTTTGTAAAATTCGCGCGCTTCCTCGTGAAATACATGGAGTATAACGCAACCGTAATCGACCGCCGCCCACTTGGGATCTATATCCCTGCCGCGAGGTTCAAGCCCGTATTCCTTGCTCAACTTTTCGTCCACATAGTCAGCGAGCGCGCGCACGGCTATCGTTGATTTCGCCGAAGCTATGACAAAATAATCGGCAATGACGGTCTTGCCTTTGAGGTCGATGATCATAATGTCCTTACCCTTCTTTTCGTCAATAAATTCGGCGATCTTTTGCGCAAGTTCATTCGACGGCATATTATTTCCTTTAAGACTGAGTGTTTTGATTTGTTCCATAATGTGTCCCTCTGTTTATTTCCGTATATTTGCGATAGACCCGTTCGGTTATGGGCGCTATGTACTTGTTTTGCGCTTTGAGATAATCTATCGTCTTTTTCAGCATCAATTCCATTGCGAGAGCGAGGCTTATCGAGGCGGCTTTTCTCACCTCTTCGACGCCCGAAAAACTTCGTCCGGGCTCGATATAATCGGCAAGCGCGACTATTTCGCCGAGAGCGTCCATATCCATTCCGCACGTCGTATGAGTCCTCACCGCCTCGACGATATTGTCGGGCAGACCGAAATAATATCTGCAAATAGCGGCGCCGTATTCGGCATGTCTGCATTCGACGGGAAGATCGTCGCATTTCGGAACGGGAATAGAATATTTTTCGAGCAATTGTGGAGTTGCGTACTTGCCTATGTCATGCATAATAAGGGCGATAGTGCAATCTTTGACGTCAACATCGTACCTTTTTGCAAGTTTTATGCCCTCTATCGTCGCACGAAAAGTATGGTCGATCCTTTCCTTTTTCAGTCCGAAAACGGGGTAACTTGCGGTGTACTTTGCGTAATCGTCGTAAAGTCCGTAGCTTTTGATGATCTCCCCTACGCGTTCGCAGACAAGTCCGTCAGCCCTGTTCATAGCGACTGCGACCTTGACCTCGCTCGAAGAAATGTCCTCGCCGCAAAAGTCCGCATACTCGAATTCTTCGCTTAGCACGCTTTCGTCATAGCCCGGTCTTTTGATGACGTAAAAGGTGACGAGGCGCATAAGTTCGTCGACGCAACGCCACTTATGAACGGAGCGCGCGCCCTCGCTGCCTATCGCGAAGTAAAGCCGACGATCGCTTCTCGAAAAATGTTTTACCGTATCGATCGAATAGCTGCAACCTTTCTTGGCGATCTCGTAATCCGAAACGGTCACGTTGTCCTTGAAATCGCACGATAAGAGCATTTTGAGCCTGAGTTCGGGCGGCGCAGCCTTATTGTCGCGTTTGAACGGCGATATGCTTGTCGGCACCACTATAACTTCGTCGAACCTGTCCGCCAAATTATTTATAATGGCTTCGTGTCCTTTATGAACGGGATCGAAGCTGCCCCCGTAAATTACCGTCCTAATCATTCCACAAATTCAAACTCGAAGTCGAGAATACGAACGACGTCACCGTCCTTGGCGCCTCGGTTTTTCAACTCCTTTATAACGCCTTTTTCTTTCAAAGTCTTTTGGAAGTAGTTGAAGCTGTCGTAATCGTCGAGCACCACTCCGCGCGAAATTTCATCTATAAATCCGCCGCTCAATCCGAAGCTGCCGTCGTCGAACCTGTCTATTCTGTAATCCGTCGTATCCGTCTTGCCAAAGTCGAACGGTTCGTACTTGATAGGTTCGAGCGGAGGAAGTTCGTCAAGACTACGGGCGATCTCCTTGATAAGTTCGTCCACACCTTTGCGTGTTATGGCGCTTATCTCGACAATGCGTTTGCCGCGGACGTGTCTGCGGAACTCCTTTATATTTTCCTGCGGCGCGATATCGCACATATTGAGCGCTATGATCTGCGGCAGATGAGCGACTTTGTCGTTGTAGGATCGGAGTTCGAGATTGATCTTCTTATAATCCTCATAGGGATCCCTGCCCTCGCGACCCGAAACGTCGATGACGTGCACGAGCAAACGCGTGCGATCGATATGTCGCAAAAAGTCATGTCCGAGCCCCACGCCCTCGCCCGCGCCCTCTATAAGCCCGGGAATATCCGCCACCACAAAGCTGCGGTCGTAATACGAAACGACTCCCAAATTGGGGCTGAGCGTCGTGAAGTGATAATCGGCGATCTTGGGTCTTGCGTTGGAAATCACCGAAAGCAAAGTGGACTTGCCCACGTTGGGATAGCCTACGAGCCCCACATCGGCGATCGTCATAAGTTCGAGAATGACGGCGTGTTCCTCGGCGACCTGTCCTTTCTGCGAAAAATGAGGCGCTTGACGGCGCGAAGATTTGAATCGCGCATTGCCTTTTCCGCCCATTCCGCCGTACAAAACGGTGACGGGCTTGTTCGCGTCGAACATATCGGCGATTATTCTGCCCGATTCTTCGTCGCGTATCACGGTACCGCGCGGAACTTTGACGAAAAGCGGCTCTCCCTGCTTTCCGTGACAGAATTTCGGCGAACCGTTTTCGCCGTCGGGCGCGCGAAAGTGTTGCGAAAATCGAAAATCCGAAAGCGAATTTTTACGCTCGTCCACGCAAAAGATCACATCTCCGCCCTTGCCGCCGTCGCCGCCGTCGGGGCCGCCGTTAGCCACATACTTTTCGGTATAAAACGAGGTGCAGCCGTTACCGCCGTTACCTGCCTTAATATAAATTTTAACTTTGTCTATAAACATGATTTTCTCTTATTTATTTTGCTTTATTTTATCGTATTCTACGCAAAGATCGGTGAGCGGACAATTGCCGCAATCGGGCCGCTGCGACTTGCAGCAATATCGCCCGTGAAAAATGAGCAAGTGATGCGCAAGCGGTTTGTACTTGTCGGGAACGACGTTATTGAGATCCGCCTCCACATCGTCGGGCGTTTTTCCGTCCGAGAGAGCGAGTCTGTGACTTACGCGAAAGACGTGCGTATCCACGGGAATGGTCGGCTGTCCGAAAGCCACGTTCAGCACGACGTTAGCGGTCTTGCGCCCCACGCCGTCGAGCGAAAGCAAGTCGCTTATATCGGACGGGACCCTGCCGCCGAACTTTTCGCAAATATCCTTTGAAGCGGCGATAATGTTCTTAGCCTTGTTGCGGTAAAATCCGCATGTGTAAATTTCCTTTTCGAGCTCGCTCTGCTCCATTTGCGCGAATTGTTCGGGCGTGTTCGCCTTGGCAAAAAGCGTTTTGGTGACTTCGTTTACACGCTTGTCCGTACATTGCGCCGACAAAATGACGGCGACGAGCAACTCAAAAGGCGTGTCATAGCCGAGTTCGCATTTCGCGGCGGGATATTTGTTTTTTAGTCTTTCGAAAATTTCGGAAGTTCTGTCCATTATTTTCCTCCACGGAAAGATTTCGGCGCGCTTCATAAGAACTTGTCCGCACGCTATCCGAAAAACAAATGGCGGCAACGCTGTAATTTTACGCCGCCCTTGCAAGTTTGCTCGCTTGTATTATAGCATTAAAAGCTGCAAAAATAAATTTTTGCACGGCTTTCGCCGCCTGTTTGCTTCCGCAAACGCTTTTTGCTCATCTACGGCGCGTCTTTTGGGGTCCCCGAAAATGTTTACATTTTTGGGGAAAGGAGCAACCGACCTTCAAAGGTTCGTCTTAGGCACCCCTAAGACAACCTCATTTGGTCGTGTTGCGACGCGTAAACAAGTTTGCTCGCTTGTATTATAACATTAAAAGCTGCAAAAATAAATTTTTGCACGGCTTTCGCCGCCTGTTTGCTTCCGCAAACGCTTTTTGCTCATCTACGGCGCGTCTTTTGGGGTCCCCGAAAATGTTTACATTTTTGGGGAAAGGAGCAACCGACCTTCAAAGGTTCGTCTTAGGCACCCCTAAGACAACCTCATTTGGTCGTGTTGCGACGCGTAAACAAGTTTGCTCGCTTGTATTATAACACGTTTCCGCCATAAAAGTAAAACGTTTGAATTATTTTTTTGTAATGTTGAGCGTTCCGTTGTATTCCTTTACCTGATATAGCCCCGTAAAGGCGGCATATTTGCCCATAGAAAGCACCTTTTTGCCCGTTTGCGGGTCCAAGGTCTTTACCGACAAGCCGCACCCGTTGGAGATAGCCTGCGGCGTGGAAACCACTTCGGCTCTCTTCCCCTCCTTACGCAAATTTTCCGCGAATTTCATTGCGTTCGTCCTTGATCTGAAAGTAAATAGATAGTACATAAAAAATTTTCTCCGTAAGTAAAAATGTGTGTAATCATCGCCTTGCGGCTCGTATAATGTAGTGTAATTGCTATTACATTATATTTTGATTTGCGCAGGTATGTTATGATTTATTTTGACAACAGCAGCACCACGCTGTACAAACCGCCCGAAGTGATAAGCAGCGTCGCCGCCACATTGAAAAATCTTTCGGTAAATGCAGGTCGATCGGGGCATTCGCTCGCCATAAAGGCAGCGACTGCGCTCAATAATACGCGCACCTTAGCCGCGAATTTTTTCGGCTGCGAACCCGAAAGGACAATTTTTACTTACGGTTGCACCGACAGCCTTAACCTTGCCATATTCGGCTCGGTAAAGCGCGGCGGGCATGTTGTTACGACCGCTTTTGAGCACAACAGCGTGCTGCGACCGCTGTATCGTCTTAGTAACGACGGGCAGATCGAACTGACCGTGATCTATCCCGACGAAAACGGTGAGATACAAGGCGATGCGATCCTCGGCGCCGTAAAACGCAACACTTATCTCGTCGCGATGAACAGCGTAAGCAACGTAACGGGATACAGCCTGCCCGTGGAATATGTGGGAAAGGCTTTGAAAGATACGAAAATTCTGTTTCTTGTTGACGGGGCGCAAAGCGCGGGCTACCGAAAATACGACTACTCTCTTTTTGATATGTATGCGGTAGCGCCTCACAAGGGATTGCACGCGCCTCAGGGAATAGGACTTTTGACTTTGAGCGAAAAAGCAGACCTTGCTCCGTTGCGTTACGGCGGCACGGGGACCATGTCGCAAAGCGTATCGCAGCCGACCGATCTGCCCGAATCGCTCGAATCGGGCACCTTGCCACTGCCTAACATCGTTGGGCTGTTCGCCTCATTATGTCACACAGAACGTGAGGGCAACGCCTATTCGGAACGCATATCCATGCTCGGAAATTACTTTTTGGGCAGGATAAAGGAAATAAAAGGAGTTAAGGTTTATACGCGCGATCCCAAAGCCGGGATAATCTCGTTTAATGTCAATAATCTCGGCTCTTCCGAAGTTGCCGATAAGTTGGACAGACACGGTTTTTGCCTGAGAAGCGGATTGCATTGCGCTCCCCTGCTCCACAAAAGCTATGGCACGTTGAACAAAGGAATGGTCCGAGCCTCGCTCGGGATAGATAATACCTTTGCCGAGATCGATCTCTTTGTCGACGCCGTCGATAATATCGCAGGCAATCTTTAAGCCCCCTTGGTAAGGGCGCAAATATTGCCACCTCTTGATAGGCTATACTTGGCAAGGGGCATATGTCGCAACCTCTTGAAAGGCCTCGTCCTCTCCGAGGAAGAGGCTCCCGCGTGGCGGGTGGTGAAGGAGCATCGTTTTCAAAATTACCCACCTTCACCTGTCATTCGCTAACGCTCATGCCACCCTCTCCCTCATGTATAAGGGAGAGGGCTTTTTT
>CANQFK010000023.1 GCA_947598585.1 uncultured Clostridia bacterium
CATGGGAAAAGATCATCACTATGGTAAAATCATGACCATGGGAAAAGATCATCACTATGGTAAAATCATGACCATGGAAAAATCATCACATAGGTAAAAATTAGTACTATGCAAAAAAAGAATGACTTCGCGTCATTCTTTTTTGCTCTCAAAGAAAAGCGCTTGCTCTTATAAAAATGGTGAAGTCCTCATATAATAAATCCTCCTCACCGCCTACGGCGGAGCTCCCCCTTTTATAAAAAGGGGAAGCCTTTCAAGAGGTTGCTAAGTAGTGCCTTACATAAGGTTGCGACTTCCACTTACAAAGGCGTGCCTTTATCCGGACATGTTTTACAAAAAACTTTGGCTATAAAATAAAATTTTTTAATTTTAATTTCGCAAAAGATATTGACAAGCGTCATAAAATAATGTATAATGAGTTTGCGTATTTATTAAAAAATATGTATTAAATGTCGATTTTTTATAAATCCACGCAAAAATAATGTATAAAAAGAGCAATATTGTTTATAACACATAAAGGAGATAAAATGGATCTTACGAGAGTGACTATAAGCGGCTATCGCAACATCGAACATACGACAATAGAACTAAATAAAATTATGGGAGTATTGTCACTCAACAATTATGGCAAGTCGAATTTGCTTTCCGCCATTGTTTTTGGGTTGTCGTTTATGCAGCAACATCCTAAAATCAAACAAAATATGATGAATGATGTCAGATGTATTCCGTTTCTAAAACACGAGCAAAGCAGAGTTTTTTCTTTCGAAATGGAATGTAAGACAAGTTCGGGCGATAAAAATTACGATATTGTTTATTCGTACAGCTTTGAATGGAAAACTTCCGACGATGTTAAAAACGGAGTTCTCTCGGAATGCCTTAAAATCAAAGACGAAAGTCAGGCATTTTCGACATATATAAAACGTGAAAGAAACAACGCAAGATATCTTTCTTCTCCGACAGGGAGATGCGTTAGCGCAATATCAATAGAAAGTAATGATTTGATCATCAATAAATTGGCGGTTTTCGATAATTTATTTTATAGCACGATCATCAAGCAATTGCTCAATATAAATGTTTATGTGGACAGACATTTCGATTCGCTCCCCAGCTATGGTATTACATTTATGAGCGAACAGGAACTCATCGACCTTACGTTGGATCCGAATTCTAATATTCCGAAAACTCTGTATGGGATCAAAAAAAATCATCCCGAAAAGTTCCAATTGTTAAAAAATGTATTTTGTTCTCTTTTTCCGTCAATTACCGATATAGATTCAAGAGAGTTAAATATAAATCCTCAACTTGTGGTCAAGTCAAACGAAAACATTCGATCGGTATATGACAGAATGTATTCTCTTTTTGTAGTAGATAAACATTTGAATGGCGGCATCAATTTTTTAGCCATGTCCGACGGGGCAAGGAGAGTGCTACTGCTTTTGACTTTTATCATATTGGCGCAACTCAATGATTATAACTTAATTTGTATAGAAGAGCCCGAAAATTCCATTCATCCGGGATTGCTTCGTAAATTCTTGTATGCCATTTCGGAATTGGCGGAAAACACCAAAATTTTATTTTCGAGCCATTCTCCGTATTTGATCAATTATATGAAGCCCGAAAATGTTTATATAGGAGTTCCAAATGATGTCGGTGTCGCCGAATTTAAGCGGTTAAAGACAGGCGTCAATGCAAAGAAAAGGCTGATAAAAGAGATAGAGAGCAGCAATATGCAGCTTGGCGACTACTTGTTCGATCTTATGAGCGGTACGGAAGAGGACATCGAGGAGCTGATTGCGTATGTTGAGTAAAACAGTGGTTTGCATTTATACAGAGGGTGCAACCGACAAAGTCTTTTATGATAGGCTGCTTGAGT
This sequence comes from uncultured Clostridia bacterium, assembly GCA_947598585.1. Lineage (GTDB taxonomy): Bacteria > Bacillota > Clostridia > Christensenellales > Pumilibacteraceae > CAG-552. Next base: position 1,874 of record CANQFK010000023.1, read on the forward strand.
TTATGAAAACCAAGTCGCAAACAGGGCAGTTCGCCGTGGATCAAATAATAAAACAAAATATAGCCGGTATCGGAAATTTCAAGAATAAACTTCTGAATAAATTCAATAAAGAAGTTTGTAGGTGTGGTAAATACAAAGGCTATAAAAAAGTTGTGGTTTTATGTTATGACGAAGACGTTTTTGACCTTGTAAGTCAAACTCCGCCCATTGACAGAAAGCGGCTCCATAAGGATCTGATTGATTTGGGAGCGGATAAGGTTGTACATATAGTGGCAAAGAAGTCAATAGAAGATATTTTCTTATTGGATATTGATTCTGTATTAAAATATCTCGGGTTGCCGTCAAGTGCAAAAAATAATCTCAGCGGCTCGGGCTATCAAAAATTGCGCGCCTTGTACAAAAAAGCCGATAATGTTTACTTAAAAGGGGCAAATGTAGAAAAATTTGTTTATGAATTGGACATGAATAAAATTTGTTCGGCTCAATGCGATATATTCAGCCGGCTTTGTTCGGTAATTTTGGATAAAAAGGGCTGCAACAGTTAAAAATCGGTAACGCAAAAAAAACCGAGAGGTGACCCCTCTCGGTTTTTTGTATGCCGATCATGTTGCGTTTTTTGTAATATGATCGCTTTTATATAAAAAATTTCATATCGCGCATACTAACATTATGCTTATAGTATTTATCAAGTCATTTATCATTTTTGTCGTGGTCGTTATTGCGGTGCGGCTTATGGGCAAGCGAACGATCAGCGAAATGCAACCGTTCGAACTTGTCATAACGCTTATCATCGCCGAAGTGGCGTGCATACCTATCAACGATCCGTATATACCGTTTTACAGCGGCATTATACCCATAATCACGCTGACGTTTTTGCAGATCGTGCTGTCGTTCATATCGCGCAAGAGCCTGTGGGCGAGGCGAATGATGAGCGGCAAGGCGATAATCGTCATCGACAAGAACGGAATCAACTACGAAAACCTGCAAAAGATGAACATGAATATCCACGATCTTATAGAAACGGTCCATTCGAGCGGTTATATGGACATAAACGAAATAGAGTACGCCATTATAGAAACAAACGGCAAGATGAGCGTGGTCGAACGCATGACAGATCCCACAAAGCCCACTCCCGCGCTTTTGCCGCTCATTCTCGCGGTGGACGGCAAGTGGAACGACGACAATCTCACAAAAGCGGGGACGACCGAGGCGGCGGTGAACGTCGTTTTGCGCAAAAACGGTCTGAAAGGCATAAAAGACGTGCTTTATGCCGACGTCAGACAGGACGGAATGATGTACGTTTCGCCCAAAAAGTCCAAGTATTTTACGGCAAAAGTGGCTATAAGCAAGGGAGGCAGCTGGTGAAAAAACTGATAGTGATAAGTATTGTTTTTGCCGCGATGATAGGCTGTTCGCTGTGGGAGATCTTTTTTACGACCTCGGTTTACACCGATATCTACGACGGACTTACCGAAGTGCAACAAAGCATGGACAGGCACGAGGACGTTTTCAACGAGGAAACCGTTGCGCTCACAAAAAAGGCGGTGGGGATATGGGAAAAGAATAAGGAAATTTTGTTTTGTTTCGGCAATCACAACGTCTTGCGCATGGTGGACGAAAAACTTGAAAGCCTTAAAGCCATGGTCAATATCAATTATACCGACGACGCCAAGGTCAACGTCTGCATTTCGCTCAGCCTTATAGAGGCGATACGCAACGACACCGTACCCAATCTTACCAACATGTTTTAAATTCCTTTAAAATCCAAAATTTTACAGTCAAACGGTTGCCTTTTTCACATAAATATGTTACAATAAATTCCACTATCTAATGTGGAGGATCATAATATTATGAGTTTAAGCAAAAGAGCTTTATGCGTTTCGCCCTCTCTTACCTTGGCTATCTCGGCTAAGGCGAAAAAGATGAAAGCGGACGGTCTGGACGTTATTTCCTTTGGCGCGGGGGAGCCCGATTTCGACACTCCCGAGTATATCATAAATGCCGCCAAAGAGGCTCTTGACAAGGGCATGACAAGGTATACGCCCGCAAGCGGTACTTTGGAATTGCGCAAAGCGATATGCGATAAATTGGAAAAAGAAAACGGTATAAAATACGATGTGAACCAGATCGTGGTGAGCAACGGAGCTAAACATTCGCTCTCTAACGCGATCCGCGCGTTGGTGGAGGCGGGCGACGAAGTGATAATACCCGCGCCTTATTGGCTCACATATCCCGAACTTGTCAAACTTTCGGACGGAACTCCCGTCATTGTCGATCTTTTGCCCGAAAACGGCTACAAACTTACGCCCGAACAGCTTCGTAAAGCTATCACGCCCAGGACCAAGGCGATAATCTTGAACAATCCGAGCAATCCCACGGGCGTCGTATATAACAAGGACGAGATCGCCGCTCTTGCCAAGGAACTCGAAGCGCATAAAAACGTTTACGTTATTTCCGACGAAATATACGAAAAACTCGTTTACGGCGTGCAAACTCAGAGCATCGCCGCTTGTTCCGAGGAAATGAAAGAGCGCACGATAGTTATCAACGGCATGTCCAAGGCATATGCTATGACGGGGTGGAGAATAGGCTATTCCGCATCAAACCTCGAAGTCGCAAAGGCTATGGGCAGTATTCAGAGCCATTCCACTTCCAACCCCAACAGCATAGCGCAATACGCGTCCGTGCGCGCGCTTTCGAGCAGCGAGGGCGAGAAGTTCCTTGCCAACATGAACGGAGTTTTCCGTACCCGTCGTGACCTCATGGTCGAACTCATGAAAAAGGTCGGCTTGCCGATCATCAAACCCGAGGGCGCGTTCTATGTAATGGTGAACGTCAGATCTTTGTTCGGCAAAAAGTACGACGGAGCGGAGATAAGATCGGCGTTCGACGTGGCGTCGGTCATGCTCGACAAACTTTATACCGCGGTCATTCCGTGCGAATCGTTCGGCGCAAACGACTTTGTTCGCCTTAGTTACGCGACGGGAGAAACCGAGATACGAAAGGGTCTTGAAAGATTCGAAAAATTCGTAAAGGGCTGCAAATAAATGGAAATCGTATACAGCGCGTTGAAACCTACCGGCAAACTTACGATAGGCAATTATGTCGGGGCTATCAAAAATATGCTTGCTTTGACCGAAAAGTACGACTGCATTTACACGGTCGCCGATCTGCACAGCATAACGGTGAATATCCCGCCCGCCGAACTTCGCGAAAACACTCTCGATATGTTTTCGCTGCTTATCGCGCTCGGGCTCGATCCCGAAAAGTGCCTGCTGTTTCTTCAATCGCAGGTGCCTATGCACAGCGAACTTGCCTGGATCCTCAATTGCTTTACGCAGTTCGGGGAAGCGCGCCGTATGACTCAATTCAAGGATAAAAGCGCCAAAGCGCCGGAAAACGTAAACGTCGGTTTGTTTGCCTATCCGGTGCTTATGGCTGCGGATATTTTGCTGTACGGGGCTTCGTATGTCCCGATAGGCAAGGATCAACAACAACATCTCGAACTTGCAAGGACTATCGCCGAACGCTTTAACAATCGTTATTCGCCGACTTTCGTCGTTCCCGAGGGGATATATCCCAAGGTGGGCGCCAAGATAGCCAGCCTTATCGATCCTACCGCAAAAATGGGCAAAACGGACGAAAACCCCGACGGCACGGTGTTTTTGCTCGACGATAAGGACACCGTAATGCGCAAGTTCAAACGCGCCGTCACCGACAGCGGCTCCGAGATCGTATATAGCGCCGAAAAACCGGGCATAAGCAACCTCATGACTATTTATTCCGTGTTCGCAAACAAGAGCATCGATGAGGTCGAAAATATGTTCCGCGGCATGGGATACGCCGATTTCAAGATAGCCGTGGGCGAGGTCGTCGCCGACTTTCTCGCTCTCGTTCAGCGCGAATACGCCAAAATTCGCGCCGACAAGGCGTATTTGGCGGAAGTAATGCAAAAAGGCGCTTCTTCCGCGTCCTATCTTGCGCAAAAGACTTTGTCCAAAGTGATGCGCAAGGTCGGCTTTGTTAAATTGTAAATATGTACGGATACGTTGTTCCCCCTCAAAAATCTCTTTCGACCGAAGATCATACTTTGTTCAATTCCTTTTATTGCGGATTGTGCATGGGAACGGGCAAACTTATGGGGCAGTTCGCGCGATTTACCACCAATTACGACATGACTTTTTTGAGCGTTTTGTTGCACGATCTGCTTTCGCAAGACGTCACTTTCGAGGCGAAAGCGTGTATCGCAAATCCTTTCAAAAAGCGACCTGTGGTGGGAAAAAACGAACTTTTCGACAAGATCGCGGCTGCCAACGTCATTCTCGCTTATTTCAAGGCGGAGGACGGAGTTATCGACGGTGAGGGCGCGAAGTACAAACTCATAAAGAATTCGCTGAAAAAGGCTTATAATATAAGCAAAGATATGCTGCCCGAAGTGAACGAGATCGTTTCGTCAAAGTACATGAAGTTGCGCGAAATGGAAAGAGCGGGCGAGAAAAGCATAGATCGCATAAGCGACGCGTTCGCGTCGATGATGAGCGAAACCGCACGGTTCATGCTGGGCGACAAGGCAAGCGAGGACAGCCTCAAACTCGTGTATAACATCGGAAAATTCGTCTATCTCGTAGACGCGCTCGACGACATAGACGAGGACCATAAGGCAAAACGTTACAATCCGTTTTTGGCGTGCTTGCCTTACGAAAAGCGGGAAAAGTTTTTCTCGGACAATAAAGAGTTCATAGAATTTATTCTGAACATAACGGTCAACCGCGCGATAGAATGCTTCAACAACCTTACGTTCACGCAAAGCTACGATCTGCTTAAAAAAATCGTGCACGAGGGACTGAGGCAGAAAGTCGCGGAGTTGACTTCGAGCAAGAAGAAGCTCTCAAAACCTATTTTATAAGGAGTTGTCAATGAAAGATCCATACGAAGTGCTCAATATGCCCGAAGATTCCCAATTCGACGCGCTCGAAAGCAGATATAACGAGTTGAGATCGCAGTACGGCGAGGAACGCTTTTTGCCGGGCGAGCAGGGCGCGGAGGGAGCTCGAAAACTTACCGAACTCGAAGACGCATGGAGAGTTATTTCCGAAAAGAAGAAGGAACAGGACGAGATCGAAAAGTACGGTACGGGCTATTCCTCTGTCGAACAGCTTGTAAAAGATAAAAAATACGACGAGGCGCAGGCGCGTTTGGACGCGATGGGATACAGGGACGCGGAATGGCATTATTATCAGGCGCTCGTGTTTTACAAGCGCGAATGGATGAGCGACTGTTATTCGCAGCTCAAAGAGGCCGCCCGTCTTGATCCCGAAAACGTCAAGTACAAGGACGCCCTTGCCAAAATGACGCAAAAAATGGCTAATGCGCAAACGCCGCCCGAGCAGCTGGGCGAACAGCGACAGGGTATGCAAGGCAACGCCGCGGGCAATTGCCTCAGCAGTTGTTGCCAGATGCTTTGTTGCATGGAATGCCTTACGTTGCCGTTCCGTTGTTGCGGATGAGTACGCATAAGCTGGCTTTCGGCGGCGTGATATGCGCGCTCGCGTCGATATGTATTATCGTTTCGTGCGTCTTTCATGTGGTGTTTCCGCTTGTTATCTCATGCGTGTTTTATTGCATTTGCGCGCGGAAATGCGGAGGAGTATGCGCGTTTATCGTGGTCGTCACGAGCAATCTCATAGGATTTTTTATAGGCGGAGTGGGCGGCGGCGAGATCCTTTTCAGCGTTTTTCTGTTCTCTCCGTATTCGATAATTATTTATCTCACGGCGTCGCTCGACAAAAAAGTCTGGCAGGTCGTTTTAAGAGCAATTGTGTTCGCGGTCTTTTCATTCGGGATCTATCTGCTTTTCGCGACCGTTTTCAAAGAATTGGTCGAGTTTGACGGAACGAACTTCGGCATGGGAACATATTTGTTCGGCGCGGTCTGGACGGTGGTGTTGACTTTATTCGGATTCGCTTTGGACAGAGGCGTCGCCTTGATCGGCAAGAGGTTTATAAAGAATGATTAGAAAATGGAGAAATCGCATTATTCTTTACGGGGTGATCTTCATCGCCCTTTTGGTCGTCGGAATTTTGATATTCATAAGTATAAACGACATGAATAAGGAATTCAAGGCTTTGGGCGCGCCCGAAAATCGCGTTACAGCCGAGATCGTGCCTATCCCCAACGTCAATTACAGCGACGAAGGATCGTTCACCTGGGGGTACGATCTGCCCGACGAACTTTTGCCGAGCGGTTATGAGCGCCAAAAGACCGAGGACGGAAAGATCAAGCCCGACGGCGTATTGTGGCGAAGTCTTTCCAAAAAGCAAGTGGAGGATATGAACTTCCGGGCGGAAGTGTATTATATGATAAAGGACGGCAAACTCATAACCTGGGACAGCGTCTATGTGGACAATTTTGTCCCCGGCGGATTCGCGACTCCCGTTTTTCTTTGGATATTGAGCGCCGCTTTCCTCGGACTTGGCGCCTATTATATAGTAAAACATATTCTGATGATGAACGTCCTGAAAAACGGCGAATTGAGCCTTGGACGCTTCGAGGAAGCCTTTCATTCCGCGACGGGCAGCCACAAATATTATAAGGTAAGGTTCTCGTATTTGCGCGACGGAGAGCAAGCCGAGGCGGTCACGGACGCATATTATGTCGCAAAAGAAGTCGACGACCTCAAATCATACGGCTCCTTTGAAGTCAGATATTCGGGCAAAAGGGTATTTATCAATCAAAAATTGTGATTTTATGTAAAATAATTTCAAAACGTCTTTATTTTGCTTGACAAGCCGTATGTTAAGTGTTAATATATTATATGTGCCACCTGTCGGTGGTTTTTTAGTGAATTTAAGGAGTGACTCAATATGAGAACGAGAATTACCTTGGCTTGCACGGAATGCAAACAAAGAAATTATGACGACATGAAGAATAAGAAGAACGATCCCGACAGGATCGAGCTCAAAAAGTATTGCAAATTCTGCCGCAAGCATACCGTTCATAAGGAAACCAAATAAGGAGATCCGAAAAGTGGAAAAGAACAACAATCCCAAGGAAGCAAAAAAGGCGCCCAAAAAAAAGAGCAAGATAGCTACCTTTTTTAAGGAAGCGTTTTCCGAATTGAAAAAAGTAAGTTGGCCCAATTTTTCTTCGGTACTCAAAACGACGTTGGTGGTTCTCGGCGTTGTTTCGGTATTTTTGGTGGTCCTTTTGGCGTTCGATACCGTGTTGGGCATCGGGCACAACGCTTTGATCGATATCACCGGAGTGGTTAAATGAGTGTAGATCTGGAAGACGCAAAGTGGTATGTGCTCCATACATACTCCGGTTACGAAAATATGGTAAAGGACAACCTCGAAATGGTCTTTACCAAAAACGGCAAACGCGACAGATTGGTGGAGATCACGATCCCCATGGAAGACGTGGTCGAGGAGAAGAACGGCAAACGCAAGATAGTTCAGCGCAAGATGTTCCCGTGCTATGTGCTCATAAAAATGGTTTATGACAACTCCATGTGGCATATGATCGTCAACACTCGCGGCGTGACAGGTTTTGTCGGACCGCAGGGCAGACCCGTCGCTCTTACCGAGGACGAAATAAAGCGTATGCACCTCGAAAAGGTCGTTGTGGACACGGACTTCAAAGTGGGCGACAAGGTGAGCGTAATAGACGGCGCGCTCGAAGGCTTTGTGGGCGATATAGAATCCATAAACGCTTCGGCGGGAAAATGCAAAGTCATCGTCAGCATGTTCGGCAGAGCAACGCCCGTGGAACTCGAACTCAATCAGATAGAGCTCATAGAAAATCTTTAATAATTTGTAATATACGGTCAGGGAGAGTTAAAAACTCGTTATAACCTCGATTGCATATAAATAAAAGCAAGGAGAAAACTTTAATGGCAAAGAAAATCACAGCTATGGTAAAGCTGCAATTGCCCGCAGGTAAAGCCACACCGGGACCCCCGGTCGGTTCCAGCCTCGGACCTCACGGTATAAATATCCCGGGCTTTACCAAGGAATTCAACGAAAAGACAAAAGGTCAGGACGGAATGATAATTCCCGTAGTTATCACCATTTATGCGGATCGTTCGTTCACGTTCGTGCTCAAAACACCGCCCGCAGCCGTCCTTATCAAAAAGGCATGCAAGATCGAATCGGGTTCCGCCAAGCCCAACAAGGACAAGGTGGCTAAGCTGACCAAGGCTCAGGTCGAGGAGATCGCTAAACTTAAAATGCCCGACTTAAATGCGGCTTCGCTCGAAAGCGCTTGCAGCATGATAGCCGGTACCGCGCGCAGTATGGGCGTTACGGTAGTGGATTAAGGAGGGCGTATGAAACACGGTAAAAATTATCTTAACAGCATAAAAGATATCGATATAAGCAAGGTCTATGAACCCGGAGAGGCAATGAAGAACGTCGTAGCTTCCGCCAAAGCAAAATTTGACGAAACTATCGAACTTCACGTCAGATTGGGCGTAGATCCCCGTCAGGCGGATCAACAGGTTCGCGGCACGGTCGTGCTTCCCAACGGAACAGGTAAGAAGATAAGAGTTCTTGTCATCGCAAAGGGTGACAAAGCCGACATCGCCGAAAAGGCGGGCGCGGACATAGTCGGCGCCGAGGAGATCATCGCCAAGATACAAAACGAGAATTTCCTCGACTTCGACGTATGTATCACCAGCCCCGACATGATGGGTCAGATGGGTAAGGTCGCAAGGATACTCGGTCCCAAAGGTCTTATGCCTTCTCCGAAATCGGGTACCGTAACTACCGATATCGCAAAGGCGGTTAAGGAAACCAAGGCAGGTAAGGTAGAATACAGAGTAGACAAGACGGCTATCATTCACTGCCCGATAGGCAAGAAGTCGTTCGGAGATGAGAAACTTCTCGAAAACTTCAACTCGCTTATGGAAGCTATCGTAAAAGCTAAGCCCGCTGCCGCTAAGGGAACTTATATCCGCAGCATTACGGCGGCTTCGACGATGGGCCCCGGCATCAAAGTAAATTATCGTATATAATTAAGTTAAAACCGTAGAAAGTAAGTAACCGCAAGGTTATAATTCGCAAGAGCTTACCGAGGTCAAGACCGAAACGATCAAGAGTTTTATGTCCGACCTCGCAGCGGTTTGCGGAGTCGGATTTTTCTTAAAAAAATAAAAATTTAAAAAAGGAGGAACAGATCTTGTCACACGAAAAGGAAAGCGCAGCGCTCAAACTCAAAAAAGAGCAAGTTGCGCAACTCGAAGATAAAATCAAACGTTCGGCGGGCATAGTCATCATCGATTATCGCGGCATCACGGTAGAAGAAGACACAGCGCTTCGTTCCGCGCTCCGCGCAGCCGGCGTTGAATATAAAGTAATCAAAAACAGATTGCTTTTGAAGGCTTTCCAAAATGCGGGGATCGACGGATTCGACAAAGTGTTGGAAGGTCCCACGGCAGCTGCTTTCTCGTTTGATGATGCGACCGCACCGGCAAGGATCATCACCGAAAACAGCAAAAAACTCAACAAACTTACCGTAAAGGGCGGCGTTGTCGAGAATCAGATTATGGATGCGGCAGGCATCGCCAAGATCGCGAACATTCCGTCCAAAAATGTTTTGCTCGGACAATTGCTCGGATTACTTACTTCGCCTATGCGCAGTCTTGCTGTTGCGCTTAACGAAGTTGCAAAAAAACAGGCTTAAAATAAAATTAAATAAGGAGATAAATTAAAATGGCTGATTTGAATAAAATGTTGGAAGATATAAAGAGCCTTTCGGTTCTTGAACTTAATGACCTTGTAAAGATGATAGAAAACGAGTTCGGCGTTTCCGCTGCCGCTATGGCTGTTGCCGCTCCCGCAGCAGGCGGAGCAGCTGCCGCTCCCGCTGAGGAAGAGCAGACCGAATTCACCGTAATTTTGAAAGAATTCGGAGCAAACAAGATCGGCGTTATCAAAGTCGTTCGTGAGATCACGGGTCTTGGACTCGGCGACGCAAAAGCCCTTGTCGAAGGCGCTCCCAGCACCATCAAGGAAGGCGTCAGCAAAGATGCCGCTAAGGAGATCGAAACGAAACTCAAAGAAGCAGGCGCTACCGTCGAGCTTAAATAATCGAAAAAACTTTTACAAAAAAGGGGCTATTTCGGTAGCTCCTTTTTGTAATTGAAAAGTGCAAAAGTGAGTTCGTACTCAGTTGACAAACGCCGCGTTTTTCGTTATAATATTACAGTGACGAATTGCGACGGATTAAACGGAAAAATAGCCGCGATGGTGAGCGGCGGTATAGATTCGATGGTCATGCTCGATATGCTTGGTAAGAGCGGAGCGGATTTTTTTGTTGTGCATGTAAACCACCGTATCCGTGCCGAAGCCGATTCCGATTGCGCGTTTGTGAAAAACTTCTGCAAGGCGCACGGCTATGAATTTGTCGAGTACACTTTCGACATTCCGTCTATGGCGAAAATTTCGAAACGAAGCGTCGAAACGGAGGCAAGGCTTGCGCGCAGAAAGGTGATTGATGAACTCCTGAGCGCAAAAAGAGCGGATAAAGCCGCGCTTGCGCATCATGCCGACGACAACGCCGAAACTATACTCATGCACATTTTGCGCGGAACGGGGATAGACGGGCTCAAAGGCATAGAGGAGAGCGATAAGATCATTCGCCCGCTCATCGGTTACACGCGAGAAGAGATTAAAGAATATGCCGCTCGCAACGGAGTGGAATTTGTAGAGGACAAGACGAATTTCGATGCCGAGTACACGCGCAATTTTATCAGGCTCGAAGTTTTGCCGCTCATAAAAACGCGCTATCCGGGCGCGGTAAATGCGCTTAACAGGTTGTCGCAGAACGCGTCTTTGACGCTTAAAGCGCTCGATTCCATGTTGGATCCGTCGCTCATAAGCGAGGATAACGACGGCGTATCTTTGTCGCTCAAAGCGTTTGATTCTCCTTTGGCCTTCCGCTATATCATCATGGCGGCAAAGAGGCTAATGCCCGTAGACGTAACGCGCGCGCAGATAGAAAACGTCATGAAGTTGAAAGACGCGCAGACGGGTCGCAAAGCGGAACTTGCCAACGGTCTTAAAGCATACAAAGATCACGACAAGATCCGATTCTGTTTTGACGAAGAAAGCGAAGATTTTTGTATTCCGTTTGACACGGGAACGTTTTTTGCTGGCAAAAAGAAATTGAATGTAAAGAGCATTTCTCCATGCGTAATAAGCGGCAAGACTATCGTCGCCGCACCTGTTCCCGACGGTTGCGTGTTCCGTCGCCGCAAAGAGGGCGATATGTTTACCCCATTCGGCGGAAAACGTAAGACGCTGAAAAAATATCTTATAGACAAAAAGATCCCGAGCCGAATTAGGGACAAGCTGATATGCCTTTGTTGTGACAGCGAAGTGCTTGCGATAGTGGGTGTGGAGATAAGCGACAAGTGCAGGATCACGTCCGGGACCCTATCGGCTTATCTGTTGACCGAGGAGAATATATGAGGTCAAACGTTATGTTGTCGAATGATCATCGCACAGGGCGATTTTGCGAAAAAATGGCTGTAAATAAGCGCATTTCGCTCCGTATTTGTGAGTTTATGTCACACATAATAAGGGCTTTACGCTCTCTTTCGACGTTTTTTGCTGCGAAAATCGTATTGATTTCTGGTGAGAATGTCGTCCGATCGTATAATTTGGAGGTGTGCGTTGAATAGTCTTGTGGACCTCGGAAACGGGCTTAAATTCCTCCAAAAACAAGACGCCTTTCGTTTCGGTTGCGACGGCGTGGAACTTGCGAACTTCGTCGATTGCATAAAGGGCGATCATGCCGTGGATCTCGGAAGCGGAACGGGGATAATCACCGTTTTGCTCGCGGGCAAACGAAAGATAAAAGTGACGGCGGTGGAGATACAATCCGAGCTTTGCGACGTATGCAAGAGGAATATCGAACTCAACGGCTTAGACGATCTTGCCGATGTCATCAACGCGCCAATGCAGGAGATAGGCAGGTACATCGAGGCGGGCGGCGCGGACATAGTCGTTTGCAATCCGCCTTATCGCAAATGCGGGAGCGGAATGAGGCAGGAAAACGAAGCGATAGCCATAGCGCGTCACGAGATAAAGGTAACTCTGAGCGAAGTCGTAACTTGCGCGGCGTATCTGCTCGGCACGGGCGGAAAATTCTATACCGTAAATCAGACCGAAAGACTTGCCGAGGTCATGGAGCTTTGCAGAAAGGCTAAACTCGAACCAAAGCGATTGCAGATACTCACGCCCAACGAGGTAAAAAAGCCGCACTTGTTTTTGCTCAAATGCGTAAAGGACGGCGCTTCGGGGCTCATCGTAGAGCGAGAACGCGAGGTCAGGGTGGAGGTGAATTGACGTGTTATATATAGTCGGAACTCCGATAGGCAACATAAAAGAGATCACTTACAGAGCGATAGAAGTGTTGAACTCCGTCGATCTTATCGCCGCCGAAGATACCAGACGAACCGCGATCCTGCTCAACGAGTACGGCATAAAGAAACCGATGATAAGCTATCAGAAGTTCAACGAACGCGCGTCCTCGCTTAAACTTGTCGAAATTTTAAAGAGCGGACAAGATGTCGCGCTCGTGTCCGATGCGGGAATGCCTCTTATTTCCGATCCGGGACACATTCTCATACGCGAGTTGATAGAAAACGGCATAGAACATACCGTAGTGGGAGGACCGAGCGCATGCCTCGACGCGCTCATTCTTTCGGGTATGGACACGAGCAGATTTTGTATGCTCGGCTTCCTGCCCGAAAAAAAGACCGAATGCGAAAGGCTTTTGAGCGGGTTCTCGTCGCTGAAATGCACGTTGATATTTTACAGTTCGGTGCACAATGTGGACAAGGATCTCGACGCGCTCTACAATGCTTTCGGCGCAAGAAAAGCGGCGATAGTAAGGGAGATCAGCAAGATATACGAGCAAGTCGTTCGCGGAGAGCTGGGCTCCATGCCCGAATTTGTCCATAAGGGAGAATTTGCGATAGTGATCGAGGGCGCGGGCGAAGCCGACTTTTCCGATCTTTCGGTCGAGGAACATTACAATATGTATATCCTCAAAGGCATGACAAAAAAGGACGCAATAAAGCAGGTGGCGCTGGACAGGAACGTCAAAAAATCGGATATTTATTCGGCTATCGTAAAAGGAGGATCTCAGTATGCAATATAAAAAAGCGGATATAAGGCAAAGAATTCTTGACGTCGGCAAGGAGGAATATCTCGAAAACGGCTTTCGCGGCGGCAATATCAAAACGATAGCCGACAAGGCGGGAGTTCCTGTCGGCAACTTGTACAGATATTTCGACGGCAAGAGCGGATTGCTCGACGCGATAGTCGAACCTGTTTACAACGAGATACCCGAAGTCATCAACAAACTTGCCAATCTGTTTATTTCTCAGAATTATCTCGAATTCAAAACGATAATGCCGCTGATCGTCGACAATGTCATCAAACTTTTCGATTCATACAAAGCCGAATTGCTTATTCTCGCATACAGGTGCGAAAAGACAAGATACGACGACTTCATAGACAAGATAGTTGCGACTTGCAAAAAACTCATTATAGGCTATGTGCACGTCGGAACGGACGAAGAACAAGAAGAGTTTATCGGCATCATAAGCAAGAGTTTTGTAACGACGATATTCGGCATGCTTAAAGAGGGTTACGACAGGGAGCGATTGACGAGGCTCATAAACAAACTTATGGATTTTACGTTCGACAATATAGATAACAGGATATAGAGAGGGAAAAAATATGCCTATTGAAGCAAAACGAATATGGGAACAAATGTTGCCGTTGCTCGAAACGAATATGACTATTCTGAGTTTTGACGTTTGGATCAAGCCGATCGAGCCGCTCGATATACGCGACGGCAAGCTGGTGCTCATGGTCGCCAGCGAATGGGGCAAGAACGAAGTCAATATGCGCTATTTGCCGCTCATAAAAGGGGCTATGAACGCAGTGAGTTCGTTGCTCACCGACGTCGAGATAATAAGCGCGGACCAAAAGGAAAAGTATGTCAGTCAAGAGGAAACGTATGAGATAAAAGAAGTGCCCATCGAGGCGGCGGAACCTTTGAGCATCAATCCCAAATACAACTTCGAAAACTTTGTCGTGGGAAAGTGCAACCAGCTTGCGGTGGCGGCGGCGAGAGCGGTCGCCGAAGAACCGGGCACAAGATACAATCCGCTGTTCATTTACGGCGGCGCGGGACTTGGCAAGACGCACCTTATGCACGCGATAGGCAATTCTCTGCGAGCCTCCCGCCCGCGTCTTAAAGTGTTGCTTGTCAGCAGCGAAAAGTTTGTCAACGAACTCGTTAAATACATAGGTATGGAAAAGGACGGTCAGAAATTCAGGGATAAGTACCGTTCGGTAGACGTGCTCATGGTGGACGATATACAGTTCATATCGGGAAAGCCCGGCACGATGGAAGAGATATTCCACACTTTCAACGAACTCTACAACAGCAGCAAACAGCTTGTTTTCACGTCCGATCGTCACCCCAAGGACATTCCCGATATCGACGACAGATTGCGTTCGAGGTTCGAATGGGGATTTACCGCGGACGTTCAGCCGCCCGATCTCGAAACGAGGATAGCCATATTGCGTAAAAAGGCTCAGATACAAAAGCACAATATCAATATGGACGTGCTTACATACATGGCGGAATGTATTTCGAGCAACGTGCGCGAAATGGAAGGGCTTTTGAACAAGGTGATCCTCTTGTCGCAGCTTAACGAAACAAAACCGTCGATAGAACTTGTCAAAGAGGCGCTCAACGACTATTCCGAAAAGGAAGAGGGGGAGATAACCGCCGACGACGTTATAGACGCCACTTGCAAGTGTTTCAATGTAAAGCGCGACGATCTTCTCGGCAAACGCAAGACGCGCGACATAGTGGAGCCCCGTCAGATCTGCATATATGTTATGACCGAGATACTCGATCTGCCGCTTGCCACAATAGGCAACATATTCGGCGGCAGGGATCACACGACAATAATGTACGCGCGCGACAAAGTGGCTCAGTCCATGTCGCAGCAAAAGACCGTTGACGACGTCAATAACGTAAAGAACATGGTCTATAAGAAGTAAAGGCGTACAAAATAGGGAAAAATGAGTTAAAATATCTTTAAAAACGGCAGCTTTTACTTGACAAGCCGTTTTTAAAGGATTATAATAGATTGGATATCAAAATTAGGAGAGCAAGTATGAAGAAAGATATACATCCGGATTACCATGAGGTGGTTTATGAATGCGCATGCGGCGCCAAGTTTGTGGCAGGTTCCACAAAGAAGGGCGACGTTATAAAGGTAGATATTTGCAGCGAATGTCATCCTTTTTATACCGGCAAACAAAAGCATGTCGAAACAGGCGGAAGGATCGATAAGTTCAATCAAAAGCGCGCTAAGAAAAATTAGCGAAAATAATTTAAAAAAACGACCATACCGTTGCTTCTTATTTTAGGTATGGTTTTTCTTTTTAAAGGAGGTCAAAAATGCCCGAAAAAATTTCTTCGATAGGTGGACAGGCGCTCATGGAAGGAGTAATGATGCGCGGTCCGACGTCCATGGCAATGTCCGTGCGTGACGCCGACGGCATTATTCAAACCGAATCCGACCGATTGAAGCCTCAAAGATGGTACAATAAAGCGCCGATAATCCGAGGTGTTGTTTCCTTTGTTTCGTCGCTTGTTATAGGCATATCTTCGATCACGCGATCCGCGAAAGCGCTCGGCGAAGAAGAGGAACTCGGAAAGGGTGCGATGACCTTTGCCGTAATCTTAGGCGTATTTATAGCGGTATTGTTGTTCATGGTATTGCCCGAGATAATAGCGAGTTTGTTCGATACGCTCACAAACAGCGTTCTGCTCAAAAGCCTCGTAGCGGGCGTGATAAGGATATTGCTGTTTATAGCGTACTTGTTGCTTATGTCCAGGATACGCGATATCAAGCGAACTTTCATGTATCACGGAGCCGAACACAGGACGATAAATTGCTATGAAAGCGGCATGGATCTCACCGTCGAAAACGTTCAGAAGTGCAGCACGCGCCACGCCCGATGCGGAACGACGTTTCTGTTCATAGTTATGATCGTGTCCATTATCATCTTCGCTTTCGTGAATTGGATATTGGATCTCATTTTCGGCAACGCTTTGGAGGGCATCGTAAAGCACCTCGTATACATTGCCGTAAAGATAGTCATATTGCCTCTTGTCGCGGGGCTAAGCTACGAAGTGCTCAAAGGCGTAGCAAAACTCCCCGACAATTGGTTTTCAAAGGCATTGCGCGCGCCCGGACTTGCGTTGCAGGCGCTCACGACGGCTATCCCCGACGACGATATGGCGGAAGTCGCTATCCGCAGTTTTAAGACTGTCATGAAAATGGAAGAGGATCCCAACCGCCCGATAAGCAAGTTCGGCAATATGGAGATCTCCGACGTAAGAGCGTATTTCAGACGCGAATTGCCCAATGCGGAACCTGTCGAAGCCGATTGGATCTTGTGCGAAGTGCTCAAAGTGGGCAGGGGACAGATCGCGCTTATAGGCAGTATAAGCGTGTATGACATGAAACATTTCAAGGAGATCGTTGCGCGCAGAAAAAAGGGCGAGCCGCTCGATTATATAACCAACAAGTCGTATTTTTACGGCTATGAACTGTATGTGGACAGCAACGTTCTGATCCCGCGTATGGAAACGGAAATTCTTGTGTCCGAAGCGATCAAGGCGATAGGCGAAAAGGAACTTTATGTCCTTGACCTTTGCACGGGTTCGGGCTGCATAGCGCGCGCCTTGGCAGACCGCACGAACGCGCACATAGTGGCGAGCGATATTTCCGAGAGAGCTCTTGCCGTCGCCGCAAGGAACTTGGAGGGGACGGACGTTGTGCTGAAAAAGAGCGATCTTTTCAACGAGTTGGAATACTGTTCGTTCGATATCATAATTTCCAATCCGCCCTACATACCCACGGCGGCGATCGCCGATCTTTCGCCCGAGGTGCGCAGCGAGCCGAGGCTTGCTTTGGACGGCGGGCACGACGGCTTGACGTATTACAAGAAGATAATTTCCGTCGCGTCCAATTATTTGAATTCGAGCGGCAAATTGTTGCTCGAAATAGGTTACGACCAGGCGGACAGCGTAAAGCAACTCATGTATATGTTCGGCTTTAAGGACGTCAACGTGATCTCCGACTTGGACGGCAACGACAGAGTTGTAATAGGTAAAGTTTGATATATGAATTTAGAAAGACTGAAAAACATAAAAACCAAGTTCGAAACGCTCGGCAAGTCCATTTCCGATCCCGAAGTTATAGCGGACAATAAGGAGTGGACCAAACTTGTAAAAGAACACGCCATGCTCGAACCGATCGTCGTTCAATACGAAGCATATCTCAGAGTACAATCGGACATCGAAAACGCCAAAAAAATGCTCCGAGAGGAAAAGGATCCCGAAATGCTCGAACTTGCCAAGATCGAGCTCGAAGAAAAAAAGGAGGAACTCGGCAAGGTCGAAAACGAACTTAAAATCCTGCTTTTGCCTGCCGATCCCAACGACGAAAAGAACGTCATTATCGAGATAAGGAGCGGCGCGGGCGGCGACGAAGCGGCATTGTTTGCGTATGAACTTATGCGCATGTATAAAATGTATGCCGAAAAGAATCGCTGGCGAGTGGAGGACGTCGATATAAACCTTACCGAACTCGGCGGAGTAAAAGAGGCGGTCTTTCAGATATTCGGCGACGGCGTTTATCGTAAACTCAAATACGAAAGCGGCGTGCACCGTGTTCAGCGCGTGCCCGATACCGAAACACAGGGACGTATCCACACTTCCACGGTTACGGTGGCGGTGCTTCCCGAAGTGGAGGACGTCGTTGTCGAGATAAACGAAAAGGATCTGAAAATCGACACTTATCGAAGCGGCGGCGCGGGCGGTCAGCATATCAACAAAACGGACAGCGCCGTGAGAATGACGCATTTGCCCACGGGAATAGTCGTTACTTGTCAGGATGAGCGCAGTCAGATAAAAAATCGCGAAAAGGCAATGCGCGTACTCAAATCCAAACTATACGATTATTATCAATCCAAGGCGGACAAGGAATACGCGGAAAACAGAAAAAGTCAGGTCGGAACGGGCGATCGCAGCGAACGTATCCGAACATATAATTTCCCGCAGGGCAGGGTGACCGATCATCGGATCTCCATGACCGTGTACAGCATAGAATCGTTTATGAACGGCGACATCGACGCCATGCTCGAAGCTCTTCGCTTGGCAGATCAAACCGCTAAACTCGAAAAAGAAGAATAATATGCACAGTCATCGTTAATTTTTTTATTCTAAATCTCAAAAAAGAAAAATAATACTTTTACGCACAGGCCACCTGCTTGTGCTTTTTTTATACTGAAACATAAAAAGAAAAGAAAGCAATAACTTTTAAGCACAGCTAATCGCTTACGCAAAAGCAACCCGCTTGTGCTTTTTTATACTGAAACATAAAAAGAAAGCTATATAAATACAACACCTTTTGACAGGCGCTCCTTAGTAAGGGGAGCTGTCGCCGGTAAGGCGACTGAGGGGATTGTCAAGACAAGTATGCAGCCCATAAAAAGATAGCCAATAGAATGTGTAAATTCCTCTTTCCTTAACCAAACAAATGCCCATTAAAAGAAGTTTTTTTGCGACAAAAAGCCCGACATTACATCCGAAAAAATACAAGCAAGCAAAAAAATCAAGGAGAAATCAAAGGCGCTCCTTAGCAAGGGGAGCTGTCGCCGGTAAGGCGACTGAGGGGATTGTCAAGACAAGTATGCAGCCCATAAAAAG
>CANQFK010000024.1 GCA_947598585.1 uncultured Clostridia bacterium
GTGTTGTTGGGATCCTTGATAAATGAACCGATAGCGTCTTGCGGGATCGCCTCTTCTTTTCCGCTTTCTCCGACCGTTATTTTCCAGCCTGTAAAGGTGTATCCGCCGAGCGTCGGGCTGCCCAAAACTACCGTATTTTTGTGCCCATTTTCGTCCAGAGAAATCGTTCATTTTATCTCCTGTATGCTTGCGTTATAATGCGAAGAACCGTCCGCAACAAAACGTACCGATTTTATGTTATTTTCTGGGATAAGCCCGAACGTATTCACTATTTCGAATTCGACTTCACTTGTGCATAGCGACGGATGAAGAAACACAGTCGCTTTGCCCTTTGCGATTTCCACTCGTCCGCGCGGATAGTAATCGAACGCGTAACCTTCCGTGACGGAGCGTGGGAGCCTACCCCAAAGTTTTTTGTGATTATAATTCGTACCGTCCTTGCTTTCGAGCGGATATGCGGTATTCTCTATCGTTTCTCCGTTCTCGTTACACGGAATAAAAAAGCACAGCAGCTTTTCTTTGCGCCAAAATACGCCCTTGCAAAGTTTGTTTTTACTTGCCGTTTCCACTTGAACGGGCTTACCGAGCCGTTTTAAGTCCTCGATATTTTGCTTTGTGCCCTTGCTCACTCCGTCCCAAATCATAAAGCCGCAGTCGCAATCTGCCACCATAGCCATGTCCTTTTGACGATAAAATTCATAGCCGCTCATTCCCTCGATATGAAGCGCATTCACCGTCCACCCGCCTTCGTTGTATCGTGGAACGTCGCCGCTGCAATAGACGGTTACTTCTTTATAGCCGCGCACGCTTAGCAGCCTTTGGACGCACAGATCCACACCATAGCAATCCCCGATAAGAATATGGTGTCCCTCTTTTATAAAGCTCTCGACTGCCTCTATTGCTTCGGTTGGTAAAACACCGATATTTTTGCTTCCGCCTATAAAAACTTTCATATCGGCAGATACAGGTTGTGGTATAACTTCATAAGAATTATCGAGCGTGACAAACTGTCGCCGCGCGGATCGTAGACCCCAAAATACTCGGCAACATTAAAAAAACTCGGATATCCTTTGGAAGCGGGATATTTCATTTCCACGATGGGAAAAAGTTCGAGCGTCTTTACCGAAAAGTCGCTTATTCCACATTCCTTTGCCCTGTCCAATATTTCATTGGCAAGATATGGCGGATCCATGGTATACGTAACGACAAGACAACCGTTTATGAATTCGAGTACCTCTTTGACCACCTGTATCGCGGGCGGAGCGCCGATAAGGTGCTCGTTGGTCACGCCGAACGTGACTTCGAGCCCCACCGGAATCTTTTCTTTCGGTCGAGCGAAAGAATAATACTTTTCGGTCGGGACGCCGTCTACGACTTTTATCGCGCCAACCTCTATCACCTCGTCGTAAACCCCGACTTGCATTTCAAGAAAAACTATTTTCATTATTCACCTCTATTCAGAATTTCAATCGCCTTTTGCGCCGCCTCCGAAGTAAGTCCCCGCTCGGTCAAGGTACTCACCAAGTTGTCCGTCAGTCCGCAGCCGTCGTAATCGAATTGAAAGTCATCGATTATAACGTAGCCGTCGCACTTCGACGTGCGTAGATATTCGAGAATACCTTCGCCGCGCGACAAAAACATCCCTTCCGCTTTGTTGGGCGTCTTATCGAGGATAGTAAGTCCGAATGCGGCGAGACGTTCGTCAAGATACGAGGCGTAAATATCTTGCAATGGCTTATAATACTTATTGTTTGTCCAGCCCTCCTTCCAGGTGGACACGAGAACTATTTTTGCATTCGTACCGTCTACTATTTTTTTGAGGAGTTTAAGTTTGTCGTCGTCGACGCCTATATTGCCGCCGCATCTCGAAATTGACTTAGGCGTATTGAGAACGCCGTCCACATCCAAAAATAAAAATTTTACTTTCTTCATTTCCTATATTGTAACATATTGCCTACCCGAAAAATGACTATTTTAATGTACAGTTACAAAAAAAATTTTAATTTTTTCGGCTCTTCGCTTTTTTGCTCCATTTTTGGTAGTGATACTTTTGGGTAAGATAAAATGCGGCGGTCGTCGAGTCGCTCAAGTCGCTTTCGTTTAAGCCTGTCATGCCGCCGTAGTTCCAACCGCGCGGGTCCTCGAAAACGACGGACTTCAGCTCCGTGCACAGATAAAACGCGCGTGCGTCGATTTCCGTGACGCTCGACGGAATGACAAGCCCCTTAAATTTGCAGCCGACAAACGCTTCGAAATGTATCGCCTTAATGCCATGCCCGAGCGTCAACTTTTCCATGCCGCGGCAACCGTAAAACGCCCACTGTCCCACATATTCCACGCTGCCCGGAACGCTCACTTCGGCAAGCGAACTACACCCTTCGAAGGCGCCGAGCTCGATAGACGTGACGCTATCCGAAATGGTGACGCAGACGAGCTTGGTGCAGTCCTTAAACATATACATATCTATGTATTTTACGCCGAACGGAACAGATATTTCCTCGATATTTTGGCAATCTCTGAAGACATCTTTGCCGAGCTTATTTAGGCTCTTTGGGAGCGCGATATTCTTGAGCGCCGTGCAGCCGTCGAACGCGCAATCGTCTATGCGTTCGACCGAATCGGGAACGGCAATGCGCGTAAGGGTCTCTATGTTGGCGAAAGCGCTATCGCCGATCGCCGTAACCCCGAACGGAATGACGCTTGTTTTGCAGCCTGCAATAAGTTTTTTCGTTCGCTTGACTATAAGGCAGTTGCCGCTAACGTAATATTTTGCGTTCTTAATTGCCGAAAATTCCGTCAATGCGTCGCAGCCGTTGAATGCGCTCGAGGCTATCTTCGTAACGCTTCTCGGGATCTCAACCTTGGTAATGTTTGTGCAGCCGGAAAACGCGCACTCGCCTATCGCCTTAACGCCGTCCGGTATAGAAAGGCACCCCCTCAGTTCGGTGTGCCCGTCGAACGCATATTCACCGATATGCTCTATACTTCCGTCACGCGGAATGGTCGCAGCCACGGTGGCAAGAACAAGCGTCTTGCTCGTGCGGTCGATAAGGCAACCGTCCTTAACGTAAAACACGGGGTTGCCTTCCTCGACGCGAATGACTCGCTTTGGACCATGTACGGTAAGCCAAGTTATCATATCTTCAAAGCCGCCTTTTAACCCTATCGCATTCTTCGGAATAAGTAACCGCTTGCCATATATATCCTTATGGCTGTAGCTTTCGATCAGCCCTTCTTTGTTGATTTTCATTCTTCACCCCAAGCCATTTCAAAACGGCGTATCATCTACGCCGTTTTTGAGTTTTGTTATTCATTCAGTAATATTGCACAGGCATCGCCTTTTGCAATTTTTATTTTCTTTCGATCCTCTTCTTTAATCTGAGCATCAAATCGTTTCGTTTTTCGTTATCTGCTTCTTCGGTATGCTTTTTAAGCGCCTTTACAAAGTCATCCATGTATTTAATGCCCTTTCCTTCGTATTTCTTAAAAAAGTTGTAGATCTTATCGTATGTTTTTACGCGATATTTATCTCCGCGTTCATATTTGGCCTTCAATTTTTCCTCTTTTATTTCATTGTAATTTGGGCAGAAAATAAAGCCATTTATCTTACTTTCTATTTTTTCATCGGTCAATTCAATGCCATCGGCCTTTTCCAACGCTTTTATTTCCTTTACTGCTTCATCATAGTATTTTGCCAGTTGCGATATTATTTTGCCGCTGTTTTTGTCTTTTTCTTTTTGTATGCCGTTTATACCGGACTTGATCTTATTTTCGATAATTATGTAATACTTATCCGTAACTACCTTAAGATCCATTCGCTTTTCCTCTCTTGTAATCCAAAGAGGATTGTTTTTCGGCGCCTTAAAATCCGATATATCCAAAACACTCTCTGCAAATTTTTCAAACATATCGGGATTGTTTTGGAAGAAATAAAACATCATATTCGAGAACATAACTTCGTTATCTTGTTGCAGCGTTGCCTTAAAAAAGTTATCGCTGGTTTCGGCATACGTTCCCTCGGGATCACCATTTTCTTCTTGCGCTTTTGTTCCATCATACTTCTTTACACTTTCGCCCCAATAATCATTAGTATCTATAATTTTTTTTAACGTATCATAGTCATCTTTATTTTCTTTATTATCAATGTAACATCTCATACTTTGAGGAGTAAGTCTATTTTTGCTCTTTATGTGTTTTATTCGTTCCCCATCATCGTTATCCTTCGTTGTAGTAAGTCCTATAAACTTTTTGGGTAATACTATATCTTCGACTTGCATGGTTACAACAAGCTCGTCGTAGCTTTCATCATTCTTGCCTTCTTCATTCTTAAGATTAAAGATATCGGCAAGAGTTTTATCGCCGTATGTAATGCCTTTTACTCTTTCCTTATAATTTTTTATTTTATCCTTCTCGTTATCATTCTCGCGAATCTTTGTTTTTTGTCCTCTTATGGTCTTTATACCTTGCGCAAGCTTTTCACAGTTCCCAACTGTTGCTTTAGCTAAAATTTCGACGACGCCATGCCCGCAATTTTTTACAAATAAAATATATTCTAAATCGTCGCAATCAGGATAGCTCCCATACGGACTTAAATAAACATAATATTTACCATTATCCGCTCTTAAAAAGTTAATAACTTCGCGCGATAAATTTTCGGAATTGTCGGCGTAACTGCCCACAAAAGCACTGTTTAATAATATCTTACTCATGTTTACCTCTCCTTTGCGGACTATGCCGCCATCGTAATATAAGCATATTATACCATATTGCTTGGATATAGTCTATTAATATAATTACTATACAATATTATTTGGGTATATATGAAGCACAATTGGAACGTCTATATGCCATTGCGCATTGTCCAACGCATTTGCACGAATTGCACTGCCTTCTTGTATTGATATCTTCGCATCTGCGTTCTTCCGATTCTCTTTTAAGCTCGGCTTGTCTTTCTCTGCGTCTTTGCATCTCTTCATCACGTCGCCTCTCTTGTTCTCTGCGACGATCCTCTTCTTCGCGACGTCTTCGGTCTTCTCGATCTTGCCTTTGTCTCCATTCTCTTTCGTATTCCTCTTTTTCACGTCTGCGTTCTTCACGTCTACGCTCGTATTCTTCTTCCTTGCGTAGTTCTTTATAACGCCTGTTTTCATCTTCGATTTGCTCCTCGAGGATCCTATTCTTTTCGCGTTGTTCTTCGAGCATCTTCTCTTGATAGTAACGTTGCTCGGTAATAAGTCTTTCCTCGGGTGTTTCTTCGTACAATCTCATAAATTCTTCTATCTCCTGTATATATTCTTGTACCGGTTTGTATGCGGCAAAAGCGGACTGTGCGTCGCTTCCGCCATCCTTGTATAGCCTTAACGCCAAACGCGGCAAATTGATTTCCTGCTCTTCTTCGATTACTCTTGTTATACGGCCAAGAAACTTCGGAGATATGGTAAGCATATTGTCATTAGGTGTTTCGCCCATATAGACGAGCTGCAATTTGCCATCTTCGCTTTTTATTGTGCATTGACTTAAGGCGTTTTTCTCGAACGCTTTATCATAAAAACCATTTGCCGTATATTTGCTCGCATTCCATGAAACACTCCGCCTTAGCGAATCGAAATGCTCATTGCAAACTATGGAAAGCATTTTGTCATTAAGCCCCGTCGCATGATCTGCGCATTCACTACGCATCGTTACAAGCGTCATAAGCCGCATTAAATTTGGATAATCCTGTTCCTTAAAAGAAGCAAAGGATATTACTACTTCCGGAATATAATCAAACATTTTATCGACTATAATCCTATTTTCAAAACTCATTTTATAATAAATTTCTTCGGGAATATCTCTTATGACGCCTTCTTGCAATTCAAAGTCCAGCCGGTCTATATCCGATTCCAAACTGTTTTTACGTGAAATCAACTTCCGTTCTACCGCATCGACCTCGTTACCGGAATAAAGCTTGACAAATTTTAGCCTTGTCTCATTGAGATTATTATAATTTTCTTGAATTCGACCGTCATATTTCTCGATAACGGCATCGGCAGACTCGTCATTTTTCAAATTGGCTAATTCGTCGACAAGTTTTTCTATGTCGCTCTTTACTGACGCGGAATAATTTTGCATTGTATTTTTCAGAGCATAAAAAGCATCTTGCTCGTTTTTTAGCTCTTGCAATTCTTTTTTCGTTTCCGCTATTTCAGCCTCTTTTATAGGTTTGTTTTTTTCCTCTTCCGAATCATATTCGTCGTTAATCCTTTTGACGGTTGACTCTACCGCGCTGTCGGTTTCGGCAAACGCTGCCTTGAACTTCTCTAAACGTTCGACATACAAATCTATTTCTTTTTGTAAAGTTTCGGTATAACTCATTTTTAGATCCTCGCTTTCAATAATAAATAAAATACAAAACAAACCCGATTATCGTAAATATAAGCGGCAACAACCAAAATGCTCCCAATTCAAACGCTTTGCTCCCAACTGCAAGGAAAATAAAACATGGGAAGCCGCAAAATGCAAGAATCGGAGCTATAACTATTGCACATGCCAAAAGAATCAACCCAAAGTTCATAAATGCGAGCCCTGTATTTTTTATAAACAATATTAAATTTTCGATTGTTATCGCCGACTTAGTGCGACTTTTATTTAACTCCATTTGCGCTTTTTGTTTCTCCGCAAATTCGGCGTCGGTCATAATATCGAATTTAAGCCCGTCTAAAACCCCTTTGATATATTCTTTGTATGGCGCAGCTCGCTCACCTGTAAAATTTATATATGTCAAAAGTATTTCGTCTTTACCGAGTACAGGTTCCGAAAATTTTTTAAACGGCTTCCATTTACAATACTTCAAGTAATGATTGAGCGGCTCGGAAAAATCAAAATGATTGATAATCCAAGAAATAACCGATGGCACTCCTCCTACTATCCCGCAAATTATAATGGCAGTCCATATAAAAAATGTACTACTATTGCTTTTGGCGCCTAAGGCGCTGCCTACGGCTATAATTATTGTAACAAAAGCATACACCCCGGTAAGTATCATCTTTTTGCCGAATTCATTGTCTCCGAACATATTTACCTCCATTGCTTTTTTGAATTTTGACTAAAAATGTCTTATATCCCGATAAGGGATATTTATATTATACCAGAGTGGTATAATTAAGTCAACTAATTGATAGGACTAAAATAAATGAAGCGCATAAGGGAACTAAGAGAAAAGGCACATATATCGCAACTCAAGCTTGCGATGGACTTATGCCTTAATCAGAACACGATCTCTCGGTACGAGACCGGAGAACGTGAAGCCGATTACAAGACCCTTATAGCCATTGCCGACTACTTTAACGTTTCGGTCGACTATCTGCTTGAGCGGACAGACGAGTATAAACGCTTCAAGTAAATCAAGCGACTGCAATACAAGCGGATCTTATCGCACGGATCTCGGAGCCGAGAAGCGTGCGTTTTTCTTTTAACTTTGCGGCGACATTATCGAGGAACGCCCTGTTGTTTATAAGGATCTTTTTTGCCATACGGTAGTAGCGTTCCATCTCGAGGGCTACCGCGCGTTCCTTGTCGCGCAAGGTATCGCCGGAATTCTCGTATCTGCTGCTTAAATAGTAATTAAAGCCATAGCCGGCATAATCGTCGACAAGTCTTGTGGCAATGGAGTGCGCCCTGCCTATATCGTTGCCGGCGCCGGGATCCGCTTCGCCGAACACGAGTTCGGTAGCAGCCTTTCCCCCAAGCAAAACTATGATACGGTTTTCCATATAGGATGACGACGTCATGTAGTCGGCGCTTTGATTGGACGAAGTTATCCCGCCCGATTCGCCGCCGTAAGAATCGACCGAAACGAGGTTGACGCTGCCTTCTTCGAGGATCTCGGAAACAACGGCATGACCTGCTTCGTGGAAGGCTATACGCATTTTTGCTTCCTCGCCAAAGCGATCTTCGCACTCGGGCGCGTCGAATATAACGCGAAGGCACGCCCTTACTATATCGTCCATTTCGATCTTGTCCTTGCCAGAAAAACCGGCGCAGATCCCCGCCTCGTTTATGACGGTCTCAAGCTCGGCGCACGACCTGCCGTTCATAATCCGCGCTATTTCACAGGTATCGACATTTGCCACGAACTTCTTTTGCGAAAGATAGTATTCGATTATCTTTTTTGCGTCGTCACCTTGCGGCGCCTTTATCTCTATGCTCTTATCGAATCTTCCGGCGCGGAGGAGCGAGCGCGGCAGTTTGCCTATATCGTTAGCTGTGGCGATAACAAAGACACGGGTGCCCTTAACATTGTCTATATTCGACTGCACGGCGACGTATTCCTCGGCGTCACGATGGTTGGAGTCGTCGTTTGCGAACTTATCAAAGTCGTCCAAAAAGACTACCGAAGGCGCTTCGACTTTGGCGCGCTCGAACGTCTTTGATATTTCGTCCACAAAGTCGCCGTCCGACTTGGTCTTTCGGCACACAAAGACTTTTCGGTCGAGCGAGGAAAGCAGGCACTTTGCCATTGTCGTCTTGCCCACTCCCGGCTCGCCGTAAAGGAGCAAGCCGTTGGGCTGCGTTACGCCGAGCTTAGCGTACTTTTCGGCATTGTTGAGTACGTCGGCTATTCTTTTTAGCTCTGTCTTTATGCTGTCGTATCCTATTATCGCTTCGAAATTATCCATATAAACACACCTACCTTTTGAATTTTTTGAATTGAACGAACTTGTTATCTCTTATCATTATCTCGTTTTCTTTGTAAATAACGACAAACGTCCTTTCGCAGTCAAGGAAATTGCCGCGCCCCACGTATTCCGGTTCCGACATAAGTTCGACGGCTTCGAGGTCGGGGCAGCCGCATATCGCATTACGATAAATCTTTTTTACCGACGGGGGAATATCGAGCTTTTTAATGTCCCTCACCCCGGAAAACGAAAACGGCAAAAGCTCGATAACGCTTCCGTCGGTCGGAACGGTCGGATCCTTGCCCGCTCTGATCAGTTGTCCTTTATTGCTTATAAGGCAATTGCTCTCGACGTGAAAATACGGATTCTCACTGTCCACCGTAAAGCTGTCGACTCTGATATATGCGGTCATCAAGTCGATTTTTTGTACCGACGCGGGCAATATAAGTTTGTCGAAGTGATAAGTAAAGTTTGCACATAAGCCCGGATACACCTCGGTCACGCCCTCGGGAATTATAAGATCGCCGTCGCGCTGACGTAAGAAATTGAGCGTTGTGCCTTTTATATGATACAGGTTTCTGTCGTAATTATCGAGCGAAGGAAAAGTAATTTTGTCCATAATCGCCCCCTTCGATCACTCCGTAACGGAGCAATCGATCTTGCGGGAAACAAGGTACTTTTCGGCAAACGAATCTTTTTCGACTACAAAATTTGCCTTACACAAAGTAAAGTCAGGCTCGCCTATTTCGGTAACGGACGCGGGAATTATTACTTTATCGAAACTTTTCATTACGAATACGGAGCTGCCTATTCTTTTTACGCAAGAAGGTATTATTACTTCGGAGCCGAAAACGGAAACTACGGCAGACGTTTTGCTGTCGATAAGGCAGCCGTCTTGAGCGAAATAACGTTCGTTATTGCTGTCGACTATTATTTCGTACGGCTTTTCTTCGTAAGTTTCGTTATCGAGATTTACGCGAGGACCGAATGCGGCTTCGCCTATTTTCTTTACAGAAGCGGGAATGTAGATTCTGTTGTAATCGCTGCTGCCGAAGGCAAGACTGCCGTCGATTCCTTCTACGCCATCGGGAATGCGGACTTCGCCGTTTATGCTGCTTATCATATTGAAAGCGAAGGGACGTATTGCTTTTACGCTGCCGTCAGTGGGAATGGTAGCGCCCTGTGCGGCAAAGTAAAGTACGCCGTCGGTGTCCATGAGGCAGTTGTTCTTTACATAGAAGTTCTTGTTGCCTTCTTCTACGGTTATGGACTCAAGAAGGCCGAAAAAGCCGTGGTACTCGACTTCGAAAATTTCGAGGTCGATGGCTTCGACATCTGCGGGTATAACGAGATTGGTATCGGTATTGGGATCAAGATCAACGATTTTTTTGTTTTCGATTTTCATAATTTATTTACTTCCTTTTTAAGATTTTTTTGTATGGGTTAAAGTGCCTCGCATTGGCGCAAGGCTAAAAGTATGGCATTAAGTTGTCAATGTTCGTAAAAATTCAAGAAGAAAAAAGACGAATGATTTATTCGACTTTTTCGGGAACTTTTTATGTGGTTGTTCGGAACGCTTTATTTATACCACATCTTAAAGAATAAAATCAACTAAAATGATGTGGTTTTTAAAAAAAATTTTATTTTTTTGCCGACACGCCTATGGCAAGGAACGTCGCGCTTATTACGTTGCCCTTTTCGGCAAACGGTAACATCCCATCTTCAAAAAAAGAGTCAAAGGTGCAATCTTCCATTTTAAGAGTAAGGTGCAGCGTTCTTTCCCCATCAAGCATGACGCTTTCTGTGTCCGTCACGACGGCACGGAGTATTATGCTTGAGTTCTCTTCGAAGTTTTCGTCTGCCGTGGGCGAAAACGTGCCGGACGGAATTATGGATTCTGCGCTCCAGACCATGCCGCCATTAGCCTTCCTTTTAGCTTCGGCGTAGTATTCCGCCTCGTCTTTATAGATGTCCCCGTCGCCGTGCGGAAACAGCGCGAACCTTATATCCGCCTTTTGCCCCTCGGAAAAGTCGACGCCTTCAAAGTCGTACACTTCGATATTGATGGGGCAAATTCCGAGGTCAAACCCTATAAGCGCACACCCGTCCCCGTAATCTTTTTTCAGTCCTTCGCTTATGAGACTGTGCGATCGCGCCCTAAGTAGCGCTCCTTCCAAAAATTTATCTTCCATAATTTCCCTCCGAAATTTTTACCATATAAAAAAGTTATGACCTTTAGCCACAACTTTTTTGCTTCGAGCAGGCATATATTACCACATGCAAAAATAAAAATCAACTATAATATATGCCAAATCGGGATTTTTTATTTTCTTTTTGACTAACCTGTTTTTAGTGGTCAGTGGTTAGTGATTAGTGGTTAGTATATAATCTGTCCGCTGCCCACTGTCCACTGCTCACTAATCACTATACACTACTTTCGTCTTTTTTGTGTCTACGCCGAGGGTATCTATAACGCTCTCGAACCGCCTCGGAAGAGTAAGGCGAGTAAGCCCCGCAAGACGCAAGGAAAACTTTCCTATCTTGGTCACGCCACTCGGGATAGTGAGTTCGGTAAGCGCATAGCACTCTCTGAAGGCGTGCGTGCCGATCTCTTTAAGCGATTCGGGGAGAACAACGCTGCCAAGCAGTTCGCAACCGTCGAACGCCTTTTCGCCTATACGTGTCACGCCTTTCTCTATGACGACGCGCTTTAAGGCATTGCATTTTGCGAATGCCCCCTTCCCGATCGCCTTGATATTTCCGGGTATCGTCAGTTCCTCAAATCCACATCCGATAAACGCCTCTTCGCCGATTTTGGTGATACGCTCATGCAAAGCGACATGCTTCAGCTTGCCGCACCCGTTAAAAACAGCGGGCCCTATAACCGTGACGTTCTTCGGAATGATCACGTCGGTCAGATTTTCGCAGGTTGCCAAAGTGCCGCGCTTGAGTTCCTTAAGATTTTCCGAAAGGACGATCTTTTTGAGATCTTTGCACTCCCAAAATGCTCGCTCGCCAATCCCCTTTACAGTGTTCGGGACTTTGATTTCGGTCGCCGCAACGTTTTGGAAGGCGGATTCTCCGATCGTTTCAACACCTTCGGAGAGTGTTATGTCCTTTAAGTTCTCGCAACCCGAAAACGCAAAATCACCGATATGTTTTACGCCGTCCGGGACGACAAGCTCGGTGATCTCCTTGTTGCGATAGAATGCGGATTCGCCGATGATCTTGATGCCGCTCGGAAGTGTACCGCCCTTGCACACAAAGATGAGTTTTCCGGTCGCGTTTTCGATGAGGCAACGATTTTCGACGCGATAGGCAGGATTGCCTTCCTCGATTTCGATCTCTTCGAGACTTTCGCAACCGTCAAAGACGCTCTCTCCGATTTTTGTGACACCTTTCGGGATGAACACGCTCTTCAAATTTTTACAACCGACAAATATCCAGTCGTTTATCTGTGTTAAGCCTTCGGGAAGGCGTATATGTTCAAGCTGTTGGCAGTAGAGGAAAGCGGCACCCCCGATTTCCGTGATCCCGTCCGGGAGTTCGATTTCGGAAAACGC
Source organism: uncultured Clostridia bacterium (assembly GCA_947598585.1). Classification (GTDB taxonomy): domain Bacteria; phylum Bacillota; class Clostridia; order Christensenellales; family Pumilibacteraceae; genus CAG-552. The sequence continues at coordinate 12,221 of CANQFK010000024.1, forward strand.
ACAGCCCGGGAGAATCTCATCAAACCGTGTTTTCCCCGCAAACGCATATTCCCCGATTTTTGTAACACTTTCCAGGATCTCAATGTGCGCAAGTTTACGGCACCCCATGAAGGTGCTGTCCTTGATCTCGGTCAACCCATCGGGAAGCCGAATGCTTTTCAGCCTCTCACACCACGCAAATGCGCCTTCGCCGATTTCCGTCACGCCTTTGCCAATTTGAACTTGCCTTAAGCTTTGGCAATCCCAAAATGCATCATTCCCGATTTTTATAACGCTCTCCGGAATCTCGATCTCGGACAAACCACAGTGTTGAAATGCGCCATTGCCGATTTTTGTAACGCCATTGGCTATTTGAACCTCGTTCAAATTGTGACAACTTTCAAATACATGGTCGCCGATTTCCGTTACGCTACCCGGAATCGTAATTTCCTCCAAGTTTGCAAGTGCCACGATAAGTTTGTTCGTCGCCCTTTCGATCAAACAGCCGTCTCTGTATTGGTAAACGGGATGATCTTCGGCAATGATGATTTCCGTGAGACGAGTTCCTCTTAATATGCCAGGGTCAAAATCCGTCAAGGTGCTCGGGATGACAACACTTTCAATGCCGCCACAAGAAGAGAATATATTTTTGCCAACCTTCATTACGCCTTCCGAAAAGACGACTTTTTTCAAATCATAGCAAAAGATAAAAACATAATCGCAAAGCTCTTTTACGGTGCCGGGGATTGTGATTTCTTTTATTTTGCAACAGCGAAGCGCTATATCGCCGATGATTTCTACCCCTTCCGGAACGGGACAACTCGTTCGTCCTTTGATGAGTTTATTTGTGGCTCTTTCAATCAAGCAACCGTTTTTGGAGTAATATACGGGGTTTCCTTCCTCTACCTCGATTTCAAAATCTTCTTTCTGCCCGAAGCATAGAGAAAACGCCCCCGGTTCAATCACCGTTACGGTATTCGGAACGAAAATTTTCTTGACCTTATAACAACGAAAGAATGCCTCTCTGCAGATTTTTATTACGCTCTTCGGGAAAATGATCTGCTCCGCATGATAAATACAATGAAATGCGTAATGCGCAATGGTCGTTACGCCATCGGGTACAGTTATTTTCTTATCTTTCCCATAGACTCTGACAAGTACGCCGTCTTGGATATTAAATTCCGCCATGATGTCCTCCTATATTTTAGTTTTCCGTGTAGACGATCTTCGTCTTTTTCGTATCTACGCCGAGGGTATCTATAACACCCTCGAACCGCCTCGGAATAGTAAGCGTTTGAAGGTTCGTAAGGCGCAAAATATTCTTCCCGATTTTGGTTACGCTATCCGGAATCGTCAGTTCTTTAAGCAAGCAGCAGCCACGGAATACAATGTTGCCAAGCACTTTTAAGGTGTTCGGCAAAGTGATACTTTCGAGGTGCCTACACTCTGCAAACGCGCGTTGCTTGATTTTCGTTACGCCGTCCGAAATGACAACGCGTTCTAATTTACAGCAGTCAGCGAATGCGTCCTCATTGATTTCTTTGATACAGCCGGGAATATCCAATTCACGGAAACCGCAATTCTTAAAGGCACACAAGCCGAGTTCGAGGGCGGTTATGTCCTTCGAGAAGGTAATTTTTTCCAAATTCGAACAGTTCTCAAATGCCTGTATCCCAATCATTTTTATGCTATCGGGAAAAACAACCTCTTTTAAGTTTCTGCCGCCAAAAAAGGCTCTGTTCCCGATTTCAGTTACCCCACTGGGAATGGAAATTTCCGACAATTCTTTATTATAGCTAAAAACCTCTCTCGCTATCGTTTGTACCCCGCTCGGAATCGCGGCGTTTTTACATGCCGCGATCAGCGCATTTGTTTCTTTTACAATAAGGCATCCATCTTTTGTTTCGTATGCGGGATTTCCTTCCGCAACTTCGATTTTTTCAAGCGATAAGCACCCGCCGAATACACCTCCCGCTATCTCGGTTGCGGTGCTGGGAATGACAATTGCCTTCAATGATTTACAATCGGCAAACGCGCACACTTCGATTTTTATCACGCCTTCCGGGATAATAACGGTTTCGAGGGCAGGACACTCGGCAAATGCCCCGCTTGCAATAATTTTAAGCCCCCTTGGAAGCACGACCTCTTTAAGATGAGAATAATGAAAGGCGTGCTCTCCGATTTCGGTTACAGTCGTCGGTATCTTAAAATCTTCTAACGAGCATCCGCTGAAAGCGCCTCCGCCGATTTTTGTCACCCCTTCCTCAATAACAATGCGTCCCTTGCATCTCGCAAAAGCGCCTCCGTCTATCACCTTTACGCTGCTCGGAATGAATACTTCACGCAAATTTTCGCAGTCATGGAAAGCGCAGTTTCCGATCTCCGTCACGCCGTCCGGAATCTTGATTTCGCACAATTCCTTATTGCCATCGAATGCGCCCTCGCAGATTTTCGTTATGCCGATCGGAATAACACATCTTCCGGCTCCGCAAATAAGAGTGTTTGTTTTGCGCTCGATCAAACAATTATCCGAAGAACGGTATATCGGATTGTCGTCGGCGACCCGAATGCTCGTAAGATTCGTGCAATATCGAAGTGCGTCCGAACCGATAGAGGCCACCGTACTTGGGAAAGATATGTTTTCGAGATAATGGCATTGCTGAAATGCGCGGTTGCCGATCGTTATGACGCCTTCCGGGACGACCATTTTTCGTAATTTGTTACCGATAAAGGCTTCGTCCCGAATTTCTTTTATGCTTTCGGGTAGGATAAGGCAAGACATTTCGCAATCCTCAAAGGCGGCACTGCCGATGATAGTTACTCCGTTCGGAATCACGCTGTTTTTACAGCCTGCAATCAAGGTTTTTGTCGAGCGTTCGATCAAGCAGTTGCTTTCGGAATAATAGACGGGATTGCCTTCTTCCATCTCTATCTTTTCTATCCATTCGCAGCCGAGAAAAATTTCCGACCCGATTTCCGTTACGGTGTTCGGGAGAAATATTTCGTGTAAGTTGCGGCAATTATAAAAAGCTTTATCGCAAATTTTCCGAACGCCCTTTGAAATTCTTATTTCCAATACTGAGCCCGAACGACTGCTCCAGGGGCAATTGCCGAAGTCGAAAACATTTTCGCCAATCGTTGTAACGCCTTCCGGAATAATGATGACTTTGTCCGGTTTTTCAATCTTAATCAGTACGCCGTCTTGGATATTAAATTCCGCCATAATGTCCTCCTATATAAAAAAGTTATGACCTTTAGCCACAACTTTTTTGCCTCGAACACGTATATATTACCATATCCGAAAATAAAAATCAACTATAATATATGCCAAATCGGGATTTTTTTATTTTCTTTTTGCCTAACCGGTTAGCCCATGGCCAGTGACTAGTGGCTAGTGACTAGTATATAATCTGTCCACTGCCCACTATACACTACGCGATGTTGCCTTTCTGAACATATCTGCGTATAGATCTTCTTTACTGTTATAAGACCATTTTCTGAAAGCATTGACAATTTGATCGAAGAGCGATAAAACAAGATTATCCGTAAATAAATCCTTGTTCGCCTCGATAAAGTCTGCTATTTCGTTATATGTTACAATATGAAATATGTCTTTCATTGAAGGATCATATTTTTCTATTTCCGCCTCTATTTCATTCACCCTATATGTAGGCGCCGTAATAAAACAAAGCGGCTTGTTGGGTAATTCTTTATTACCGACTTTGCAACCCCATTGATAATAGGTCGATAACTGACTGATACTTACGCCATGATTATCTTCTCCCAATCCATTCAACCCACTGTAAATTTTATTTTCAATAATAACTTTTTGGTTGGCACTTTCTCCGCAAATATCCATTCTGCCGTTGTCGACTTCCATTTCACGTTTTACCTTGTAATCATCCTCAATAAATTTTTCGCTGCCTTTACTTTGAAATGTTTTACAGAATTGCTTAAATACTTTGTTATCGCTTAACAAAAAGTGCAACATATTCGTAAAAGCTTGCTCGTTATCGGTAAAAGCTATCAGATCCAAGAATGTTTTATCTGCATGGTAATTACTCGCAGGAGTTTCATCAAGCCGATATACCTTCCAATCAACTAATTTTTTATCTTCTTTGCTTTTTTCTATCAACTCAATAAGAGCTTGGTAATCTTCGGCATAATCATCGCTTTTAATATAGCCTTTATTTCTTTGAAAATTATATCGTTTCGTAGTAAAAGATATAACGTCGTTTGCCTTATAAATTTTGCTCGCTTCAAATGTAAGGTAAAGCGTTTCATCCGATTGATAGATTTCGTTAAGTAGAATGCCGTTATATCTGATATTTTCTTTTTCTATTGTTTTTCTTATTCCTTTCTGACTGGTTCCCAAATCTTTGCCGGTTTTGCCCCTATGGATCTTTGCCGCTAATTCTATAACATAAAGGATATTAAATGTGGAGCCCACAGTGTTCGTATTATCATCATCATTATCGTCACCCTTTTTCTTTTTACGCAACGAATGCGCCCCGCTTGTCAAAACCATATATTTGGCAATATAATTTTCTGTAGATGTTCTCGTTAAATTATAATTGTTTCTATCGTCATTTCCTACCCAGATATCATTCGGACAAGCGCCTCTCGGATTATTATAGATATAATAATTACCATTATCCGATAAGAAATAATCTATCACTTCATGACCGATTTTGCCCTCATCATTAAGCCAACCGCCTAAAAACGGCTTATTCAAAATAATTACTTTTTTTTCGTTATCTGCCATAGTTTTTCTCCTTTTTGTTTAGTAAAACAAGTATATATCTTTATAAATTAAATGTCAATCTAATAAATGCTTATTATTGCTTTTTAAGATAACGCCCCTTCTATAATGTCCTTAACTTCTTTGGCGCTAGCATTCAAGCTCTTCGCTTGGCTAAGAAGCTTTTGATAAAACTTTTTAACATCGTAATCTCTCAAAACGCCTTTGACCTGACTGTTTTCCGCGCCTATTCGAAACAACTCATCCGACTCCGCCTGCGACCAATTCGTAACGCTGTTAAGCTGAGCAATGACCGAATGCGTCGTTGCATAGTTCCGTGAATTTTCCAAAGCCAATATCATTTCGGCTTTAGCCCTGTCCTCTTTGCTTTGATTTTCGTCCGCCGATCTTTGCTCGTTTCTCTTGTCGCTGAAGATCCGTTCCAGCTTTTCGTTTGCGGCAGTTCTGTCGATTATCGACTTTACGATTTCGTCCAGCTCCTTCCCTTCGGAATAGTCCGCCGGAGCATAATATTTGATCCTTCCTTCTCGCATCATTTTATATGCCTGCGTCTTGTCGCCGGTCGTCGGATCGTATACGGCGATCGAATGTCCGCCGTTGGACGTCACCAATTTCATGCACGGAATATCCGTATCGCTGTCCCCTATGTAGATAATGTTCCTGAACGGAACGCGAACTTTGTCCGGATCGAAGCTCTCGTTGACGCTCGGATCGTTGATATTAAGCGTTCCCTTTTCTATCCTGAATAAATATTGCGTCTTGTTAGTGTAATTTACGACCTGAGCCGGCCAAACGGCTACGCCCTCTTCGTCATAATAAAAAGAACTTGCATATATCTTTTCGAATTCGTCGGCGACTTTTGTCCCCTCTATCATTTCCTTCAGTCCGGAGGATATGATATAATGCTCGACGATCACCTCGCGGCTTATTCCGTATCGGCGGATCCTGTCAAACCACTTTACTACGCCCGGGAAAAAAGATATATCCTTGCCCTTTTCAGTCAAGGTTTCTTTTGTAAAAAGCACTTTGCCTCGCGCCATGGTGCGCATTTTATACATATAAGCCAGATTTTGATCCATGTCGTTGTTTTCGGCAAGAGTGTTGGACTCGTTCCAGAATTCGCTTGAATTTTCGTACCCTACCGCTTGTATGTATCCTTGCTCCTGCATGTTGTCAGGCGTCAATGTTTTATCAAAATCATAGCATATCGCGACAACAGGTTTGCTTTCTTTGTGCTTCCGCATATCCTTGTAATCCTTCATAAATGCTCCACAACGCGTATTTTACATTATGATTTTACCAAAAATCGGCAGAAAAGTCAATGGAACGGCAAGGAGAAAAATACGGTTCGTCCTTTATGCTGATTTATCCTTATGCTTAATTGCTTGTAAATGTATTTTACCTTACATATTTGTCTTGCCTTATTTATTTGTCCTATATATGATAAAATGGCGTGCTTTTGGTGAAAAACACGCCATTTTATAGGCTTGGCTGCCCCTGACAGACTCGAACTGACGACACTTCGGTTACTTCACTACATCGCTTTTGCATTGTAGTCCGGACTTTGTCTTTACCGTGAGCTTACGCTTTTAGGTATCCCGTGTAAAGTCTCTACACATAGAACCGTTAAAGTTCCTTGCTCGGCGTTATCCTATCTTGCGACTTAGATTTCTCCGAATTAGCGGGATTGTCATCTGCAAATTTCTTCGCAGCGCTGCTACTTCCTCGTCATTCTCTGACGATCCTGACAGCCGAATGCTCTACCGACTGAGCTAAGGGGCATTATGAAGGTTGAGTTAGTCAACCTTATTTAGGTGATTGCCTCTGCGAGTCCTTGACCTCGCCGGAGCCTTCAGCGGTTTTGCTTCCCGTACAAACTTGTACAGTCGCTCTAACCACTGAGCCACTGAGGCTAAAATAAAAGTGGCGACGTCCTACTCTCCCAACTCGTTTCCAAGTTAGTA
>CANQFK010000025.1 GCA_947598585.1 uncultured Clostridia bacterium
TACCATTATGCCGTTTTCACCGTATTTACTACCCTGCGGAAGGACCATGATAAAGCAACTGCTTACGGTGTTTATCCCGGGAGCGGTCTTTATTATCTGCAAAGCGGGACGAAGCACGTCGCCGGTCGCATGAATGGCGCCCGAAACCATACCGTCTGCGTCATGGCACTTTACCATCAAGACGCCGAGATACAAATTATCCTTTATTTGCTGAGCAGCCGTTTCCATTGTCATACCCTTGTTCTTGCGAGCCTCATACAAAGCGGTGATATACTTTGTGAGATCCTCTTTGGCGGGATCGAAAACTTTTATCCCGCTTAGGCAAACACCGGGCACGACCGACTTGATCTTATTCTCATCGCCTACGAGAATGACATTTGCCAAGCCTTCCTTGGTAATGATCTCGGCTGCACGGATATTCCTTTCTTCCTCGCCTTCGGGAAGAACTATTGTCTTTTTCAAAGCCTTGGCTTTTTGACGAATAGATTGCAACAATTCCATAATAATCTCCTTTTTGTAAACAGTTACAGATTTTGATTTTGAATTTTCAAAATTTTGTGTTATAATTATAGCACAATCTTTTGATATTGTAAAATATTTACGCGGACAAAAAAGCTGATTTTAAGGAGAAAAATGAGCGTAGGACTTATTTGCGAATTCAATCCGTTTCATTACGGGCATCGCTATTTGTTGAATAAAATAAAAGAACTCAAAAACGAACCGATCGTTTGCATAATGAGCGGACCTTTCGTTCAACGAGCCGAACCTGCTTGCGCCGACAAGTTTTCGAGAACGCGCGCCGCTTTGACATACGGCGCTGACGCCGTCATAGAACTTCCCGTGAAATTTTCAACCGCGGCGGCAAAGACGTTCGCTCGCGGCGGAGTAGAAGTTCTGAAAAACATCAAAGGCGTTTCCGCCCTCGCGTTCGGCGTGGAAACGGACGATCCCGAAATTCTCTATAAAATAGTCGAAATAAAAAAATTGTCTCAAACGGACGAACTGATAAGGACAAAATTGAGCGACGGCGTTTCCTATCCAAGCGCCTTGGCAAAATCCGTAACCGAAATTTCGGGCGACAGATCGATGTCGGAAGTTTTGAAACATCCAAACAACATTCTCGCCGTGGAATATATCGACGCGTTATACGGGACCGGAATTTCCGCTTTGCCGATAAAGCGCATGGGCAACAGCTATAATGACTCCGCACTCGGCGAAATATACTCTTCGGCAACTGCCATAAGAGAAAATCTGCAAAACGAAAACGTAAAAAATTACTTGCCGCCCGAAATGTATGAAGATTGCATCAAATGTCCGCCTGATAAAAACCTGTACGGATCGTTGATACTTTATTCTTTAAGAAAACTGTCTTTGGAGCAGTTGAGCAAGTTGCCCGATGTGGAAAACGGTCTTGAATACAACATAAAAAAAGCGTCCGCTCTTCCAAACACGGAATCCGCGCTCGGATATCTGAAATCCAAACGTTATACTTACGCAAGACTGAAAAGAATATTTTTATATGCAATGCTCGGAATAGATAAGCAAGTTATGTCTGACATAAACAGCGTTAAAACTCGCGTTTTAGGCATAAAAAAAGAATTTAAACCGCTTTTAACGAATTTAAGTCACAATATAATAACAAGAAATTCCGACGCCGACACGGAATTCCGAAATGACAGAAGCGTGGCGATCGACGCATTTGCCGACGATATTTATTCTATCTTAACGGGCACAAACGGCAACGCATACTACTCTTCCCCCATGATCGTACTTTGATCACAATTTATCTGCAATATCATATATGAGGCTTTCGGTCTTTTTAAGTCCAAGACAACCGTCCGTTAGCGACTTTCCGAACACGACGGGGCTTGTCTGATTGCCGTCTTCTATATAGCTTTCGATCATAAGCCCTTTTATAACGCTTTCGTAACCGCTACTCCTCAGCTTCAAAGCCGACATGGCTATTTCAGGTTCCTTGTTATAATCCTTTCCGCTGTTAAAATGATTGCAATCGATTATCACCGACGGATCGATCTCCGACCTACCACATTCTTCCGTGAATTTATCCATAAATTCTTTTGTGCAATTCGGATACATAGCGCCCGATTCGTCGGTATACCCTCTCAATACGGCGTGCGCCGTTTGATTGCCCGACGACCTGATCTCATAACCGTTGAACGCGAAGTCATTGGGCGTATAAGCGATCTTTATGGCTTTTGCAAGACTGTTCAGATCGCCATGCATAGGATTTTTTATTCCCACGGCTACGTCTATACCGCTTGCGAACATTCTATGAAATTGATCTTCGGACGATCTCGCTCCGATCGTTATGTAAGAGAGCAAATCGTCAAAATAAGTATATAATTCGGGATATAACATTTCGTCCGCGACAAAAAATCCGAACTTGTCCACAATATCGACCATCAATTTGCGCGCAGTCAAAATACCTTTATTCATGTTTTCGACCAGACAATCGGGCGAATGTAAAATGCCTCGATACGCCCCCGCCTCCGACCTTGGTTTGGTGGTATAAACGCGCGGGATCATAAAGATCTTATCCTTTACGCGCTCGGAGATTTTCTTTAATTTTTCGCAATAGAAAAGCACGGCGTCGGGATCGTTTGCAGAGCATGGTCCTATGATCAATAAAAATTTGCCCTCGCCTTTTATACTCTTTTTTATTTCGTTATCGAACTCGGCTTTGTCCCCGAAAGATGCGGGACAAAGACTCTTTGCGCGAGAAAACGACATTAGTTTTCTTATTCTTTTGTACATGATCGTACCTTACCTAATTGAACGCCACAGAACGCAGTTCGTGGCGATTTTTTCTTACCATATCCAACAAACTCAATAAAAACCGTTCGGTTTCCTGAAACATACTATCGAGATGAGTTTTTGTCTTATCGACCAAAATGTCGCGTTGCATAGCAGCTTTATTGACGATTTTTTGCGCTTCTTGCTGCGCTATCTGTTGCGCCTCGCTTCCATAAGCAAGTCTGCGCGCCTTTTCTTCGGCGGAAGATATCGTATTTTGCGCCACAAAATCGGCGTTTTGCAAAATTCTTTGTTTATTCTCGACTATTTTTTGAGCGTCTTTTATACACGTCGGCAAAGAATTTTCGAGATCGTCTATTATCTGCAAACATCTGACAAGATCGACTTTTTTCTTTGGATAGCCCTTTATGTCGATAAACTCATCTTTCAAAAGCTCTATGAGCGTCATGGAATCCATTTTTTACTCCGCATATAATTCTCGAACAAATTTTTCCGCTTTTGTTTCTATATATGCGCTTATGGGCGCGTTCATTTTGCACAATTCGCGAACGACGGTGCTGCTGATATGATTCAGTTCCGACTTTGACGGGATCAAAACATATTCCAACTCCGGCATAAGCGACCTATAAACCCCCATAAGATTTTTTTCGTAATCGTAGTCCGCCGCATTTCGCACACCGCGCACCAAAATATCGGCGCCGATCTTTTTCATGAAGTCGGTCAATAATCCCTCGAACCCGACTATCTTCACGTCAACATCGTCGAGGGAGGCGCTTATTATCGCCTTTCGCATGTCTATATCGCGCGAATTTTTACCCGTATCGAGCGCCACGGCGACGATCACTTCATCGAATATTTTTTTTGATCTTAAAACAATATCTTTATGCCCGAGCGTGAACGGATCGAATGATCCCGCAAAAACCGCTTTACTCATGTTCTCTCCTCTGTAAAAAAGAAATCGTAGTGCTTCCGCAAACTCTGTTATCTATTATATATCTTTCCCCCGTATCGGGCAAGCCGATTTTTGTGGAATGTTCCAAAAAAATTATACCGTTTTGTGTCAATAAATCATATTTTTCTATGAGATCGAAAACAATTTGTTCGTTTTTGCCGAAGTACGGCGGATCCAAAAAGATAAAATCAAATTTTCTTCCGCATAATTTCTTTAACGCGACTTGAAAATCGGTGTTATAAACTTCTCCGCTCGTTCCCACATGCGCAAGATTTTTCTTTGTCAGCTCAAAGCTATCCCTGCTCTTATCCACAAAAACGGCGCTCTTCGCTCCTCTGCTCAACGCCTCTATCCCGAGCGCTCCGCTGCCAGAAAAAAGATCCAGGACCGTCGCTCCGTCGAAATCGCTCTTGGAGGAAAGAATGTTGAATACCGTTTCCTTTATGCGGTCGGTGGTCGGACGAACGTCGTTCCCCTCGGGAGAAAAAAGTTTTTTGCCCCTGTATTGTCCGGCAATGACTCTCATGACTGTGTCCTTTTATAAATTTTGGTCGGAGTTATTATAAAATCAAGAGGCACGTCGAAGATCTCGGCAAAGTTCGTTTCCGTAATTTGCTCGTCATACGCTACGCCCGCCTTTACGGTAAACGAATTTTGCAAAAATCTATCGTAATAACCGCCTCCGTAACCGAGCCTGAAACATGACTTATCGAATGCGAGCATGGGCACGATCGTAAGCGTGGGCTTTCCCTCCTCGCCATAAGCGCTTTGCTCGATATTCCCGAGCTTGTCCGCAACGAGCGGACCTCCCAGATATTTACGGCATTTCATTACTCCGTCGAACGTATACGGAATATAAATTTTCTTCGCATTGCGCTCTATGAATTCATGCGTATCCACTTCGCTCCCGAAGGACACATACGAAAACACGGTTTCATGTGCGGACGCTATCTCTTGAAGTTTTTGCGCGATAGCCTTGTCTTTTTCCTGCCTGCCGTCTATGTTCTTGCGTATAGCCGAATATTTTTTTCGTAGTTCCTGTTTATTCATAAACTCTCCGAGGTCTGCCTCCGAACGAGGTCAATATTTCATAAACTATCGTGCCGTTCCTTTTGGCAATGTCGTTTCCGTCAATATGATCGCCCATGAATTGAGCAATATCGCCCACTTTTACGTCCGAGTCCGAAACGTCCGCAAAACTCATATCCATACAAATATTGCCGACCGTTTCGCAAATTTTCCCGTCGATATGGAAAAGTTGTCTTTGTCTGCGTATGCCGTCGGCATAACCTGCTCCGAGAACGGCTATCTTCATATCCCTTTGCGCAACGAACGAATAGCCTATTCGCTCACCTTTTTTGACCGAAAGAACGTTGTAAACTTCGGTATATGCGGACATGACGGGCAAAAGGTGTTCGTCGCCGTAACCGTAGATCGCCAAGCCGCATCTCACCATATCGAGTCGATATAACGGATCGAGTTTCAAAAAATTGCTGGCGCACGCATGGCGCTTTAACGAGCTATCCACTTGCATAAATCGTTCAAATTGCGTTTGAGCATATTCTATATCCGAAAAGTGCGTATATATGCTGTCGACTTTGACGTTTCGACTTGAACACAGATCCAAAAAGGCTTTCGCTTTTTCGGGCAAAATACCAAGTCGATTCATGCCCGTATTGATTTTAACACAAATTCGTTTATGATGCAAATCTTTTTCGCTCATTGCCGAGTAAATCACATTGTCGTCGTATATATCTTCCGTTGGGCTAAGTATATAAATAGGTTTGGAAGTAAAACGCCTTAATGCGATCGCCTCATCACCGCAAGACACTGCAAAACTGTCGACATAATCGTTTATATATTTCGCCAGCATTATCCCATGCCCGTAAGCATTGCCTTTAACAACGGCGCAAAGTTCTTCGGAAGTTTTTTGTCTGAGATAACAGAGATTAAATGCAAGGTTATTTAAACTGATTTTTAGGGTAAGCATAACCAATTTATATGCCAATATCCCTAAGTATGTTACACATAATCAGTATCTTAGATAACTATCGAAAGCGTTTTCTATATGATTTATCTCACCGTCGCAAACTTCTATCACATCGAACCGCACGGGATAATCGTAAAGCTGCTTATAATGGATATATCCGCTCGCCACTTGACTTATTTTCCTGATCTTATGGGCGTCTACCGCCTCCGCAGGCGTTCCGAAGCCCAAACCGTTTCGCGTTTTCACTTCAACGAAAATCAAATAGCCATCGTGCGCAGCGATAATATCTATTTCGCCGTATTCATTGGTATAATTTCTTTTTATTATTTCGTAGTTCTTTTTCTTCAAGTATTTCACAGCCAGGTCTTCTCCGATCTTGCCTATGAGTTTATTGTTTTTCTTCATTGATATCCCCTACGAAATTTTTAATAAATGTACTCCTGTGAATTTTACAAGGACCGTACTTTTTAAGCATTTCTATATGATATTTTGTTCCGTAACCCTTATGAGCGGCAAAGCCGTATTCGGGATACAACTTATCCATTTGGGTCATTAGTCTGTCCCTATATACTTTGGCAATGATAGACGCAGCCGCTATATTATAGCTCAGCGCGTCGCCTTTTATGATCGGAACGGTTTTTACGGGCAGATCGAGTTTTACGGCGTCAACAAGAACGATATTCGCGTTCTTCAACTCCGTTATACATTGGCTCATTCCGCGTTTCGTCGCTTGTAATATGTTGATCTCATCGATCGTCTTTTCATCGATAACGGCAACGGAATATTGTGCGCACTTGATTATCTTTTGATACAGCGCTTCTCTTTTTATGGGAGATAGCTGTTTGCTGTCATTTATACCTTCGATGATAAAATCCATTGGCATTTGGCATGCGGCAACTACCACGGGCCCCGCAATAGGTCCGCGTCCCGCTTCATCGCAACCGGCGACTCCGCTACCGTATTTCAAATCGAATTCAAACAAATCCAATGTCATGATCATCTATCCAAACAGATCTTACCCAATTTGCCTTTGCGGAAATCATCTATTACCGCAATGCAAGTCCTATCCAGATCGGGTCTATTGCCCTTCATTATATATCCTCGGCTCCTTGCTATGTCAGACATAACAAGGTTGAGATCTTCCGTAATTTTGATTTTATATTGATTTTCGAGAATTTGGGGATCGATTGAGATCAAATCTTCTATAAGTAAATATGCGAGTTCGCTCTTATCCACTACCTCGTCTTTTATGCTCCCGATAAATGCAAGTCTTTTTGCCGCGGTCTTATCGGAAAGTTTGGGATATAATGTTCCGGGCGTATCGAGCACTTCGAAGTGATCGCTTATCCTTACCCACTGTTTTCCTCGCGTTACCCCCGCGCGATTGCCCGTAACCGCGCTCGCCTTGCCGCACAAATTATTTATAAGCGTACTTTTGCCGGAGTTCGGAACGCCGATCACCATGGCTCTTATCGAGGCGTTTATTCCCTTTGCCTTATAACGTTCTATCTTATCGCCGCACAACTTTTTTGCCAATGCGATCAAAGGAACAGAAGTTTTAGATGCCGTGCTGTTGATGGCAACGGCGTCGTTCCCGACATTTTTAAGATATTTCAGCCAACGATCTGCCATATCGTCGGGTATCAGATCCGCTTTATTCAAGACAAAAATTATTTTTTTGTTTTCTATGATAGGAGAAAACGCGGGATTTATACAGCTTTTGGGCGCTCGCGCATCCACAACATAGAATATCAAATCAACGTTCTTCACGCTCTCGCTCATCATTCTGAGCGACTTTGTCATGTGCCCCGGGAACCAATGGATATCCATCATTTATCCTCCAACAAGTCGGCTCTCATATGCGCGGTAATTTCCACAGACTTCTGCTTTCTCCATGCATCTATGTTCTCATGATGTCCACTGAGAAGAACGTCGGGGACTTCCAACCCCATAAACACTCTCGGACGAGTGTATTGCGGATATTCGAGCAGCCCCTCGCTGAACGAGTCGCTTTGAGCGGATTCCTCTTTTATAGTGCCCGGGATAAAGCGCGAAACGCAATCAACCACAACCATGGCGGGCAATTCGCCGCCCGTCAATACATAATCGCCTATCGAAATTTCTTCGTCTATACAAAGATCCAATACACGTTGATCCACGCCCTCATAATGCCCGCAAAGTATTACAAGTTCGTCGAATAAAGCAAGGCGCTTGGCGGTTTCCGCTTTGAAAGTCTTGCCTTTCGGCGACATGTAGATCCTGAGCGCATTATGTTCGGGATCGACTGAATTTATGGCGTCATATATAGGCTGCGGAGTCATGACCATGCCTGCGCCGCCTCCGAAAGGCTCGTCGTCGCACTTGCCATGCTTGTCCGAAGAAAAACTTCTTATATCCACGATTTCGAGTTCGAAAACGCCTTTGTCGGTCGCCCGCTTGATAATGCTGTGTTTGAGCGGCTCGAACATTTCGGGAAATAACGTCAATACTTTAATCTTCATAGACCGCCACCTTTTGGAATTCGTCCTTATCCAGCACTATTTTTTTATTTACGATATCGACAGACAGCACAAGGCTACCGAGAAACGGAAACATGACGTTCTTTTCGCCTTTGACCTCATAGACGTCGGCGGAACCGTTCTGATAGATATAGTCAACGATCCCGACATATTTTTCGTCGGATAAAAACACTTCGCAACCTATGATATCCGATATAAAATATGTGTTTTCGGGCAAGTCGATAGCGTCGCTTCTGTCTATCTGCATTTCCTTTTTCGACAGTTTTTCGGCGGCGTTTCGGTCGACTATGCCGCTAAGCGCAACATAAACAAAGCCGTCGCAAATACGCAATGACTTTATCTCATATAGAACGCCGCAAACATAAACCTTTTTGAGTTTTTTGAATCTCGAAATATCGTCCGTCAAAGGTTTGACTTTCAATTCGCCTTTTATGCCCTGCGCCTTGACTATTTCTCCTACCGTAATAAACATTGTTTTCTTTATAAAATAAGGGGATTGAAAAAACAATCCCTTAATTTTCGGTAGCTTCGAAAATTTCGACCGTGTATTTTTTGTTTTCCTTTATCGAAGCCGCTTTGACTATACTGCGTATAGCCTTGGCAATTCGTCCTTGCCTGCCGATGACCTTGCCCATATCGTCTTTGGAAACGAAAATATTGATAACGTCCTCTTCCAAAGTAACATTGACTTTGTCTTTTTCCTCGACAAGCTCTTTTACCAAAAATTCAACTAATTCAGTCATGGTTCGGATCCTTGCTTATTCCTTTTTCTTCTTTAAAGAACCGGTCTTGGCGGGAGCTTTTTTACCCTCGGGAATTATACCCTCCTGTACAAGCAAAGCCTTTACCGTGTCGGTGGGCTGAGCGCCGTTGGCGATCCACTTAACGATCTTGTCGCGATCGAGTTTTACCTGAGCGGGATCGGTAAGCGGGTTGTAAGTTCCCACAAGGTCGATGAACTTGCCGTCGCGCGGCGAACGGGAATCCGCAACGATCACACGGTAGAACGGGGACTTTTTGTCGCCCATACGAGTCAATCTGATTTTAACTGCCATAGAAATTTTTCTCCTTATTGTGAATAAAATTATTGAATATTTTTAAAAGGGAAATCTTTTGCCCTTCCCTTTTTTGCCGAATTGTTTGAGCATATCCTTGGATTGAGCGAACTGGTTAAGAAGTTGATTTACGTCCATAATGGAAGTTCCGCTTCCCGCGGCTATCCTTTTACGCCTTGATGCCTTTATCACATCGGGATGCTCGCGTTCGTACATAGTCATGGACTGAATAATCGCTTTGTATTTCTTCATTCTGTTCTCATCGACGTCTTTTACTTTTAATTTATTTGCGCCGGGAATCATGGAAAGAATGTCCGAAAGGTTGCCCATGTTGTTCAAAGCGTCCATTTGATTGAGGAAATCGTCGAGGGTAAAGCTGTTTGCGCGAAGTTTTTCCTCCATCTTCTTCATTTCCTGCTCGGTGACCGCGCTCTGCGCCTTGTCGATAAGGGTAAGCACGTCGCCCATGCCGAGGATACGCGACGCCATTCTATCGGGATAAAACGGCTCTATATCGCCCATTTTCTCGCCAATACCGCAAAGTTTTATGGGCTTGCCCGTGACCGCTCTTATGGAAAGCGCGGCGCCGCCTCTCGTATCGCCGTCCAGCTTTGTAAGGATAACGCCCGTGATATCGAGTTTTTCGTTGAACGATGTCGCTACGGTAACGGCGTCCTGACCTGTCATAGAATCGACTACGAGCAAAATCTCATCGGGCTTGACTTCTTTTTTTATGTCGATAAGTTCCTCCATGAGTTCCTTATCTATGTGAAGTCTGCCTGCCGTATCGATTATTACCGTATCATAGCCCTTATTGTCCGCTTCCTTTATCGCCGCTGCGGCTGTCTTGTACGGCTTGTTTGTGCCTTGCTCGAATACCTCTACACCCACCGACGAACCTACGACTTTGAGTTGATCGATCGCAGCCGGTCTATATATATCGCACGCTACAAGCAACGGTTTTTTGCCCTGTTTTTTGAGCATCAAAGCGAGTTTGCCGCACATGGTGGTTTTGCCTGCGCCTTGCAGACCGCACATCATATATACCGTCGGAGGCTTGCTTGCCACTTCGAGTTTGCTGTTGGTGCTGCCCATTAGCGCGGTAAGTTCGTCATTGACGATCTTTATTACCTGCTGACCCGGCGTAAGGCTGTTTATTATCTGTTCGCCCACCGCCTTTTCGGTGACCTTGGCGATAAAGTCCTTGACTACCGTAAAGTTGACGTCGGCTTCAAGCAGTGCAACGCGGATCTCGCGCATTGCCTGCTTTATTTCGAGTTCGGTAAGTTTGCCGCGACTACGCATCTTACTGAAAATATGATTTAATCTTTCGCTTAGTCCGCTGAATGCTCCCATTATTTGCTCCCGTCAAGTATACTATGTATTCGCGCAAGAATTTCTTCCTTGTCCATAGAGTCGTTTATCTTATACAGCTCGTCCAGAATGAACGAAAATCCAAGATCGGCTTCATAGTTTTTCAACGCCGCTGTGCCCTTATTTATAGCGTCATGCGCCGCTTGCCTTGTAATGCCCTCGTTTTCGGCGATCTCGCCGAGCGACAGATCTTCGTCGTAAAACTGCCTTATCATCTCGGTCTGCTTGCTTGTAAGAAGCGAACCATAGACGTCGTTTAATCTGCAAATAGTCAAGTCTTTTTTCATAAATTCCGTAAAGCGAATTTGCTTTACACTTGTATTATACAATTTCCTTTGCGTCTTGTCAAGCGTTTTATCACCTTTTTTGCGATCCGTATGGAACATTTTGATATACCTATCGAAAATTCAAGCGTACACAAAAAATAATCGTATCCTGAGATACGACTATTTTCAAAGTTCCACGTTGATCGGACGGTTGCGAAGCAGATCGCATGAAGTCAGATAATATCTTATACCGCCCATGGACAAGTTGTTTACCGTCTTGACATTGGGTCCGTGCAAATGCCCGTAAACCACAGCGTCTACTCTATTTTCCTCAAACAACTGCGTAAACGGAGTTTTGGAAAAAGTGCTGTTGAACGGCGGATAATGGCATAGGACCACGAGTTTGTCCGAATCCGTCCTGATCTTGCTTGCAGCCGCTAAGCCGAGTTTAAATCGCTGAATTTCTCTGTCATAGATTTTTTGTTCGTCGGCAGGCAGCGCATTGCCCGGTTCGGGCGTTGTCCAACCGCGACTGCCCGTAAAAACGACGTCGCCTATTTTAAGACAATCGTTTTGTAGCGCAAACACACCTTGCGGAAGCGCAGCCCTTACCGCCGAAATAGACTTCCACCAATAGTCGTGATTGCCTCGGATTATTATCTTCCGACCTTTGAGCGCGCCTATAAAATTCAGGTCCGCCTTGGCTTCTTCGAGCGTCATAGCCCAACTTATATCGCCTGCTATAAGCAAAATATCATCATCGCCGAGTTTATCGCATTGAAGTCTGATCTCGTCGAGATAGTTGTCCCAAACCGATCCGAAAATATTCATGGGTTTGGAACAATTGATTGAAAGGTGAAAGTCACTCAAAGAATAAATTTTCATAGCGCAAATATTCCATAATCAATGCATGATCGCATTTACATAAGAATTATAGCATATTTGCGCCTTTTAATCAATCAAAATCTAAGTTCCCGACGGAAAAATCGGCAAATTGAACAGTCCTTGACAAATTTCGTCCGAATACTCTTCGCACGGCGGGTACTCGCAATATCCGTAAGACGGTACCAGGATATCCACATTCACCACTACTCTTACGATCTGAACAACGCACGCCCGAATAACGAACGTTCCGTCGATATATTCGCCGAGATTGCTTGCAAGCCCCGTCGAAACCTCTATCGAATACGGGCTGAGCGAGTCTTCGGGCAATCCGAGTATTATATCTCTCGGGATCGTTACGGAAGACGCGGCTGTAAACGTCGCTCCCGTGGAATCCGTATAAGTAACTGTTATAGGCGTGGTCACGTCCATTTGTATGCGATTGCGTCGTTCATCTATCGGAGTAATGATAAGGTTGCTTATTTGCGACTGTCCTGCGCTTCTTGCTTCGACAAAGGTAAGCGGCGCAACTCCGGGCAAAGTTTCCGTAAAGGTCAAGGAAAAGTTCCTGTCCTGATATCTTGTAATGCAGCCGTCAAAAACCTTACGAACATTTATACAAATTCGTTCGCTAAGTCCGCACAGCGGATTTCCGCAAATCGGTCCAGCTTTTTGTGCCATAAAATTTAATCCTCCCTACTGCCAATATATGGAGGGAGGATTTTTTTTGTTACCATATGCAAATAAAAAAATCAAAAGTAAATAGACAACCTAACGCTATTATGTTTTAATTATGTAAGACTTCGTCGAGCCGCGCGAGGACTTTATCCGATCCCATTTTCGTTACGGAAGAAAACGGGATTATATTGTCGCGTCCCAAGCCCAAAAACGAAGAAACTTTGTTCAACTCGCCATAAAGAGCCGCCTTGTTTACCTTGTCGCATTTTGTCGCAATGAGCGTGAACGGGATCTGATAATAATATAAATACCCGAGCATTTGTTTGTCCTTTTCGGAATTGTTGCGTATATCCGTGAGGACCAAAACCTGTTTCAACGAAGTCGATGTTTCGAAGTAATGTCCCATGAGGTCATCCCACGTTTCCTTGTCGGTCTTGCTCGCCTTGGCGTAGCCATAACCGGGAAGATCGACAAGATTGAACTCTCCGTTATTTATCGAAAATACGTTTATAAGTCGCGTTCTGCCCGGCGTTGACGACGTTTTAGCCAGCTTGCCGTTGCCGCAAAGCGCATTTATGAATGACGACTTGCCGACGTTTGAACGTCCGACAACGCATATTTCCGGGATCGTGTCGCCGTTATATCCGAAAGTATAGCTTTTGATAAATTCCGCTTTTTTTATTATCATGCTTTTTCCAATGCAATATCAAAAACTTCGTCTACGTTATCGACCGTCTTTATCGAAATTGCGTCCTTAACTTCTTGTGGTATTTCCTCGAAATCGATCTCGTTTTCACGAGGAATGATAAGTTCTTTCACTCCGTATCTCAGCGCAGCCAAAGATTTCTCTTTCAGACCGCCTATTGCAAGCACCTTGCCTCGGAGCGTTACTTCGCCCGTCATGGCAACGTCGCCCCGAACCTTTCTGCCCGTAAGAGTCGACAACAAAGCCGTGGCTATGGTTATGCCTGCGCTCGGTCCGTCCTTAGGCGTTGCGCCCTCCGGAAAATGAATATGGAAATCATGCTTGGTGAACTTTTCCATATCGATGTTGTACTTTTCGGCCCTGCTTTTGAGCATCGAAAGCGCCGTTATGCAAGACTCCTTCATTACGTCGCCCAAACTGCCCGTGAGCGTCAATTCTCCCTTGCCGCCGTTTACCATAGCGACCTCGATAGAAAGCGTCGTGCCTCCCACGCTCGTCCAGGCAAGTCCCGTCGCATGACCTACTTCGCCATCGCTCGCCTTGTCGTCGTTTTTATATTTGGGCGCGCCGAGATAGCTTTCGATATCCTTGTCGTCGATGGAAACATCAACGGTCGTCTGTTCGTTTTCCACAGCACGGACCGCAAGTTTGCGAATAACGGAACCTATCTCTCGTTCAAGCGACCTTACGCCGCTTTCGCGCGTGTAGCCCGTTATGATCTCGAGGATCGCATTGTCCGTAAATTCCACTTTGGAACCTGAAAGTCCGTTCGCTTCAAGTTGCTTTTTGACAAGGTACTTATTTGCTATTTGCAGCTTTTCGGCATAAGAATATCCCGAAAGTTCGATGATCTCCATACGATCCAAAAGAGGAAGCGGTATGCCGTCTATCGTGTTTGCCGTCATGACAAACATGACCTTGCTAAGGTCGTAAGGCAATTCGAGATAATGATCGGTAAAATGGTTGTTTTGATTGGGGTCGAGCACTTCGAGCATTGCGCTTGCGGGATCGCCTCTGTAATCGCTCGACATTTTATCGACTTCATCGAATAGGAATACGGGATTTATCACGCCCGCATTTTTCATTGAGGAAATTATCCTGCCGGGTAACGCTCCTATATAAGTACGTCTGTGACCTCTTATCTCCGCCTCGTCTTTTACGCCGCCGAGCGAAACGGAAACGAGCTTTTTGCCCGAAGCTCTCGCGATAGACGCAACTATGGAAGTTTTGCCCACGCCCGGAGGTCCGACAAAGCAAAGTATAGGTCCCTTTAAATTGTCCGTGAGTTTATGAACAGCCAAAAACTCTATTATCCTGTCCTTGACCTTTTGCAAGCCGTAATGATCTTCGTCCAGAATTTCGCGCGCCTTCTTTATGTCAAGCGCGTCCTCGGTGTGTTCGGTCCAAGGAATGTCAAGAAGCCAATCGAGATACGTCCTGATAACTGCGGCGTCGGGCGAAGTCGCAGCCATTTTTTCCATTCTCGACAACTCTTTTTTGAACCTGTCCATAACTTCGGGCGGCAGATCCTTTTGTTCCGCTTTAAGAAGATACGATTCTTCGTCCTCATCGCCGAGTTCTTTCTTTATCGCCTTTATCTGCTCGCGCAAATAATATTCTCGCTGTCCTTTGGCGACGCTGTCGCGCACCTCAGCAGCGATCTTTTTTTCCACGAGCATAATGTCGGATTCTTTTTTGAAAAATTTGGATATGTTTATAAGTTGATCGGCAATGGTCTTTTCCTGCAACAACTCTTGCTTTAACGAGTCCGTATTATATACGAACGTCGCTATTGCGCTTATAAATTTGTCGCTTTCGTACGCCGTCAGATTGGAAGAGACCTCTGCGGGGATCTTATTGTCGAGTTTTTTGTATAGTTCGAAGTTTTCCTGAGCGTTCCTTCTTGCAGCTTCGAGGACCAATTCATCCTCGGTCGGCTCACCGTAATCGCAAAGCTGAACTTCGAAAAACGGAGCGATCTGAACGTAACTTTCTATTTGCATTCGGGATAGACCCGTGACAAGGATCCTTGCCGTATTGTTTGGCAATTTCAAGATCTGCTTGATCTTGCAGATCGTGCCTACCCTGTAAATATCCTTGGGACCGGGGTTCGCTATGCTTGCCCTCTTTTGCGCGACGATAAATATGTCCTCACGATCGTCCGAAGCCCTCTGTAAAGCGGACAAAGACTTATCTCGGGCAACTTCAAAATTGATCGTTTGCCCGGGAAAAATAACGACGCCGCGTGTGGCTATCATTTTATAAATTTTAGGTTGACCCAATAAATTGTAGTCTGATTTATTGACAAATAATGATTCCTGCATATGTCCCTCATGTTTATTATTTGACATTCCGATATTTTGTAATCTTTCAAACATTTACAAATTTTTACACTATTACGATTAAAGTATAACAAATAACGTCCGATAAGTCAAGAGTTAATTTGTCAATAAAAAAATTTGCCTTATCTGTTCTAAGACAAATTTTTTATTTTGATTATGATCCTCTATCGTCTAAGAGATTATGCTGTTTTCAGCGGCAATGTGTTGCCTTGTTTTACATCGATATCTTCCGAGGTGATCGTTACAATATATCCGCTTGAAGTAAGATAAACTATTGCGTTTTTACCTTTAAATTTATCGTCATATTTTGCGGCATCAATATCCGCGTCTTCCGTACCGATTACGCCTATTCTTATATTTTCTTTTCCTTCGTCCGTAGCAAGCAACTCAATCGATACATCGCCTATCTTTACTATGTTGTCCTTTTTGGTAAATTTACCATCATTATTATCAATATCTTCTTTACCTTTTCCTTTGTTTAATACACAAAATGCATCGAAATCCGAAAATTTTGCTATGATCTCCGCCCTCAACTTTTCGGCTTCGATCTCGGCAGCCGTTTTGTTTGCATCGCCTATCGCACCCGCAAAAGTCGGGATCAGTACCGCCGCCAATATGCCTATAACGGCTATCACAATCACAAGTTCTACTAACGTAAAGCCTTTCTTAGATCTTTTCATAAGCCTTTCCCCTTTTTAATGCTCTTGAAATATCAAAACTTTCTAAATAATCATTTGTGACTTTGTAATTTAATTATATCAAACATTTTGTCTAAGGCAAAATATTTTTACCTCATTTTTCGTACTTTTTAAAAATTTTTTTCGTTAATTATGGATTTTTCGCCCAATCTCGTCCCTATCGACCACAAAAAGCACAACTCGCCTTTCCGCCCATTACTTAAACCGAGTTGTTTTCGCTCCCTCGGTGCCGAGTGTTGTGTTACGTTTTTATTTACGTTACGTTGTCGGCACCACGAACCAATATTTTTGCGAACGCAAAAATATTGGTTCGCCCACCCCCTGACCATAAAAGGATAGGACGCCATAAAGCGTCCTATCCTTGGTGGACAGGGGTGGATTCGAACCACCGAAAGCGGAGCTGGCAGATTTACAGTCTGCTCCCTTTGGCCACTCGGGAACCTGTCCTTATTATCCTTTTTATTTTGAGAGCCTGCCGTAAGCAAGCCCGTTTGGAGCTGGAGATGGGACTTGAACCCGCAACCTACTGATTACAAGTCAGTTGCTCTACCGATTGAGCTACTCCAG
>CANQFK010000026.1 GCA_947598585.1 uncultured Clostridia bacterium
GCTGACCCCCTGCTTGCAGGGCAGGTGCTCTACCAGCTGAGCTATACCCCCACGCGCGTAAACAGCTTACATATAATAACAAATACAAAGTAGTTTGTCAAACAATTTTAATCGGTTTTGAGATTTTTTTAGAAAAAATATTTAATCGGCTGTAAACAGGTCGATTTTTAAACAAATATTGACGCGTATGGACAAACATTTCGAAAAAGTGATTGACTAAGCATATTTTATATGTTATAATTATCATGTAAAGTTGCCCGATGCGGCGCTTTCATGGCAAAAAATGATGCTTAAAGGAGTGAAAAGCATAATGTTCAAGAACATACAAGAAGTATTGGCTTTTTGTGAAGAAAAAGAGATCAAGATGATCGACTTTAAGATGGTAGACATTGACGGCAGATGGCATCATCTGTCCATTCCCGTAACCAGATTCAACGAAGATACCATGAAATATGGTATAGGCTTTGACGGCTCCAATTACGGATTTGCGCCTGTGGAAAAAAGCGACATGGTGTTTATACCCATTATAAGTTCGGCAGTAGTGGATCCGTTTGCGGAAATACCCACATTGACAATGTCGGGCGACGTCAGAGTTATCGACGCCAACAACAGCAGATTCGACCAATATCCGCGCAACGTTGCGCTTGCGGCGGAAGATTATATGCGCAAAACAGGCATTGCCGACAAAATGTTGATAGGACCCGAATTCGAATTTTATCTTTTCGATCATGCCGCATTTGAAAACAGACCGAACAAGGCTATGTTCCATATCGACGCTTTTGAGGCGGAATGGAACAGCGGCGACGATCAATTGCAGAACAACGGTTATCATACCGCATACAAGGGCGGATATCACGCTTGCAAACCTCAGGACGTAACATACGACATTCGCAGCCGCATGTGCATGATGCTCGAAGAATGGGGCGTAAAGGTAAAATATCATCATCATGAAGTGGGCGGTCCCGGTCAGGTCGAGATAGAGGTGGAACTCGGCGACATGACCAAAATGGCGGACAACACCATGATAGTCAAGTATATCGTAAAGAACCAAGCGATAGAAGAGGGCATGACGGCAACATTTATGCCCAAGCCCATATTCGGCGAGGCGGGCAGCGGTATGCATGTGCATATGCTCCTGTTTAAGGACGGCAGACCCATTTTCTACGATGAAAACGGTTATTCGCAACTCAGCGAAACGGCGCACTACTTTATGGGCGGATTGCTTAAACATGCGGCAAGTCTTTGCGCGTTCACTAACCCGTCCACAAACTCGTATAAACGTCTTGTGCCCGGATTCGAGGCGCCTGTAACGATAGGCTATGCGACGGCAAATCGCAGTTCGGTCATTCGTATCCCCGCGTATGCAAAGTCGCCCGACAAGAAACGTTTCGAGCTTCGCAATCCCGACGCGACCTGCAATCCGTACTATGCTTATGCGGCTATCCTCATGGCAGGTCTTGACGGCGTGATCAACAAGATCGATCCGCGCAAAAACGGTTGGGGTCCGTTCGACTTCAATCTTTACGACCTCAGCGACAAGGAAAAGAGAAAGATCCAGCATCTTCCCACTTCGCTCGACGAGGCTCTTACGGCGCTCGAAAAGGATCATGAATATCTTATCAAGGACGGCGTGTTCCCCGTAAGACTTATAAAACTTTGGATAGACAAGAAGCGTAAGGAACTCGAAAAGAGCAATAAGATGCCCACTCCCATGGAATTCGAACTTTATTACGATCTTTGATACTTCAAACAAATAAAGATAAAAAATGACGGAATGGATCCGTCATTTTTTTATGCCGCGCGGCAGAGATATTTTTTTGCAACAGTCTAAAAGTCGTCTTTGGTTATCGTTTCTATGAATTGTTTGGTGTAAAGTTTGTAGTATGCGCCGCGTTTTGCGATAAGCTGCGAATGAGTGCCGCGTTCCACTATCTTACCGTCGTCCACGACGAGTATGACGTCCGCATTGCGAATGGTGGACAGTCGATGAGCGATGACAAAACTCGTTCTGCCTTTCATGAGTTTTTCTATCGCGTCCTGTATCAGCTTTTCGGTGAGTGTGTCCACCGAGGAAGTCGCTTCGTCGAGAATGAAGATGGCGGGATCGACGAGGATCGCTCTCGCAAAGGAAACAAGCTGTTTTTCGCCTACCGAAAGGGTGTTGCCGCCCTCTCCGACCTCTGCGTCGAGCCCATGCTTGTTGGCGAATTTGTGCGCGTTGACACATTCCAACGCTGCGATGAGTTCGTCGTCGGTGGCGTTCGGCTTGCCGTACAAAAGGTTTTCGCGCACGGTGCCCGAGAATAAATGCGGATCTTGCAGCACATAACCTATGTTGCCGTGCAGCCAGCCCACGCTGCGTTCGCGAGCGTCCCTGCCGTCGATGAGTATTCGACCGGACGTCGGTTCGAAAAAGCGGCAAACGAGGTTGACGAGCGTTGATTTTCCCGCGCCCGTTTCGCCGACTATTGCCACGTTGGTGCCTTTTTTGACTTTGAGATCGAAGTGGGAGAGGACGTATTCGTCGCCGTCGGGATATTTGAACGAAACGTCCTCGAATTCTATGTCGCCTTCGAGTTTTTCCCAATTTTCGCGTTTCGGCTCAAAGCAATCGCCGTACTTTTCCGTTACCTCGGGCGAATCGGTAACTTCGCCTTTGGTTGAGAGCAGATCGTCTATCCTTTCGACGTTGACGCGCACGTTTATAAGATCGGTAAAGAACTCCATAAGCCATTGGACGGAACCCGTAATGCCCTGCGCATAACTCATGAACATGGACAGCGTACCGATGAGCATTACGCCGCGCATAGTAATTTGGCCGCCTATGTACAAAACCACGGCAAGCACCGCAGAGCCCGCGAAAGTGAATATGGACAGCACCAATGCTCTTCGGCTGCCGAGCCTGATCGATTGTTTGCGCATTTTCATGGTCTGTTTGAACAATTTGCGATCGAGATCTTCCTCTATGCCGAGCGTTTTTGCGCTCTCTACGCCCGATATGGCTTCGTTGAACGAGCCCGTTATCACGGAGTTCGTTTCGCGCACCTTGCGCCTCAATTTCAGCAATATCCTATTAAAGCAAAGCGCGATCATTGCGATAAAGGGGACTATCGCAAGAACGCACAGAGCGAGTATGGGGCTTATGACCAACATGACGATCGTCGCGCCCACTATATAAAGCCCGTTGAATGTGCCTTGATATACGCCCCAGGAAACGGTGCTCGAAATATTGTCCGTGTCGCTCATCATTCGGGCGTGCAGATATCCGACGCTGTTGCGATTGTAGAACGAAATGGGCAAGGTTTGCAAGTGGTCGAACGCCGCTCTTCTCAGATCCCTGAGCACGAACATTTCTATCTTGCAACAGTTGAATGCGCCTATATAGTCGATCCCCGACTGAAATGCTATAATCAGAGCGTACAATGCGATAAAGAGTGCCAAGCCGTCCGTGGTCTGTTCGCCTATAAATATGTTTATGGCGTAGCGTTGAAAGAGCGGAACGGCGGTTTGCGCCAAACTGACTATGAGTTCTGCGATTACGAGCCCGACAAATAACTTTTTGTGCGGGCCGAGAAAGGGCAAGAGCGCTTTGAACATGGATCTTTTTTTATTTTTCATGGGTCGCTTTGTACGACGATCGGAATTTTTTGCGTTCATAGCGACTCCTCCAATGAGATCTGTCTGTCGTAAATTTTCTTGTATATGCCGTTTTGTTCGATGAGTTGGTCGCTCGTGCCCTGTTCGGCGATAGCGCCGTCGCTCAAAACTATTATATTGTCGCAGTTCATGACGGTGGTTATCCTGTGCGAGATGATGATGACAGTGGCGTTTTCAAATTCGCTCAACAGGTTTTTGCGTATCTTGGAATCCGTTTCGCTGTCCACCGCCGAGAGCGAGTCGTCGAATATCAAAATAGGCGAGGACCTGAGCAGAGTGCGCGCAATGCAGACGCGCTGTTTTTGCCCGCCCGAAAGCGTAACGCCTTTTTCGCCTATTACCGTGTCGTAACCCGCCGAAAATCCCTTTATCGTTTCGTCGATACAGGCTATCTTTGCCGCGTGTTCTATCTCCTCCATGCTGCTGTCGAAAACGCCGAGATTATCTTTGAGCGTGCCCGAATACAGATAGCCGTCTTGCAAAACAAGCCCCACGCTACCGCGCAACGTGGCGGGAGAAATATCGCGAATGTCTTTGCCGCCTATGGTGATCTTGCCGCTCGTCGGCGGGTATAAGCCGCTCAAAAGATAGGTGATAGTGGATTTTCCGCTGCCCATTGCGCCTACAATGCCGAGAGTGCTGCCTTCCTTTATTGTAAACGACAGATCTTTAAGTACAGGCACACCTTCGGTATATGAGAAATCGACCTTGTCGAAAACTATGTCGCCGTGAACTGGTTGGGACTTTTGTCCGTAATCTTCGGGCGTCGAATTTAAGATCTCGCCGATACGTTCAAGCGAAACGCCCGCCTTGGACATATTGGAAACGATACGCCCCAATTCGCGAACGGGACCTATGAGCATGGTGTTGTATGAGATGAACACTATCAATTCACCGGGAGAAACGGAGCCTTTTATGGCGAATACCGTTCCGAACGCCACTATGAACAGCAGTTGCAGCGCCGCCAGAAAATCGCTCGAACTCCAATACATGGAGAGATAGCGCAGCAAACGGACCCACAATCCTGTGTAATATTCGTTTTGTCTGTTGAATTTGTCCTTTTCGTAATTCTCACGCCCGAACGCTCTTATCACCCTTACCGCCGAAAGATTTTCCTGTGCGCGCGCCGATAAAACGCCCTCTTCCTCGTCGCATTTTTTGAAGTGCTTTTTGGCTTTGAGTTGGAAAATGAGCGAATATATGAATATCACGGGGATAAACGTTGCGGCGATCGCGGCAAGTTTTGCGTTCAATATGAACATGGACGTGAGGGAGAACGCAACGAGGACGATTATCATTATGAGCGACATAAGCTGCGTGGATATAAATGTGAGTATCGTTTGCGTGTCCGAAGTGCATCGCTGGATTATATCGCCCGTCCGATGTTTGTTGTGCCAACTCATGGGCAACCTTTGAATATGCGAAAACAGAGTGTTCCGCATGCGTTGGATCAATCTTTCGTCGGCGTTGGAGCCTATATAAAGGTTTAGAAATTTGCTTGCGCCCGCGATCACGGCAAGTCCCGCTATCGCGATAAGCACTACATGATAGTGCGAGCGGATATATTCGACTCCGCCCAAGGCGGACGCGATGAGTGCGTTTTCGCCCGAAACGGGCACCGTATCGAGTACGCTGTCTATGGTAAAGCCCACAATGCGCGGCAATAGCACCGTTGAGAACACGAAAACAAGATTGCAAAGTATGCTTAAAATATAAAAGATAAGACTGCCTTTGAGAAAAAAGGCAATGAGTTTTCGCTTATTTTGTTTTTTGTATGGCTTAGTTGGCATATGTCGATATATATAGAAGTCCCTTTATTTTCTCAGATCCGTGTCGGAGAGCGCGAAGCCCGTGCCGAGGCGGGAGCCGAAAATGCGCGAGTGGGTGCGTTCGCCGTAACGATTTCTTATCATATCGTCGTCGAGATTGGTGGTGAAGATAGTATGCTTGCCCGAGTTCATTCGCTCGTTGACGACGTGGAACAGATATTCGACGGTAACGTTTTTAAATATGTTTTCGCTGCCGAGGTCGTCGAGTATAAGCAGATCGCAATCGAGCAGAGGCTCGATATATCCGAGTTTTTCGTCGTCGAACGATGTGTGATATTTGAGCATTCGATTGACGAACACAAAGGACGAAAGCATAATCACTCCGTATCCTTTTGCAGAAACGGCGTTTGCGATACAAGAGGCGAGGTATGTCTTGCCCGAACCGCAACCGCCCATAAAAATGAGATTGAGTTTGTTGGTGGACGGGAATTTTTCGCAAAATGCCTTTGCGATCTCGTATATCTTGCCAATGCGCTCGCGCTCTTTGCTCGGGAACACGCTAAGATCGGAATTTTCAAACGTCGCGTTCGCCGTCATTCCGTCGCTGACGCAGCTTTTTATCACACAGCTGCATGGCTTGCCGTCCACAAGCCCCGTGTCGCGGCATTTTTTGCAGTTATAAGGTGGATCGAGCATTTCTTTTGTAACGCCCGATCTTTTCAGGATCTCGCTTTTCTTTGCGTTCAAAGCGGCGAGCGCGCTTTCGTCGATATCCTTTCCCTTTATCTTATCCATGGTCATGCCGCGTATGGCTTTTTCGGTTTCGTAAAGTTCGGGATCGGCGCGCAGAAGTTCGAGATACAATAGCCGAGCTTCCGACAGGCGCGAATTGCGCTGCGCGACTATCTTGTTTATCGCTTTCTTGTAGTCCATTGTCAGATCTCCTTAGGTTCGAGGTGAGCGAACAGGGCGTTGAGTTGTTCGGCGCTTTTTGCCGTGACCACGTTCTGTTTTTCCTTAGGCTCGCCGAAAGAACATTTTTTCGCGTCATCTACCGTGGATACGTTTTGTTCGTGCCAGGAGGCGAGTATAGAATTGATATAAGCTACCGCGTTGCCCTTGTTTGCCGCAAGAGTCGCCGCGTATTCTATAACTTCGCGCGGCATTTTCCAGGAATAAGTCCAGGTGCGATAATAGTCTCTGTCCCACGAAGTGATGTTGCGATTTACGCCTGCAAGCGAGAGTATATGCTTTATTTCGTCGTCGATCGAAACGGCTTCGCTTATAAACGAATTTATGGACGCCGTGCTCAGAAGTCCCTGACGATAGAACTTTTTCACTGTTTCGTCCATGACCGAAAGCGTGCGCATATCGTGCGCATAGCAGTATTTTGCTATGAGAATGAGCGTGTCGTCGGCAAATCCGAAAGACAACCACTTGTTCGTATACGTTTCGATGGTGTAGTCAAGCTGTTCGATATATATGCCGAGTATTCTGTTTATCTCTTTTGTGAGCGCGTACATTCTGTCGCGATTGTCGTTGTACGCCTTTATTTCCTCCAAGGAGAAAACGTGATTTTCGAAATATTTGGTGAGTTTTGCGTCCAATCGTTCCATGCCGCCCTTTTTCAGATCCTTTGCCACCTGTACGATGACTTCGGGAGTAAAACCGAGGGATTTCGTCCACTTGACGTACATGCGGCTGTCGTTGTGGTCGGGGCTTTTTTTCGAGCCGAGCGCCTTTAATATGGCAGTCAGTTCGGATTCGTAAAGGGCGAGCTCGTTCAACTTCTCGTTCACGCGTTCGAAATTGGTCGCGCCCTCGTGAGCGAGGTTGCGCGCAACGGCGAGTATGTACGGATAGCCTATATTTTCGCCTTTCAGACGGACGCAATAGGCTATTATGGCGAGCATGGCGTCTATATCGATATGCAACGATTCCATGACGCTGTAATATTCGTTGTATTCGCTGGGCAAAAAACTTCTGTGCGGCAACATTGCGTGGAGCTGATTGTTGAACGATTCGTATTTGGCTTTGCTGAACTTTTTCACCTGAGCGGACAGCGGTTTGACTTCGAGATATTCGATCTCGGGCGGGTCGGAAGATATCACGTTTACGATCCCCTGTTCGTTCCAATATTCAAACGCTTCCATTATCGACGACTTGTCGAGCCCGAGAAGAACGGATATCTGATCTATGTTGTTTTCGGGCGTGTAAGCCAAAGTAAGCCCGACGATATAAACTTTGACAAAGTTTTCGGGCGCATAGGGCATATATTCGGTAATAAACAGATTGTCGAGTTCGACGTTTCTTGTAAGATCTTTTTCTTTCGACAGTTTTGCGAACATTTTCTCTCCAAACAAAAAATACTTGCTTAATACGACATTATATTATATAATAATTGTAACACAAACCGCGATATTTTTCAAGCGAAAATTGTCGTAAAACAACGCGCACAATATCTTGTGGAATGCCGCGGGAGCTATACAAAAAAAGGAGTTTTTATGAGGATCGCACACACCGCCGATTGGCATCTCGGCAAAAGGCTCGAAAACAGATCGAGGCTTAATGAACAACAGGACGCAATAGAGGAGTTCGGCGAACTATGCGACCGCGAAAAGGCGGATATCGCGATCCTGGCGGGCGACGTGTTCGATACGTCGGTGCCCACCGCGGAAGCGGAAGAGCTTTTTTATAGAGGCGCCGTCATGCTTGCGAAAAAGCGCCCGCTTGTCGTGCTTGCCGGCAATCACGACGACTCCGACAGGCTTGCGGCTCCTTTTGCCGTCGCGAAAACTTCGGGGATATTTCTCATAGGCGGGCTGGACAATACGCGCCTTTCGACGAACGAGGTGAGCGGAGGGTTCGGCTGGCTCAGATTCGATATCGGGGGCGAAAGGCTCAATCTCGCGGCGTTGCCCTTTCCTTCGCACAGCCGAATGGACAAGCTGATGACCGAACGAACGGAAGATTACCCCTTGTTCGTGTCGTCGCTTATAAACAAATGCACGCAATGTTTCGACGAAAACGTCAACGTTTTTGCCTCGCACCTGTTTATGGACGGCTGCCTTATGAGCGACGAGCGCTGCGGCAACGCCGTCATGCTCACCAAGGAAGTGTTGCCTAAGGCGCATTACAACGCGCTCGGGCATATCCATAAGCCGCAATGCGTTTCCGTGAGCAAAAACGCCTATTACAGCGGCAGTCTTTTGAAATATCATTTCGACGAGAACGACGACAAGGAATTTATAATTTACGACAGCAAAACAAGAGAAGTCGAGCACTTTCCCATAACGAGTGGGAAAAAACTCGTCAGAATAAATGCGTCCGATTTCGCGTCGGCAAAGAGCGCGCTCGACGAACTCACCGACTGTTACGCCGAACTTATCTACGAGAGCGCGACGCCGCTCAAACCGTCCGAGGCGGAGGCGCTCAGAAACAGTCCGTGCCTCGCCAAACTCACCGTGATAAACAAGAGCGTAAAACGAGAGATCATGCGCAGGCGCGAACAGAGCGACGCCGAGATCTTCGATTCGTACTACAAGCAACAGCGCGGACGGTCGCCCGACGAGGACACGATGAAGGCGTTTTTGGAGGTGCTTGACGCATGAAACCGATATCTTTGGTCATAGACGGAATAAACAGTTTTTACGACAGGCAGGAGATATATTTCGATTTCGACGGGCTGTTTTGCATATGCGGCGACACGGGCAGCGGCAAGACCACCATACTCGAATGTATGATCCTTGCGCTGTACGGCACGAGCTCATTCGTTGACTACATAAATCTTAGGCGGGACAGGGCGGATATCGTATTCGTTTTCGAAACGGACTATGAGGGCAAAAGACAGACCTTCGAAGTCACGAGGACCTTTTTGAGGGGAAAGACTTCGCGCGACGACAAGGGCGCAAAGGGCTCTTCGCGTGCGAAAGTCGTGAACCTTACGAGCGGCGAAGTTCTTGCCGAGCAGATCACCGAAGCGAACAGGCTGCTGATAGAAATGATAGGACTGACCGAAACGGATTTTACGCAGGTCGTCATATTGGAACAGGGCAAATTCGCAAAATTTCTGACCGCGAAAAAGGGCGAACGGAACGAAACCGTGGGCAACCTTTTCAAACTCAAAAAGTACCGCGAACTCGGCAACAAATTCAGCAAAAAAAAGACCGAAGCCCAAAAGGACCTCGAAAATCTGAACGAACGCCTTTCCGAACTCAAAGAGGTCACTCAGACCGCCATTACTGCGCTCGAAAAGGAGATAAAGTCGGACGTCGCAAAAGATAAAATTCTTTGCGAGAGCGAAAAGAGCCTTGGCGAAGAGATCGCCGCGCTCGAAGAACAAAAGCGCAAATTCGATAAGAGCGTCGAGGCTGCGAGCAAACTCAAAATCGAGGAAAATAAATTGTCGCAGCTTATGGAAAAACTCGACGCCATGGCACGGAATTACGACCTGTATAGCGAAAATTTGAAAAAAGCCGTTGACGGAAAGACGGCGTGCGAACTTGTCGCGGCGCGCGCAAAGGACCTGATGAGCCTTATCGCCGAGCGAAACGGCAAGCAAGAGGCGGTAAACAAGTTGCGCGTCGAATGGAACGACGCCCACAGAGAGGAAGTCGAATGCAAAGCCGCATTTGAAAAGGAGCAAAGCAATGTCGCGAACATGAACGGCGAGCTCGATAAAACGGCGGACGAAATGGCGTCGATATCCGATCTGTGCGAAAAAGGCGAGTACTTCGACGCATTCGACATAAAATTCAAGGTGGATCGGCTCGCTGCCGATATAAAGAACGCGAACGCCGATCATGAAGAATTCGACAGAAAAGTAAGGGAACTTACGCTCGTTTGCAAGGCGAACGAGAACAACCTCGTCGGCGTCATGGAAAAGCTGGGTGAGGCGGAAAAGAGGCGCGACGAACTCCGAAAAGAGGTAGACGACCTAAAAGCGAAAATGGAAGAGCAGAGGCGTTCGGACGCGGCTCGATTTGTGCGCAGCGGGCTGAAAGAGGGGGACAGGTGCCCTGTTTGCGGGCATATCATCTCCGAAGAGTTCGTCGGTTGCGAGCACGACGACGTGTCGGGAGCGCTCAAACAAAAGGAAAGCGAATACGACCTTGCGCAAAAGGAGTGCAAGGTGCTCGAAAACAACAAATACTCTTTCGGCACCAGGTACGAGGAAAGTTCCAAAGCGTTGGCGGAGGCGCAGAACAAGTTGAGCGAGATCGAAAAGCGTCGCGCGATCGCTGTCGAAAGGCTCAAAGTACCCGACAAGATCGACAAATTGGTCGAGCTTGCAACGCGTGCGGCACAACTTCAAAAGACGCTCGGCGTTCGCGAGGGCGAACTCAAAGCGACAAAGCAAAAACTCGACGCGGCTACGTTGCGCGCGAGCGATATAAAGCGCAGAGGCGAAGAGGCGCGCGCGGAACTCGACAGGCTTGTTTCTGTCATAAACGATCGCATGGGAATAAGCGAGGACGAATTGAGGGAAAACGAAAAGAGATACGATGAGTTCAAGTCGGAATGCGAAAGGCTGAGCGCGCTTTGCGAGCGGACCAAAGTCGAGCGCGAAGAGTTGACCGCGCAAAACGCTTTGTTGCGGGCGACGATCGAGCAGCTTGCCGCCACCGCAAAGGAAATGCCCGAATTCGACGCCAATGCGCTCGAACAAAAGAGCGCGCTGTTAAAGCAGACCAAAGCCGAGCGCGAAAAACTCATTTCGGATATCGCGCGCCAAAGCAAGGAGCATGAGATCATGCAAAAGGATCTTGTGAAAAAGCGGGAATTCGAAAAGGAGAAAGCGGCAAAGAGCAGACAGTTCGACATTTATTCGGATATTTACGGGCTTGTTTCGGGCGACAAGTTCATAGAATACATAGCCGAGGAGTACATTTTGCAGTTCACGGCGTCGGCGTCGGCGGTGTTGAGCGAGATAACGGGCGGCAAATACACCCTCGAATACGAGGACGGGACGTTTTACGTCAGCGATTTTCTTGCGGGCGGAATGAAACGCAAGGCGTCCACGCTTTCGGGCGGGGAAACGTTTCTCGCCTCTCTTTCGCTCGCCATAGCCATTTCGCGAGAAATAGCGAGGTATAAGTCGTACGAATTTTTCTTCCTCGACGAGGGGTTCGGAACGCTGGACGCAAATTCCCTCGACACGGTGATGAACGCCCTGATGGCGCTTTCGGCGGACACGATGGTGGGAGTGGTGACGCACAGACCCGAACTCATAGAGCGTATCTTCGACAAATTGGTCGTAAGTCCCGCCGACGCGCAACACGGCAGCATTATTGCGAGGACTTATTGATAAAAATTTTGCTAAAACACTTGCTCAAATCGCAAAAACATGGTAAACTTAATAAAAATATAAATATAGGAGAAAATTATGAAAAGAAACGAAATCGACGATAAGTATAAGTGGCGCCTCGAAGACATGATCCCTTCCGATGAAGAATGGGAAAAACTTTATGCCAAGGCTGCGGAAATGGAACCCGTCCTTAAAAGTTTTGAGGGAAAGCTGAGTGACAAAAAAGCGCTCAAAGAATGTCTTGACGCAAACGAAAAGATCGATATGATGCTTGAAAGATTGTTCTGCTATGCGCGTATGCGTCGCGACCAGGACGGCAGCGTGCAAAAGTATGTGGCATATACGGACAGAGCAATGGCGCTCAGCTATATGCTTGCGACCGCGACTTCGTACGTCAACAGCGAAATTTCCTCGCTCAGCGACGACTATCTCAATTCGGTGATATCCGACAAGGAATTTTCCAAATACGATTTCATGTTAAAGGAGATAGTCCGCAACAAAAAGTACATTTTGTCCGATAAGGAGGAACGTATCCTTTCCATGGCGGGTCAGGCGACCGAGAACTTCGGCGAGATATTCACCACGATAAACAACGTCGAATTGCCAATGCCCATGATAACGACGCCCGACGGCAAAAAAGTAAGGCTTACCCACGGCAATTACGGCGTGTTCCTCGACAATAAGGATCAGGATCTCAGAAGGCGCGCGTTCAAAGGCAACTACGGCGCATACAAAAAACTCATCAATACGATATGCACGACTTATGCGGGCAGCGTAAAAAAGGACAATTTCTTTGCCAAGGCGAGAGGATATGAAAATTGCCTTCAAAAATCGCTTTTCGGCGACGACGTTCCCATGGAAGTATACGATCAACTTATTACGGCGGTCGACGAAAACGTGGAAGTTATGCACAGATACATAGCGCTTCGCAAAAAGGCGCTCGGACTCAAAAGCATGCACATGTACGACCTTTACGTTCCCATTGTGGAAAACGCCGACCTTAAACTCGGTTACGAAGAGGCGTTCGACCTCGTTATCGAGGGACTTAAACCGCTCGGCGAGGAATACGCCGCTCTTTTGCGCGAAGCGAGGGATCACGGCTGGATAGACGTTATGGAAAACGAGGGCAAACGCAGCGGCGCGTACAGCTGGGGCTGTTACGGAGTTCATCCGTATGTGCTTTTGAACTATTCGAGGACGACGCACGACGTATTCACCATTGCGCACGAACTCGGACACGCCATGCATTCGTACTATTCGGACAAAAAGTGGACGTTCTACAAGGCCCAATACCAGATATTCGTTGCCGAAGTCGCTTCGACCGTAAACGAAGTTTTGCTTCTCAAACATCTCATTTCGACCGTAAAGGACAAGGCGCTCAAAAAGTACCTGCTTTCGTACTATATCGATATGTTCCGCACGACGCTGTTCCGTCAGACCATGTTTGCGGAGTTCGAGAAGATAGCGCACGATATGGACCTTAGCGGAAAGCCGCTTACGGTGGATTCGCTCAGCGAAGAATATTACGCGCTCAACAAGAAGTATTACGGAAACGCTGTCGTTCACGACAAAGACATTCGTTACGAATGGGCGAGGATCCCGCACTTTTACAATGCGTTTTATGTATACAAGTATGCAACGGGCATAACGAGCGCGATAAATATCGTAAAGAGCATACTCGACGATCCCAAGAATCTTGCCCGCTACAAGAACTTCCTTTCGGCAGGCGGAAGCGACAGCCCGTACAATATCCTCAAAAACGCGGGCGTGGATCTTGCCACAAAGGCTCCTTATGAAGTAGCCATGAAAGAATTTAACGATACTCTGGCGCTCCTCGAAAAGGAAATCGAATAAAAAAGGAAATGAAATGAAAAAAAAGATCTTTGCCGTTTTATTGTTGTCATTGCTTGCGTTTTCGCTTGTGTCATGCGTGTTGGGTGGCTATTCGAGTTATAACGATACGGATATTCCGTCCTGCAAAGACGATGAGGACGGGATAGAATACACCCCGCTCGATATCGACGTAATAGCTTTTGCGGCAGAGAGCGAAACCGATACCGCCAAAATGCAGTATGAGTTGCAGGTGGGAATGAGGCTTTTCGATTCGCCCGATTTGGGCTCGTACGAGGACAGCACGGGAAAAATGATAGGATCGTTGATCGACCGAAAAACGGCTGTGGATTTTGAATATTGCGGCGCGCTCTCGGGCGAAGAAGATTTTGTACGATACTGTTTTTTGTCTGAGCCCGTCGCTTACGCTCTCGACGAAATGGACGGAGATTTCGGATTCTTTACCATAAAACGCAAGGTCGCGCTCCGAAACCCCGACTTTGTAAACGAACTCGGAACGATAGTGCGCGACGCGGCAAAGACCGCTCTCGGAAGTTTGTACGGCGGCAAAGCGAAGATAGACGACGGTGCGATAAGATCGAGATTTTATTTCGCCGTTTCCGACGCTTTCCGTTCGTCGGACGCGACCGAGGACGTCAGATTTATCAACAGCCGATATGGCGAGGCGCGATGCCTCAAATGGGAACAAGACAACTTTTCCACTCTCTATCTCGAATACAGAGCGATGGCGAGCGGTTGGTTTATAGTGCCTGTCGTCGCGGGAATTGCGGTAGTGGCGATATTGCTCTTTGTCGTCAAGGACAAAAAGCAGGAAAACGTGTTTTTGGTCGAAGATCGAAAACAGGACGTTTCGGACGAGGTGAAAACAGAGATCGAGCCGCAAACATCGGAGGACGACAATGCAGAATAGATCGAGCGCGCATCCAAACGCAAAGGCGAGAATAGTACCCCAAAACAACGAAGCGGAACAGGCTTTGCTTGGTTGCGTTCTTATAGACGAATACGCCCCCAACGAAATATTGTCCATGCTTGCGCCCGAGGATTTTTACACCACGGCGCACCAGCTGATATTCGAGGCGATGAAAAACATTTATGCGGAAAACAAGCCTATCGACATCATCACGCTCGTGCAGCAACTCGAAAGCATGGGAAGCATGGAGGCGGTGGGCGGCATAAACTACCTTACGTCGCTGAGCAATATCGTTCCGTCCGCGTCCAATTACGCTCACTATCTCGAAATAGTAAGGCAGAATAAGTTGCGCCGAAAGATAATAGATTCGGCGAATAAGATAGCTAACGTCGCATATGCGGGCGACGAGGATCCCATGTCGTATGCGGAAAAGGAGATTTTCGCGCTCGGCGAGGGCAATTTCCGTTCGACCTTGAAACCGATCTCCGAATCGGTAGGCGAGGCGATAGAACGAATGGAGATGATAGAACGCGACCCGCTGTTCTTTAAGGGCATACCGACGGGCTTCAAGATGCTCGACAATCTTCTCAACGGATTTCAAAACGGCGACCTTATAATAATTGCCGCCCGACCCGGTCAAGGAAAGACGAGCATAGGCATGAACTTTATTCAGGCTGCGGCGTTTGCCGAACGCACCACCGAAACGGGCAAAAAGACGCCCATTCGCGCGGCGGTGTTTTCGCTGGAAATGCCCGCCGTCCAGCTTGCGCGCAGAATGTTGTGTTCGGTCGCAAAGGTGGACATGACCAAGGCAAATTCCGGTCATCTCGGTTCCAACGAGTGGAACAGGCTCATGCTGGCAAAGACAAAACTCGACAAGGCGAACATTTATATCGACGACACCTCCAACACGTCCCCTGTGGACATAATAAGCAAATGCCGTAAGTTGAAGCGGGAGCGAGGGCTGGATATAGTTATGATAGACTATCTTCAACTCATGTCCGCGGGCAAACGCGTGGAAAACCGCCAACAGGAAATAAGCGACATCACGCGAACGCTCAAAGTTGCCGCAAAGGAATTGAACGTGCCCATATTGCTGCTCAGCCAACTTTCCCGTAAGGTGGAGGACCGCAAGGAAAAGGTGCCCGTAATGAGCGACCTAAGAGAGTCGGGCGCGATCGAGCAGGACGCAGATATAATCATGTTCCTTTACAGGCAGTACAGCGACAACGATAAGAACATTTCCGACGAGGAACGCAACGCCGTCCAACTCATCATCGCAAAGCACCGAAACGGTCAGACCGATACTATCGACCTTACCTGGCACGGCGCATACGTTTCGTTTGAAGAGAAAGACGCCGCGCTCCCCAAGGCGGATAAGGGCGGCAAGACGGACAATAAGCCCGCGCCCGCCGAACATTTGGAGGAAAAACCCATACCCAAGGATATTGCGGAGGCGATAGAGGCGGAAGAAAGCGAGCCTGTTGCCGCGCGTACGAGAGAGGAGATCCTTAAAGTCAAACCGGGATCGTCCGAGGAAATGCCATTTTAATATTATGTAATACAAGCGAGGCAAACTTGCTTGCGCGTCGCAACACGACCAAATGAGGTTGTCTTAGGGGAAGTAAATAAAATTCAAAAAAACAGCGAAACGTTTGTTTCGCTGTTTTTCGTATCTTTACATCCCTGTCAGATACAAATAGCTTATACGGCATACCCTTGCAATGCCGTTTGAGCTTTTTTGGTTGTAGGAACATTTTTCTCCGTACCGTTGTCCCTGAATGGTACCCATACATATGGTCTAAGCTATTCGACATATCTAATGCCATTTTCGCTTTGAGGAATTGGTAGGATTAGCCACCAACACCTGTGCTTTCATTGCCTGTTTTAAAGTCGTCAATTTCAACAAGGTAAACTGCAACATGATAACTACCGTCCGACTGTTTATCACATTGATCTGCGGCTTCTGTGGGAGGTGTTTTAACGCCTAATTTTTCTGCGGCTGCCTTTATTGTCCAAATTGTCAATTCACTTACATTTCCGTTTTTGTCGACCGTTGCGGTAGCAATATAAGCATGTTTGCTATCTTTTTCAATATATGTATCTGTACGGTATGTGGACGGTTTTCCGATGATCTCCGAAACGGCAAGACCTCTTACCGCACGAATATTGGCTTCTTTTACTCTTTCTTCCGCATTATTGAGCGCACCTACAAAGAGAGGAACTGCAATAGCGGTA